>JAGAFD010000006.1 GCA_017612805.1 Bacilli bacterium | reverse complement strand
TTCTTATTATTAAATATCAATAATAAGACAACTGAATCCTATAAATTAAACCGTCTTAAAGAAAGACAAGATATCGTTGAAATAATGATAATCTTTAATAACCAAAAATATTTAAACTTTACTATATGCTCTAATGCAAATCCATTTACAACCATCTATAATAATGAATATGAACATATTTATGAACAAGAAGACTCACTAGGTTTATTATTATCAAAGTATAATATTAAATACCAAGAAAATCTATTTATTTAAAAAGACCATTAAGGTCTTTTTATTTTCTATTAAATACCATTGAAGGATCCTTAAGTGGTCTTATTTGTCTACCTAAACCTTCCTTTGGTTCATGTTTAAACATATTATCAGATCCTTCTAAAAAATGTATATAATCACTAGCGCTATATGGAGTATGATAATCAACTTCCCCATTCATTTCATAAAACAAACCATTTCTTACTGATAAAGCAAAACCATCAAAATAATTCTTAATATTTGCTTCATCGAAAGGAACCCATCCTCTTTCTAATATAATCTCTGCTGTCTGAGATCATTTTTCATCCATTAACATATATATTCCTGGATTACATGGTACAAGTATTGGTACTCCTAATCTAGATAGCATATTAGTAGAATTATTACAGAAGAATTGACTATAAGTTAAATCCATTAAATATTCTCTACCTCTAAATGTTATTACATTAAAATAATGATATCCACAGCCACCATATAAAGATACATCCTTGCTAAAACCAGGCTCTATTCTAATTCTTTTACATTTAACTCCTAATTTTTCACATTCCTCTTGAACTTCCCTACTAACTCTCTTACACATGTTAGTAACATCTACTTTATCAATAGTTAAATAAGGATTATCTACTTTATATTGTTTTCTTATATATATACGATAATCTTCTATTAAATTTTTTCTTATTTTAGTAGCAATATAATCCAATAAATTATCTACATTTTTTAAATCACTACGATCATAGAAAGAGAAAATATCTCCATCATATGGATAATTACCCGCACTATAAACACTTTCACACTCTACTACTAAATCTAATAATTTCTTATAATACACACAGAAACTACGATCTTTATAAAAGATAGGGGCTGATTCTTTAATCAATTGATGTATTTCTTCCACTAAATTAAACTGCTCCACTAATGAAGCATCTTTTAACTTGCATGAGTATTCACTTAAAGTAACACTTAAATCTTTAAAAGCATCTATTTGTTTCTTAGTAGCAAAAATAGCCATATTTACCCCCTCCTTTTTTTACAATTTATAATAATAACCCAAAACCCTTAAATAATCAACAAAAAACAGCCTTTTAGGCTGTAATTTTTCTAACTGGTGGCTTCAGCGGGAATTGAACCAGCGACCCAAGGAATTTCAGTCCTCTGCTCTACCGACTGAGCTATGGAGCCAAAAAATGGCGGTTCGTACGGGATTTGAACCCGTGATCTCCTGCGTGACAGGCAGGCGTCATAGACCACTAGACTAACGAACCAACAATGGTTGCGGGAGCTGGATTTGAACCAACGGCCTCCGGGTTATGAGCCCAGCGAGCTACCAAACTGCTCCATCCCGCGATGAATAAATTTTTAAAAATAAACTGGCGGAGGAAAAGGGATTCGAACCCCTGCGCCGCTCACACGACCTCCTGGTTTTCAAGACCAGTCCCTTCAACCGGACTTGGGTATTCCTCCGACAACAAATTGATTATAACATAACTATTTTTAAAAAGTCAATAAAAATAAGCAAAAAATAAGTCCGGATAAACGCACTTTATTTATTAAATGGTTCGAATCTAATACTAGTAGCTTGCTGGATTAATGACGCCTAACATTCCTAAATATTGGCTTTTTAATATTTGCTACCGCCTTTTTTAGGCTACATAACAAAAAATAGCAAAAAATACTTGCTATTTGTAAAAAACTATCATATAATTAAAGAGTCTTGAAAAAGAGATTGGTGCCCGCCCAAGTGGCGGAATTGGTAGACGCACAGGACTTAAAATCCTGCGGGTGTTAAAGCTCGTGCCGGTTCAAGTCCGGCCTTGGGCACCATTTAAAAAAATACACCTTATTAAAGGTGTTTTTTTATTGCTCTATTTCAGAAATCTTATCATTAATCCATTCTGGTAATTTTTCTTTTAATGGTTCAAAACCATTTAATGATTTATCAATACATTCCTTTTTATTTAATGATTTAATGGATAGTTTTAGTTGCTTTTTTTCTTCAATGATATCAATAACAATTGCTCTAATATTATCACCAACTAAATAATTATCAGCTATATTACTAACAAATTTATCAGATATTTCAGAAATATGAACCATACCGGTATAATATTCATCAACGTTAACAAATACGCCATAACTCTCGATACCAGTCACAGTACCAGTTACTACATCACCAATTTTATACTTCTTCATTTCACATCACAAATAGATTATATCATTAAACCCCTTAAACATAAAGCAATATATTGTTTTTTACTTTACAACCAATCATATAATAAAGTATAATTTTATTGGTGATGGCCATGGATAATACTGAAAAATTAAAAGAATTAATTAAGGAAATTGCTCCATTCTTAGAAGCTGATGGTGGTAATATTGAATTTGTTAAATATGAAGATAATTATTTATATGTTAGATTATCCGGCCACTGCGAAAATTGTGAAATGATGGATGTTACCCTAAAAGATGGCGTATTAAATTATGTTAAGGAACAAGTTCCAGAAGTAATTGATGTTATTAATGTTCCGCTATAAGCCAATACACAATCGGAATTTGATAATATTGATTTAACATCATCATAACTATTTTTAAATCATTTTGATAAGTATTTGCCATTAGCAAATATTTTTTTATATCTTCTTTTTTATCACTAAGATAACGTTTCATACTATCAAAATAATTATTGCAATACATTAATCTTGCAATTAGTTCTAATATATCATTCTTGTCCCATTTTTTGGTTATTAATACGTATTCTAATTCTTGAATATCAAATGATTTATTAATCATTTTTAATTTAAAATAATCTGATAAGTCTTTTACCCTACTATCCCAATATAAATTTAGTGGATTATATAAATCGTTAGCATAAAGAGTTATTATTCGATGGCTAGGTACGACTAAATGAGTTTCTTTATTAACGTACATATTATAATAATATATGGCATTTTCTGCTAACCCCACATAATAATGATGAATTGTTAAAATATCAATATCATTAATCTTATTTTCAACAATTATTTTATTTATTTGATCAACTTCTAAAGCCCACTCATTTGATAGATTACTGCTGCGATTATTTTTCATATATTGATTATCTAAAAAAAGTAAGATATCTTCTAGATCAAGATTATTTGTCAGATCCTTATTTATTTTAACTAATACATAATTATCTTTAGTAGAATAAGTATTATAAGTAGTCTTTATTATTTCATTAGTTAAGATATTATGTTTTTTTAATACCCCATAAACTTCATAAGCTTCTTTAATAACTGTTTCGGATAATCGGGTTTGATAATAATAGTAATTAGCACTAGAGGTAATAATTTTAGTGACATTATCGTTAATCTTTTCAATATTTTCTACAATAATTTGATAATTATTAAATATGTCTTCTTTCATAATAAAACATATTCGAAAAAAATAATAGTTATACAAAATAAAAAATAGTTATTACAACTATTTTTATTAAGCAGCTAATTTACCAAATACATCAACACTTTGTTCTTCAACTGGTTGCTGATTATTATAGGTTTGATAAGATTGTTTTAGTGCTGTTTCTAGAGCGTTTATTCTTTGTTCCATAGCACTTACTTTTTCTTCTAGTTTTTTAATATCAGATGAAGCCTCAATCAGATTTTCGGCAACTGCTTCTTGATTAGTTAAAATATTATCTACTTCTTTAGCAAATGTATCCTTAAAACTATCTGGAGTAGCTATCGGTTCGTTACTAGGTTGTGATACGACTGGTGCTGGTGCTGGTGCTGGTTGTGAATACATATATTCATTAGGATTACTTACCATTGGTGTTGGATTATTAATAGTATTAACCACAGGAATCGGTGTTACAACGCTTTGATAAACCGGTGGCATTGGTTGTGGTTCAACTTGGAATACCCTATCTTTGATGCTATTACGATAAATAATAATTGTATCTATTGGCACACGAATACCACCTATATTGTTAACCGCCTCTAATTCACCGGTAGGTAAATTAAATACTGGTGGTTGATTAGTTTTAATCATATTAATAATAGTATTAGTAACTAATTGCCAATATTCTCCACTTATACTACTAATTTGATTACCAATTAATTCACCAATAAAGAACGCATAAAAACCACCATCAAGGACCTTATCATCAGTATACATAATAACGTTTTTAGTCCCAGTGGCAGTATTAATTGTAAACATTAAATCTGCTTCATAATTTTGTTTGTTAACAATTATCTTCATCTAGATACGCCTCTATCCTAATAATTATTATATCAAAATAAAAGTAAAGAAACAATAAAATTTCTTTACTTTATGCTACTTTTCTTTCTCTATAATGAAAAACTTGCAACCATAAGCACACTTATTTTTGATATAATCATCAACTTTAGTATAATCGTTAATTTTATTAAAACCAGGATTATCTTTATTATTAAATCCTTTTAATCTTAAATGACTATAAGCAATATCACCAACGATATAATCATATGGTGTAAAATAATCAGTTATTAATTCATTTAATTCTTCAACATTAATAATACCGGAATCATCTTTAATTACTTTATAATTAATATCATTAATTTTAATTGATTTCATATTAATACCACCATCTTCATTATAACTAATTTTTTACTTTAACTCAACTTTATTCGATTCTTTAACTATTCCTTCATTATACATATTAGGTACTTTGCCATTAATCAAGGTGGCAGCTAATAAATAATCATATGTTTTTTTGATTGTTTTAGAGCGATAGCCTATGATTTGATACTTAACCGTTACAACAATAAATAGTTCCACTAGGGAGTTATTTATTCCATAATTAGTGATTTTAGTATATAAGTTAGCATAAAAACTTTCCATATAATAAATCTTAAAAGGAATTTTTGGTCCCATGGAATCAAAGTATAAATTATTGAATAACATTCCTACCGGAACCATTACAACTAGATAATTAGTATTATTAAACCAATTATTTGAACTATTTAATACTAATAAGTTTTCTATTTGACCTAAGTTTTCATCGATAAAATGATTAGTATTATTAACATCATATCTAACATTAATAATTTCCTTTTCGTTCTTACTATACTCGATTTTAATCAAATCATTCACATTATAATTAGTAATACTATCAAAACTATAATATTTTAAAACATTACGGTCTAATTTCTTTTCAATATTAAAAATAGTTATTTCATAAGCTTTTTTTCCTAAATTAGTTAATACTAAAACAACCAGAATAATAACTTCAACTATTCCTAAAATAACATAAATCCAAAAAGAAGGCTTTTTTTTAATTTTAGTTTCATATTAAAGCATATTAAAATGGGATCTAAAATAGACCCCATCCTAAGATATAATTTAATAAAACAACTAACCCAGCAACAAAACCAATTCCTAATAACGTAAATAAAATTACTAAGACAATTTTATTTGATTTAGTTTTATTAATATCATCAAAATCATCAAAATCACTATTATTAAACTCAATTGAATCAGTCAAAGTATTAACATCTTTTTCTTCTTTATTATTAGTAACACTTACTTCAACTGCTTGTGTTAATTTAGTAGTATTAATCATTTTAGTATTTTCATCACCCTTAAGATCACTTAATATATCTAGGGGATCAACCGTTGTATTAGTTAATTCATTTTCTGTAATAGTATTTATTAATTCCATTAATCCCATTGATTTAGGATCATCAGGAGCTCCAACAGTATCTTTTTCTTTTAAATCTAAATTCTTTAAAATATCAAATTGCGTATCACGTAATTTTTTTAAGCGTTCTTCATTATAATCATTTTTAGCATTTTCACTTTTAGCACTATTTAATATTTGATTAATATCATATTCACGTGTTTTTTCAAATTCAATTTCTTCATAGCTAGATTGTTCGGGAATATTAATGGTTTTACGATCATAATCATCACGATATTTTTTATCTAACATATCTCTTACTTGAGCAATATTAATATTATGAACATCATCAGTTAAAACACTAGAATTTGCTTTAATTGTGACACTGTCTAATTCTTCATTACTTATATTATGATATAATTCTTGATTTCTAGATGAACGAGATTTTATTTCTACCGGTTGTTCTTCTAAGACAGTATCTTTAAATTTTTCAGCACGAGATTCCATATAATCACCAACTATCATCAATTACATAATATCATATATTTCATTATTTTTAAATATATATTTACTTTTTTATTAATTATCAATATAATTAATTCAGGAGGATTAAATGAAAGTTATTAATATTGATAAAAACCAATGTATTGGTTGTGGAAGTTGCTGTGGAATTGATCAAACTCATTTTGATTTCCTTGATGGAAGATTCCCATCTGTTATATCAAATGATAATTTAGATGATCAAGCCTTACTTGATGCAATTGATTCTTGCCCTACTGAAGCAATTACTATTATAGAAAAAGCTGAAGAAGCTTGTGATTGCGGTGAAGAATGTAATTGCGATGATGAATGTAATTGTGGCGATGATTGTCACTGCGGTGATGGTTGCCCTTGCCATAAATAAAAAAGTATAGAGAACTATACTTTTTTTATTTTATTATTTTTATAAGCATATAAAGTTTTAACTTCTTTAATCGTTAATGAACGATATTCCCCTTTTTTTAATCCGGATAAATCTAAGAACCCATAAGTAGTTCTTTTTAATTTTAATACTTTATGGCCTAATGATAAGAAGATATTTTTGACAATATGATTTCTACCTTCACTAATTGTTATTTCAATTGTTGAAACACGATTTTCTTTATTGACCTTTCTTACTTTAAAATATAGTACTTCAACTTTACGATTATCAATCTTAATACCATTTTTAATTTGATATATTTCATCTTTAGTTAATATTGTATTAATCTTAGCAACATAAGTTTTAGGAACCATATTTTTTGGATGAGCTAAAATATCCGTTAAAGCACCATCATTAGTTAATAAAATAATGCCAGTTGTATCATAATCTAATCGTCCAATCGGATATATTTTTTCGTTAGTACAATCAATCAAATCAACGACCGTTTTACGATTATGTTCGTCTTTAGTTGAACTAATAACTTTTTCTGGTTTATACAATAAATAATATAATTTATCAGTGTTATTTATTAATTTACCATCAACCATTATTTCGTCTTTATTACTTACTTTTATACCCATTTCAGTTACAATTTTACCATTAACCAATACTTTTCCAGCAGTAATTAATTCTTCGGCTTTTCTCCTTGAACATAAACCACTAGCAGCAATCTTTTTTTGTAATCTTTCTTCCATAAGGTACCACCGATTAAATTATATCAATCAAACCATAAATTAACAACCATTAAATAGACATTGTAAATAGTGATACCACTTCACTTTTTTCTTTAGGCGAATTAAACTTTGATAGATAATATTATTATTTATTTTAAACTTAATAATTCCGGCAATATGATTTTTTTTAGAATGATTATCAAATAATACATAATCAATTTTAAGGCTTTTAATCTCATCTTTATTTAATAATAAATTACATTCTTCATCATAATTGAATTCATACCCATCATATAAATTTAGAGGATCTTTAATAGAATGAATATTTTCGCAAACATTTTTAATTTGATAATTCTTAAATACTTTTTGATATAAAGTTTTGTGATCGTTAAAATCATTAGGATCATTAAGTGTTACCACAATTACTTTTTTGTTATCTTTTATACCAGCTGATACTAATGTTCTTCTCGCTTTTTTGGTATATCCTGTTTTACCACCAATCACATAATTGGTTTCAAATAATAATTTGTTTTTATTCTTCATACTAAAACTTTTATTACTACTTTTAAAGTTATAATACTTTGTTCCACTAATCTTATTATAGATGTTATTATTAATCGCATAACTTTCTAAAATAGCCATATCATAAGCAGTCGATATATTACCAATCCCAGCATCATTTTCTAGTCCACTGCTATTAATAAATGTCGTATGATTCATACCAAGTTTTTTAGCGTAGTTATTCATAACCACACTAAAAGCTTCCATACTACCACTGTAATAATTAGCAAGCATTATTGCGGCATCATTACCACTACGTAGCAATAACCCATATAATAAATCAATTACCCTTAGTTTTTCTCCAACGTTTAAATACATACTACTGCCATATGATTTTAATATTACATCACTAACTTCAACCTCTTCATTTAAATTAACATTTTCAATGATAATGATAGCCGTCATTATTTTAGTAGTTGATGCAATAAGATGTTCTTTATTAATGTTTTTGCCATCTAAAACGCGATTAGTATTTGCATCCATTACGATATAGGCATCAGCACTAATTGCTTTAGTATATATTGGAATTAAGATTATTATAAAGATTATTATTTTTTTCATATTCATCAACTAATTATATGAAGCCATAAAAAAATAATGCTATTAAGCATTATTTTGTGCAAACCTTTTAAGCTTTTCATCAAAGATATTTTTTACTTCGTTATATAAGTTTTCATCTTCAATATTTTCAACACTCAAACCAGATTCACCTTGAGTAGCTCTGAAAATTTCTAATTCATCGCCAGTTTCTTCACCAGTAATATTAGCAACTAAAATATAAGCATTTTCTTTATGATTTAGTGTACTAATAATAACATATTGTAGATCATTTTCTAATGTTATAGCTTCTAATTTATCCATAATCCATTATCTCCTTTTCTACACTGCCACTGGTTTAAATACAGGAAAACTTTCTTTTTCCTCTTGTTCTTTTTGATATTGAACAACGGCTTTTTTGCATTCATCTACCAATTGGTTAACTTCATCTGGAGTTAATATTGAACCAACAAGAGATTTTGCTTTTTCATGATATTCTGTATTTGTATTTAAATATGAATATAAATAAGCAGGTAATAAATCACTTGAGTCAGGTTTATTAGCATCTAATCCATTTACTAACTTTTGGCATAACTTACTATGTCTTAAATTATCAAGTGCTTCACTTTCTTCAGTAAGATTATTTACAATATTTTGAAGAGTGCTAAGAGTTTCAAATGTTTCGGCATTCTTTTTTAATTCTTCAGGATCAGTGCTAGCAAGTTTATTTTTATAACGTGCCTTTAATTCTTCAATATTAATATTACGAACGTTTTCTTCGGTAATAGTTCCTTTTTCAATATCTTCTAAAATTTGTTCTTGATATTTATCAGCAAAATCTTTATCCATATCTCTTATTGGGAAGAAGATATGATCAATTGCATAGAAGTATTCTTTTTTACTAATCTCATCTTGATCTAAAGGTTTACGATGAGTTATTGTACTAATAACGTTATCTTTGGTTTCTATTACTTTATCAACAACATTATCACGAATGTCTTTTAATTTATCAGTAAATGGTTTAATTTTAGCTTTTCCAGCTTTTAATTTATCAAAGATTTTTTGCGCTACGTCAGTTTTAACTTTTTCAATTTTAACTACTTGATGTTTATTTTCTTCTTTTGCCGCTTTTCCCGGTTTCTTAACTTCATAACCTAATGCTTCAAGTTGTTTACTAGAAGCCATCTTAATACGATCAGCTTCCATTTTATTTAATTCATCATCGTATTTATCAATATTTTTAAATAATGGTTCACCATCTTTAATATTTAATATTGATTTTTCTTCTTCTTTTACTTCAGCTTTTCCTTCTGCTTTTGCTGAACCAACGACTGGTTTATTAACACGTTTGGCAGCTTTAAATTCAGCTAGTGTTAATGTTACCCCATTCATTGACATTACTACAAAATCATCTTTTTGATTTGAATTATTAGCAATAATTGTTGCTACTTGATCATCAGTGAAACTATCAAATAATTTTTGTTGTTCAGCGCTTAATTTTACATCTGGTTCTTTTTTAACAACTGGTTCTTCCGGTGTTAATGGTTTGAATATTAATTCTTCAACCATTGGTTCAACAGCAATTGTACAATATGCTCCACTGAATGTTTTATGTTTATTAGTTATATCATGTTTATCATTATGTGAAAATTCGGCAGGTAGTATTAAATCTTTAACATCTACAGAAGATTTAATTGTGTGATTTAAACCTTCTGATGCAATTTCAATTTCTGCCTTTGGATTTAATTTTTTAATTACCTTAACTATTTCTTCAACATTCGTTGATTGGTGAATAGATAAATAATCAATTAAATCATCTTTACTTAAACGATAACAGTTTTTATAATGTTTAGAACGACAATATGCAAATAACTCTCTGATTGAAACTGATTCAAGTGCTTTTTTTGGATTATCTGATTTTATAGCAGCTTCAATTCTTTCATTAGCATTCTTTTTGTCTTCTTTAAATTGCTTAAAGATATTATTGCGGTTTTCCTTACCTTTTTTAATAACTTCCTCAGTAACTGGTTTCTTAGGTATTGCGTTAACTATTTCTTCATTAACATTAACAATTCCACTTGCACCATTAATTACTTTTAATGATTTTTCAATTTCATTATTTAAAATAATTAATTCAGCTTCAACTTCACCAATTTTTTTGGCAATCTCAAAAATTTCACTATGATCGTTTTTTGTAGCCATTTCACTTTTTAATTTTTCAATATTATCAAATTGTTCTTTAACTTGTTCGGTACATCTCTTATAAACGGTAAGTGCAGCTTCCAATTCGATTATATGATTTTGATTATTATTTATTAATTCTTCTAAGGCTTTAATATCTATGACATTCTTCTCCAAAGTAATCACCTATCCTATTTTCTACTATATATTCATTATATCTTATTACCGTAAAAAAATAAAGCCTTTTTCTTTATTTCGATACTTTTTGATGATTAATAATAACTAAAATAATAAACGATGCCATAATACTTTCAATTATGCCATTACGTAGATCAAAAACGATGAATTTGATTAATGAATGGGTTACTAATAAATAGCTTAAACTGATAATAAATAAAGCCATAAAAAAACTAATGATTATCATTAATATGTTATTTAATATAAACTTAATCATATTACATATTATGAAATTATTAGTAATTTAATTATTCATCACCTTGATGATCAATTAATATATTATTATCAACATGATTAATTGAATCAAAACGTTTAGTAATCTTATCAGTAGTGATATGAATATCTTTAACATCTTTTGATACTGTATCAATTGATTTAGATAATTTATTCCAACGTTCACGATAACGGTCAAATTCAAAACTTAATTTGTTTAATTCGTCATGAATAATCTTAGCATATTTATCTCGCTCTTGATTCTTTAAAATCATACCAATAATTGATAAAGTTGCCATCAATGTTGTTGGTCCACATATCCATACTTTTTTCTCATAAGCATATTTAATTAAATCAGGATGATAAGCATTAATTTCGGCAAAAATAGCTTCTGCTGGTAAGAACATAATTGCTTCATTAGCCGTTTCCCCTACAATAATATATTTCGAACTAATCGCATCGATGTGTTTTTTAACATCAGCTTTAAATAATTTTAATGCTGCTTCCCTAGCTTCTTTAGATAAAGTTTTATCCGTCATTCGTTCATAATTTTCAAGTGGGAACTTAGAATCAACGCAAATATTTCCTAATGGTTCTGGTGCAAAAATAATAGCATCAGCTAAGGTTTCATTACTTAATTTATGTTGAATATCATATACTTTTTTGTTTTCACCAAAAATACTAGTTAAAATATAATTTAAGTTAACTTCACCAAAAATACCACGTGTTTTCTTATCAGTTAATACACTTTGAAGAGAAACAATATCGCTAGATAGACTATCAATTTTCTTTTGCGCTTCATCAATTTTAGTTAATCGTTCTAATACACTATTAAAGGTTTTATTGGTTTTATCAAAGTTCTTATCAATACGTTCATTAACTTTTTCATCTAATTCTTTAATTTGTTTATTAATGATTTCATTCATTTTTAAAAAATCATCATTCATTAGCTTAGATGTTTCAAACTTAAAATCACCAATCTCTTTTAAGATATTGGTTTCAAAACGACCTAATCTTTCAATTTCATCTTTACTATCACGTTTCTTTAACAACACTAATATTAATAAAAGGATAATTACGCCTAGTAAACTAATAATGACATATTCCATTATTTCACTCCTAACTTTTTATTAACTATTTGACTAATTATATAAGCAATTAATAACATTATAATTATTTTAACAATTATTAATGGATCACTTAAACTATTTTTTAAGCTAGTTCCAATAAAGCCCCAGAAATATACTAAGAATGCTTTACCAATAAGTAACGATATCAAGAATGTTTTTTTGGTTACTTTATCTGATAATCCGGCAGCAATATTAACTAAGAATGCTGGAGCAAAGGGAATTGCCATAATAACCGTTAGGGATGTAACGGAAGCACTATCCACAAATGCTAAAACTTTACGACCAGCTTTCTTCTTTGATAAAAAGTGATGAAATTTATCGCGGAATATTTTGCTTACTAATATATAAGATAACATACACCCAATAATGGTAGCAATATAAGCAACAATTAAACCATAAATTTTACCTAAAATCATACAACTTAATGCAAAGAATAAAGCTACTGGTACAATTGGAATAATTGATTCAAAAACAATACATAATGCCGTTACTAGCACACCAAAATAACCAATACTTAATATAAAGGTTTCAATATTATTATAAAGACTTAAAAACAATTCTTTCATAATTATCACAAAATTATTTTATCATATTTAATTCATAAAAAAAAGTGATGAGTTAATCATCACCAAAAAAGTCATCAAAGAATTCATCATCAGTAACAACATTTTCATTAACAATAACACTATCAGAATCAACATTGATAATTGGTTTTTCTTGTGGCTTTGGTGTTTCCTTAATATCCTCTTTAACTGGATTTTTCTCCACTTTAACAACCTCTGGAATATCAATTTTTTCTGGTTCTTCATTATAAATGTTAATAGGTGTTAAGTCGTCTTCAATCTTGTCCATATCAGATTTAATTGTAAAATCTGCTGGTTCTTCTTTTACTACTGGAGCAGTAGCTTTAGTCTTTGCTTCTTTTTCTAATTGTTCTTTACGTTCTTCTTCTTCAATCTCTTGAATACGTTTTTCAATATCCTTCATCATGCTGTCAAAGTCAATTGGTTCATTCTTAGGAGTTGGTTCTCTTAATGCACCACCACCACCGAATGGATTAAAATTGTCACCAAATGGTGGCATACCCATACCCATTCCTGGGCCCATACCTTGAGGCATATTATTTTTACGGTGTTCATCAACAAACGCTTTTACATCAAATAATTTTGGCGGTTTTGGTTCTCTTGTTGGATAATGACTTTCAATATTTTCAAAGCCCCATTTAACATCAAAGTCAGGAGCCAATTTAGTTTTAAATGGGTCCATTCTTAAACGTTTATAAATAGCTTCACCTAGCTTCATCTTTTGTAGGTCAGTAATCGTAACTAATGGCGTTGAGGCCGTCTTTTCTTTTTCTTTTGATTTTACTTCACCACATAATTTAGAAATTTCTTCCAATGCTGACATTTCAGTACTGATTAAGTAAATAATATTACCACAGTTACCTTTAATAATTTCAGCAACGTTTTCACCATAAACATCCTTTAATTGGGCAAAGTTTTGAATAATGAATAAGAATCTAATATCACGGCTACGAGCAGCTGATACCATTGAATCAACATCACGAATTGGTGGCATGTTGGCAAACTCATCTAATAAGAAATTAGTACGATATTTTAATTTACCACCATTTTCTTGAGCAACGTCAATTAAACATTCATAACATTGTTTGATAAAGATCGTTGCAAGTGAATGATATGTTGTTTTTTCATCATGAATAATAATGAATACAGCAGTCTTTTCTTTACCAATCTTACGCATATCAAAATCACTATATGATAACATTTCACTTAAATTATCACGAGTAGAGAAAATACGAATTTTATTCTTAAACATTGAGATAATTCCACCCTTAGTTTCATTAGGGGAATTAATAGTTCCTGATGCAAAAATATTTGCAGAACTATCCGGACTCTTAGTTTTAAAATACTCATTAATATATCTTGAAGATCCACCAACACGTTCTTCACCAACAGTAGCAACATAGTTAATACTGTTTAAGTTAACTTCTTCTTCAGTAGCATCTTCAAATAATCCTAATGCAATACCAGAGAAATAATCACAAGCCGATTTTTCCCAGAATGGATCAGCTTGATTCTTAGGATCAATTAAAATATTAGCACCAATATCTTCTAGTAATTCGATAGCTTTATCTTTATTACCTTCACGATAGTAACGATAAGGTAATGATAAAGGATTCCATGCATTACCATGATTTGGTTCACGGAAGTTTAAAGTAATGATGTTATAACCCATTTTCTTTAATACTTCAGCACTTTCTTTGTATAACTCACCTTTAGGGTCAGTAACAACCATACTTTCACCCTTTTTAGCAAGTAATTTAACGGTTGGTTTAACAATTGATTCAGATTTACCACAACCAGTAGAACCAATAATTAAACTATGATAATAACCATTATCACACCAAATTTCTTTACCATTATTAATAATTGGCACACCGGCAGCTGAAAGCTTTTCATCGCTAGGATTTACTTTGCAAATTCCTGCTCCTTCTTTCATTTCTTTATCAGTTGCCCATCTTGAATAGCCTTTTTCTTTCTTTTCACCAAAAAGTAATCCGATTCCTTTACCTTTTTCTTTATCGAAAATATATGAAGATACAGAAACAAAGATTACAATAATTGCTGCAACAAAAACGATTAAGGTTACTGGTAAATATGGTGGTAATAAACCTTTAATTGGATTTAAACCATAGAAAACACCATCATTACCTAATGAATAAAAATTAACAACTAAGATTGATGATAATAATAGTAATAAGATTAAAAATATTACAAATATTATAAAATCACGCTTGGTAATTCTAAACTTCATGTTTAAAACCTCTTTCTAAAGAATAGTATAACACTCTTATATTTTTAGAGCAATTAATTATTGCTTATATTTCTTTTTGTTAGCAATAATTACAACTATTGCCAAACCTAATAATACTATTAATAAAATACCCAAATAAATAATATTTTCTATCTTTTTGTCCTCTTCTTTTTCATCGTTACCTATTTTTCCTTGATTATTAGAAGAATACTCTAATAAGATATTTTTTTCAGACTGATTATTTCTATTAATAACCCATGTATAAACATTTCCATCTATTGAGTCGGCATTATTTTTTGAAACTTCACCATTAACGGTAATGTTAATAATTACACTATCTAACGATGAATAATCATCAAAAACGGATGTTCCAGTAGTAGTAGATAACATATATTTATTTGATTCTGTATTAATAAACACACATTTTTCAAACATCAAATTACATGCTGTAGACTTTTCAATATCATTATTATTTAAGCTTGTTTCATACTTAGTATAATTTTGATTAATTGTCTTCTTGTAATAATTAACTCCAGATGCTTTTTCTTGTAATTCAAATGTTGAATAATAATCATCAATGTTTATCGGTATTTCTTTATTTAAACTCATGTTGGTATTTGTAAAAGTAATTGCCTCAGAGTTTTTGCTACCTAATTCTAATTCATAATTTATAGTACAGCCGGATAATAATGTAATACTTAATAATAACACTATAATTTTAATATATTTCATATTATTCCCTTTCAAATTTATTAACGGCGAGGCCAGTTTTTATAAAAATTATCCATTTTTATAACATAATAACTGCTATTTCTTTTTCCCATCGCATTTACTTTCATACCTTCGCTTGGCGAAGATGCTTGTGCAATTATGTAACTCGTATTAGTAAAACCAACAATTAACACGGCGTGTCCATTGCTTACTAATAAATCTCCAGCTTGACCATTACAATCAGAGTCAGATGCATGACAATATGTAACACCTAAATCTTTGGCTAAGGTTTCTTTATTGTGGATAACATGATAATATTTATATCCACCATTATATAATGCCCACGTTACAAAGCCAGTACAATCCATACCATAATGTTCTGAACACACATTTACACACCAGCCATCTTTATTATAAGATCCCCATCCAGGATCAGCTCCTAATGGATTTTGCCAATTATCAAATTTTGAACCCAATTTAAATGAATGTCCTCCATTGGCATATGGGAATCTTAATCCATAATTATCATCTAATAATGATATTAATGAATATCCAGCAGCAACAACACCAGCACGAGTACCATATCCTGCTTCATTTACGGCTTTAAATATTGCTTGATTATATGAAGATATTGAAGACCCTTGTTCAGAAAGGAATTGATCAAAAGATTTAGTTAATTTTCGATTAGCAGGAGCATTAGTAACATGAACATTTGGATTATATGCTAATGCACTAGCTTGTCTAGCTATTTGAATATCATCATAATAAAATTTTAATATTTCTTCAAAGTTTTTTCCGTTTTCTGCTAAATATAGGGCACCCCATTGACTCATTCCTTTACCATGATTGGCTGATTTATAAAATTTTAAGGCACTATTAAATGCTTCTTCAGTTTTATAATGGCTTCTAAACCAACTTTTAGAAATAGCTTGATTCTTTTGCTTTAAATAATAGTTATTTCCATCTTCACTTTTATAAGCAAAGGCATCATACATGGCTGTAGGAATTTTTCCGTTTGATAACATTATTATTCCTTCGGTTGCCTTAGCTGCACTTAGTGCTGCAGCAGTAGGTTTAGAAAAAGCTTGCTTAGTTGCATTACCCGCTATTGTACAGTTTTTATTATTATTGTAAAAATAATTTCGTGCAGCAACTGCAAATACCTTATTTACAGTATCATTATTAAACATTCCCACTTCAGCAGTAACTACTCCAGCTATATATGTTTCGTATGGGTAAGTACCATCAGCATTTGAATCATAAACCGTTACGTGTTCACAATAACCAGCATCAATAAGAGCATATCCGTTTTGTAGCTTAATATCCGTTAAACTATTAGTATACACCGCAGCAAACACTATTATAACAAGAGCAATAGCTACCACTATACAAACAACTGCAATACCTACCATTACTCCAAGCGCAACCATACCAGGTGGATTAGATAATAAGGCAGCAAGACCACCACCTCCTACTACTGTTCCACCAACAGCAGCAGATCCTTCAACTGCAGTAGTTCCAGCTACTGTTGTTGTAGCTGCAGCAGTAGATCCTACGGCAGTTGTAGCAGCTGCGGTTGTACCAGCTGCGGTTGTTGCACCAGCAATACCAGCATCCTTAGCCGCTTCAGCTGCTGCTCCACCAACTCCGGCGGCTCCAACGGTTGAAGCTCCACCAGCGCCTAATGCAGCATCTTTAGCAAGTTCGCCTCCAGCACCTAATGCAGCGTCTTTAGCAACTTCTCCTGAACTTAAAGCAGCATCCTTAGCCGCTTCACCGATACCAGAAGCAGCGTCTTTAGCAACTTCACCACCGGCATTAGGAACACCTGGATTTGGGCCACCTAATCTTTGATTAGGCATTTTATTTCGCGACAAATCGCCCGGACTGGTAGGATTGTTCGGGCTATTTGGATTACTATTTAATTTGTCATTTTTAAAACGATTTTGTTCATTTGGTCGGCGATCAATAAACTCGTCGCTTTTATCTTTATTTAGTCTAGGTTCAGACGGGTTACCACCTTCATTAGATTCGTCAACCCTATCTTCGCCTCTACTTCTTCTTCTAAAACGATTAGGATCACTGCTATTACTACTGGATCCATCATCTTCTTGTTGTTCTTCATCAGTTGGATAATCAGCATCACTAGGACGTGAATATTCACTAACTTCACTTATATCACGACTTAATCGCTCAAGAAAGTTTTCTTCATTACCATTTTTATGTTCATCGTCCATGCTAATCACCCCACTTCTAGTTAACTATTATAATCCTCCACCAGCACCAAATGTGTCTAGTTCTTCTTGGCTAACAACAACGTTAACACGCATTCTTCGACTACCACATACAAATAATGCTTCACCTTGATTATAATATTTAATACTATCCATTTCTCTTTCATTTAAATCAATTAATTTTGCTAAATCTTCAACTGCTTGTTTCTTTAAGCCCATTACTAAGTAATAAGAGGCATTATCAAAGATTGCTTTTCCATGCATAATAATTTTTGAATCAGCAAAGTCAGTTGGTTGTTGAGTAATAATAATAGTACCAGTGTTATATTTACGACTACGTCTTTGAATTTGTGCTAAGAACTCAGCACCTAATTCATTTTTACCAGATAGTAATACGTGAGCTTCATCAACACACATTACTGTATTAATACTACTATCTAAACATAAGCCCCATGCATACTTCAAAATATTGAAGAATAAGGCATTACGAATATTTTCATCACTATTCATTAATTCACGAATATTAAATACAATAAAGTTAGAATTAATATTTAATGTTGTTTTACCTGTAAAATAATATCTTAATTCTTTTACTAAAGGTCTTACTTTTAACTCTAAACGTTCCATAACATCACGTTCATGAGTTTTATCATTCATTGATAATAATCTTCCTTTGATAGTTGCATAAACATCATCAAAAGTCGGATAATCAGCAGAACTAAATTTAGAAAAATCACTATCAAAATCAATTTTATAACGTTTATAAGTATCTTGAACTACTTCACTAAACATTGTTAATACATCTTCTTCAATATCTGGTGAATAATATTTCATAAATGCTTTTAAACTTTGTAAGGTTCTAGTTAAAATTGTATAACCTAACCCTTCAGCTATTTCTTGTTCATCAGCATCAATAACAATTTCTAGAGGGTTGATCATACCATAATCGCCACCCTTACCTAAATCAAGGAAATCACCTTTTAGGTTCTTAGTCATATCTGCTAATTCACCTTCTGGGTCAATTGCTACTACCTTATAGCCGTTTCTAATATGGCTTCTTATTAACATTTTTTCAGCAGTAGATTTACCAGAACCAGAAGTACCTAACATAATCATGTTGGCATTATTTCGGTTATGTTCTTTCTTAATTTGATATAAGAATTGGTTGAATAAAACCACACCACCAGAGAAATCAACCCCAAATAATAGTGAATCTCCTGGGTCTTTAATACTATCAAATACGAATGGATACATTGCAGCAATAGTTAATGCAGGAATTGGTGTTCCAACACGATCTTCTACGTCTTGACGTGGGAAGATAGGCATCATTGATTTTAACACTTTTTCTTGTTCAAACATTAATGGAATTGCACGCATTCCCATTGCATCCAAGAAAGTTCTAACTTGCATCTTTTTCATTTCAAGTTCTTCAGCACTATCAGCCATAACTAATAAATGCATTTGAAAATCAAAAATTCTTGTTTGAGTTGCTGCAAGCATTGATACAAATTGTTCTAATGATTCATAATCTTGACGAATACGTTCTTGAGTTGTACGATCACGTTCAGTTTGATAACGTTGCTTTAAATCAGCAATCTCTTTATTTAACATTTTCTTCATGATATTAAAATCAATCGGAATATGTTTAATAACAACTTTAACACCATTTACACTAGTTACATTAGATAAATAACCAGGATAGATGTCTTTAGGAAAACTTACAACTGTTAGAATAGTTGCATGTTTACCACTTATCATAAAATCGGTAACATTAAATTGCATTCCCTTAGGAGCAACTTCACTCTTAAATATACTCATGCTGTCACCGTCCCAAATGTAGTTGGTTTACCAGCATTAAAGAAATTGTCTAATAACATTCTTAAATCATTATTAGAAACTTGTTGGCTATTTAAACCACAATTTACTAAACCACTTAAGATATTATGAAGTTTCTTTTGAATAACTTCCATTTTCTTTTCTTTAAATAAAATATAATATTCTGTATCAACTACGTTATATTCTTGACTTCTAAACATATTAGCTTTGTTAATATCTTGTTGAATTAGTTTTCTTTGAACTGCATCATTACTACGAGAATAAAGGATTTGTAGACTTGATAAATAAACACTAATATCTACTGGGCGATCGGCAATAACCATCCAGAATTCGAAATCAATGGTATTATATAAATTTCTTAATGAGAAGATTACGTTATCTTGATATTGTTCATCCATAATAAAGATATTCTTAGGAGATACTTTAACTCCTGTTACATAATATCCATCATCTAATTGAATCATACCATTTAATATTTGTTTAACTGGTAACCAATCTTCACTATATTTTGATGTCTCAATCTTTGGTTTCATCTTTTACACACCAACCTCTCCAATAATATCTTCTTCGACCCGAGAAGAAGTTATATACATTCTTAATTAATGTTAATACATTATGATAATTAGGAATCGGCATTACTAACATTCCTGTTATTAAAGCCGGTAATAATATTAATAATATTGTGGTTATTTTTGATGTATTAACGATAACCAGTAATGTCATAGTTGTTACGCAACCAATACCAAACATTATTATATCAAATGTTGTAAAATATCCTAAGATTAACATTGATTTTTTGGAATTGGCTGGTATCAAATATCTATTATTCATTTGAAATCACCCTTTTATTCTTAATTATTTACCATCTTTTTGTTGTTCATAAGCTTTTTGAGCTTGTTCAAAGGCATTTCGATAATCTTCAGTATTATGAACTTTTTGTACATTACCATTAGAAGCTGGTCTAGAAGTACCAGCATTAACCTTTAATAACTCTTTCATTAACTCAGGCATTGTGACATCTGCTGGATTAACTGCTGTTGCAGTAAAGAAGTTATTCCAATTAGCTTGAGCACTTGTTGCAGCAGCCATATCATCTGCAGCACGAGCATTATAATATTCTACAGCGTCTTTAGCAAATTGAGTTAATGCAGCAGCATTATCTTCTTTAAATTTCTTCTTAAATGCTTTCGCGGCTTCTTTGCTCAAACCTTTTTTACTTGCAATTAAATCAACAATGGCTGTTTCATATCCACCAAAAGTATTTATGTCATATTTTCCTTCAGTAGAATTCCATATCTTGGTAGTCTTTGTGCTTAAAGGAATTGCAAAATCACTGGCTTCATTAAATACTTTGGTACTAAAGTCGATACCTTTAAGTGATCCAAAGTCTTTATCTAATTGAACTTTACTATTGTAAATTTCGCTCTTACCAAAAATATCATCTTTAATATCAGATAAAACTTGATTTACATCTATTACACTACTTGTAGCACCAGTTGAATCGGTAAAAGTATGTGTATTGTCTGATTCATAATTATCAACATTTATGCCAGCAGTAAATCGATTGTTAAGTTGAACTTGTTTAGCAAGATCACTCTTAATTTTGTTGTATTTGTAGTGAACCTCTGATCCTTGATCAGCAGCTTGTTTATTAATCCAATTAAGTCTTTCAGTTTTATAATCAGTTTCAAGTTTTTGAGCTTTAGCTTCAAACTTACGCATGTATTCACGATATTCCTTATCTTGGAATCCTACATCGTTCAAGATGTTATTATATGCAGCTTCAGCAGTATCAACTTCTTGCTTTTTATTCCACCACGCTTGATATGCAGCAGTATAGTCAGCATCTGTAGAATAACTAGCTCTTTCAGGGCGCGTCATTTGCTCAAATTCTTTACGTCTTTGTTCCATATTAGCTTTATATGTATCTCTAGTATTATGCAAGAAATCGTCTCTACTTAATAAAGAAGATTTATGAGTTTCAAAATCTGATTTTTTAGCAGAAACAGCAGCACCTTTATCGGCTAAGTCGTAAATTGAATCAATATCCTTTTTAATATCATTAACTTTACCTTGTTGTGCTTCATAATCTTTATATCTTGTGAATGGATCCCCATTAGTTACATAATTAACAGCATCGTCTCTTAAGCCACCTATAACACCAGCAATAGTATTACCATGTTGGAAACGATATAAATTACCTTTAGTACGTCTTGCATCAGCCTCAGACACATTCTTTGCAATTGCTCCTCTAAGATCGCCAAAGTTTTTAGCTTTGCTACCAGCTTTACTGCCTGAAACAAATCCTGAACCAGCACCATTTAAAACATTCCATGCTCTTGAAGTTGGTTTTAAATCAGGTGTTTTATCACCTAAAGCACGTCCAACATTTACACCACCAGCAACTAATCCACCAGCAAAACCAGCGGCTGCACCCAACGTAGATGCAACTGCACCAGTAAATAAACGATCTTTGATTTTTTTGCTTTCTTTAATTCCAAATATGTCTTTCATTATTTTTGGTGCTTCATTAATGAATATTAATAAACCAATAATAAAGAAAATATTTAAGATTTGGAATGATGAACTTGCTACTGAAGCAACATTCCCGACAATGGCATTATAATTTGTAAAGAATAACAACATTAAGTTAAAGGTTGCCAATCTAATGAATACATCTAAATACTCTTTTAATACTTCTTTGAACCAATTATCAAATACCTTACTATTAGGAATAATTAATGAGAAAGATGCAATTGGTGATATTAATTCTAGTAAGAATAAATTAAATACACGAATAACAATATTTACACAGAATCCGACGATTAATACCAACATTACTATTCCACATAGGGTTGAAACCAATGGGAAATATGCAACTTGATGTTCAGAATCTTTATTGAAACCAGTTGATAAAACGTAGGCTAATCCGTTAACGGATAAGAAATCACCATTCAAGGTAGCTCTATTTCTAACATCATTGAATGTTTTCTCACCAAGTTGAGAAATAATCATTCCAATTCTTGATTTAATATTTAAAGCAATCCCAAATTGTGATGTTTTAGGAGATATCCATGTTCCAATTACTTCACCAGCTTCTAATTTTAAATCTTGGAATTCATCATCAGTATATAAAAATGAATTTAAAGCCGTAAAAGCAACTTTATTCCCTGCTAATTTAATATAGTTTTCATAGCCGATATCTTCGATAGTTATTTCATCAGTAATATATCCATCACTTTCTGGATCATCATAATGAACCGTGATTGCGGCATCATTACCCATAACTATTGAACCAATAATATTGTTGTTTACAACAATTGATTGAAAACGGTACATATATTGAAATATTGTTGGCATTAAAGCAACTAAAACAATTGCAAGAAGCAAATTCTTCACTGTTGCAGTAACAGAATTCTTACCTTTAAAAGCACTATCAGGATCAAATAATCCTTTAATTAATGCATATGATACTAAAAATAAAGCAAAAACACCGACAATAATATATGTACGGTTGATAATTTGATTTACTAAATCAGTTAATAGAAAGTCAGTTGCAGCAACGTCAATTATAAAAGAAAAACATCTTGCAATTAACCAATAAATAATTGAGTCAATAAATAATAAAAACTTTATAACTTCGCCAAAAGTAGAAGTCATATACCATGAATCCATAATATTAATCATTGGTTAACCACCTTCCTTTATAATTATTTTTATTTAATTCCACATGTTCCATATTCAGCAACTATTTTTAATATAAAATTCAAAATTGTTGGAACCAAGAATATTGCAAGAGCAATAATTGCTCGTTTAGTTAATTTAGTAGTTGCCTTATTAACATTTTCTTTGTCACCACTAGATATTGCTTTTAAATAATCTACTGATGTTAGGACTATTAAAAGTACTGGTACAATATACTTAACTACATTAAATGCTACTTGTAAAAAATATCCTAATGAATCTTTATCAAACTTACCATCTTTTAATTCACCAAATACATTTTCGCAACCAGTTAGTTTAGTAATTCCAGTATCATCATCAGTATAAAGGGTTCCGTCTTGAGTTCCATTTCCATTATTATAGGTTTTTAATGGGAACCCGCATTCATTACATTTATCTTTTAATGATTGCACCGGATCACTTTGAGTTTCACATGTTTCTTTAAGTTGATCATCACATTCACTGCTTATTTCTGGAGTAATGCTACTTCCTCCACCATTATTTGAACTTCCGCCGCCATTACTACCATTATTGGAACTATTTCCACCATTACATTTGTTTTTTTGGGCAGAAGTCATTGATTGTCTGCATGAACTTGCCATTGTTTCAGTAGCACAATTACTACAACAACTATCAACATTACAACTACTGCTGTTTGAAGACTTGCCACTGCACTTATCTTTTTGAGCTTGCGTCATAGCAGCTTTGCATGATGTTTCAGCTTGATAATAACTACAACCAGTACAACAATCGTCAGAAGTACACGCTGATACCGTTATAAAGCCTAAAAATAAGGCACAAATAAATACAAATAAAAATTTAATAATTTTCATATAATCACACATTTCATATTAAAATTGTTATACACACGATAACCTATTCTCATTATAACAAAACTACATAAAAAAAACAATTCAAAATGAATTGTTTTTAGCGATTATTCTTCAGATGTTGAATCTTTAATTGGACACTTATCTGGGTTGAAGATACACGTGTTACAATTCTTGAAATAATCATCATTTTTTTGAATTGCATTGCCAACTAAACTAACAGCAAAATTAACAACTGTAGGTACTATAAATATTATTAAAGCAGCAATGAATTTTTTAAATAAATTAGATATTGCAGTGCTCATTGCTTCTTCTTTACCACTCATAACTACCTTAAACATCTCAATTGATCCATAAATAATTAAAGCGATAGGAACTAAAATACGAATAATAATAATTGCATAACCTACCAATTTAAACACTTTTAATACTCCAGAAGTCGAAGCACAAAATGCGATTGATGAAGTTTCCATACGTTGGATACGATTTAACGAGTCCTTAATTTGACGGTCAGCCTCTTCTTTAATACGCGTTTGTTCATCGGTATCAGCAACATAGTTATCAAGATAATTATCTAAAGAATCACGTTTCATGATATCAAAATCAAACTTATTTTCAATAGAATCATATCCTCTAAAGGCAACAACTAAAGTATTATTATTTTGTAAATAATCCTTTAAATCTTCATATATGTTAAATCTTGCACGTAATACCGCTTGCGGATTTCCCATCATATAAAATGTCTTAGCACTAACGAAGTCAACAGTTTGCGATTTATCATGGATGCCTAATAAATAAACTGTCTTATCTCCAAATGATGATTGTTTTAATTGAATAGACAACATATTAGTATTTTTAGTATATGTAATCTTTTGAATATAAGAATTCTTATCTGGCAACCCAGTGGTTATATTTAAATCAGTTATTGAAAAAGCAATTTCTTTAATTCCACTATCCTTATCGCTACTACTAAGATTTATCGGAGTAACTTTTAATAAATTATAGTTTTCTGTCAAAGGTGCTTTGGTATTAGCTATTTCATCATTTGTTAATATAAGTACGGAATACTCAAGTACTGATGGTTTAGCTTTTAATTTTTCATTATTGTATTCGTAATAAAAATTAAGACTTGGACAAGTGCTTCCATTAAATAAACTTTTCACTACATCATAATTCTTATGACTAGAAAAATCAGCTGAAGCATTATATAAAATAGTTGATTTAAATACAAAATCAGTTCCATTTAAATTCCCTAAATTAATGTCTCCAGAACCATTTTCACTTTTATTTTTGATTTGTTTATCATTGATGTAATACTTTCCGCCCTTATTTTCAATTTTAATATTACCTAAGTTTAAATCGCCATTAGAAAACGCAACCGGATAATTACATTTTAAATCAGCTTTAATACTCATTGGTAATATCATA
This sequence comes from Bacilli bacterium, assembly GCA_017612805.1. Lineage (GTDB taxonomy): Bacteria > Bacillota_I > Bacilli_A > RF39 > UBA660 > RGIG8386. Next base: position 17,505 of record JAGAFD010000006.1, on the reverse strand, counting down.
AATATGGTTAATAAAATACTGATAATTACTTTTTTCATAAGTTAATTCACTCTCCAACTAAATTATAACAAAGTGGCATAAAAAAAACAATTCAAATGAATTGTTTTTACGTAAATACTATTAATTACTACTAACTGTAGAAGTATCGTCATCGTCGTTCCAAATTAAATTAGCAGCGTCTTTACAATAAGTTCCACCTGGATTAGTAATACATTTACGACAAGGTTTATAATCTGGAGCATTTTTAACTAAACTCATGATTACACCAACTAATGTAGGAATAAAGAATACTACTACAGCAGCAATTGCTCTTCTCATTAAAGCACCTGTTGCTTTTTTAATTTCATCTTCTTTACTACTTGTAACAGCTTTACCGATATCAATCATACCAAAAATGATTAATAATAGAGGAATAACAATCTTAAATACTGTTAATACCCATCCGATTACTTGCCATACGTTAGCAGTGTCAGCACAAAATGTACTAGCGTCTAATAAATACATAATATTACCTCTTCTTTCATAATTTAATTTTAAATAAAATCACTGTAATTGTCAAGATTTTATTCAATATTCTGTAAAGTTTGATTAGTTATCTTTTTTACCAAAAAAGTTAAATAATTTAGATGATCCACCACTAGATCCATTAAATCTTCCGAACCCTAAAGTTACTAAGAAATCTTCAATTATTTTATTGTTATCCTTACGATCATCTAAGTAAGGAATATTAAAGGTAATGTGAACACCTGATTCAAATTCAAAGTCATTAACATCATGACTTGATAAAGTACTCTTATTAAGAATAATTTTATCATTTTTAAGTTTTTGAAAGACAGTTTTGTTCTTTCTGATTAATTTATTTAATTTAACAATACCTGGTTCAATTAAATATATAACTTCACTACATTGTTTTTCTAATTCTGTTGAACTACTTAAATCAACAACTATTACATCTTTATCACTATTTTTAGAAATAGTAGATTGTAGTGCAACATCACTTATACAATCAAGACGTTTATCATTGAAGTAAGCAAAATCACGAGTATTAATTTCTAAGCCACAAACGCTATAATGTTTATCTAAAGCTTTAACCATTAAATAAGCTAATGTTGTAGAACCAGCACCTTCCGTTAAGTTCTTAACACCAATTACTCTAGTATTACGAGTTCCTGATTCAACAACACGATCAACATATACAATTTCTTTATTATTTGAATCACTAGTTGCTTGTGGAGTTGGAATAACAGGATTAATTTGATGGAATTGAGCAACATCTTTATAACTATTTGGATTATCAATTAAAAATTTAACTGATTCAATATTACGTGTAAAATTATAAATACCCATGCTTATTAAACCAGAAATGAACATTGGTTCATTTAAAGCTTCTGAATCATCTAATAATAAAATTATTTTAGACATATCCATTTCTAGTGATAATTGTTGATAAGTACTTAATTGTTGATAGTCTTTTAAAGCTGTAACATCGATAACCATTTTATTAAAATAATAGTTAGTAAAATTAGCTACTAAATCATCAACGCTAAATTCACCATTAAGATTTTTAATAATATCAATATCTAAGCCTAATAATAGGGATTGATATTTATTAGAAACCACTACATTCATTTAATTACACCCTCTTTTATTCTTGTAATATTAATTAAACTGTACCTGTACCTAAACCCCATTTAGCATAAATATAGTCTTGCGCTTCTTTTGAATTAACAAAGGTTTTAATCATATTTATTCTACCTTCTATATTATAAGCTCTCATATTATCAGCCATACCAGCATCATCGTAATTACGGCCTAAAATACCACGATAATAATGTATTAGAACATCTTCAGCACCCATTGGGCCAAAGTAATCATATGATTCTTTTGAACTATACATACCTTTAACATTGTCAGCCATTTTGTTGCTAGCTAAATTGCTGCTTATTTCATCTTCTGAAGGTTGACCAATAATTGATGAACCGTTATTAGAACGAAGATATTGGTAAACTTGCCAAATATACAAACGTTTTGGATTCATTTGAATTGTTCTTTTAGCAAATGAACAGTTATTTGATGTATCACATGCCCTACCAGTTATTTGATAATTAGTATTAGCATTTTCTAAATTAAAACAGCAATTGCTTTCACCAGAACAAATTTTCCAATAATTATTAATTTTTACTTCATAAGTAACTTGTGATACAGTTTTTCCATCAGCTTCATCAACTGAATCAGACATTCTTAAACAATAACTAGCTGTAGAAGAACTAACAATTGGATTAAATAATTCAAGTGTTGGTACCGTCGGAGCAGTAACGTCCTTACATGCACCTTTAACTAAAGTATATCCTGAAGTACATGTTGTAACTTGTGCTGCTGGCGCTTTAAAATCTTCATCTGGATTTAGTTTTAAACCGTCTTGATTAAAATAAACCTCCAAGCTTTCTCCTTCTACTTTAAAGGTAGTTAAATCGCCAAAAATAGGAATGCTGAACTTAAAGAACATTCTTACTTTATAATAAGCACGATTCTTATAATTATACGCTTCATAGTCAGCTCTTCCTTTAATAGGAACATTAATTTTCTTAATACAATAATAATACTTTTGTGATTTAGTATCTTCATCGATACTTACATACGTACTATTATCTGAAACATCATTTTGAGCAATAGATTTAACACCAACCCAGCCTTCGTCGCATCTTCCAGTTGCAGAATATTTATTGTTTCTTAAATAAGCCGCAATAAGTTCACGAGCCCCAGCCGGATCATCAATATTATCAGGAGCACTCCACGTAAAGCCATCTTCACGTTCAATAATACTTATTATCTCATTTTTAACTTTAAATGCTCTTGTATAGTTAATGGTTAAAGTTATAAATGCAACAAAAAATAAAATGAAAACAATAACAATTTGCATTGTCCATGTTCCACCGATTGACTCACGCATTATTACTCCTCCTTTTTATATTTCTATCCTTGATTTAAATCTCCTATAAGATATGTGTCACCAAAATTTTTAAATCTAAATACTGCACTAAAAATTGGTAAATCTAACTTATAAAAAACCACAACACGATAATAAGATACTTGCGGAATATCCTTTTGGTATGGTGCAGTAATAACTTTTTTTACACAGTAAATGCCTGTTTTACCATCACCTTGTAAAGTCCCATCAGCATTATATGCATTATATCCGTCTGGACATCTTCCGGTACTTTTAAAACCAACATCAGATAAATATCGAGATATTTTTTTTCTTGTTATATCGTTAAAGCCTTTTTCACGTTGAATGTTATTAACAATGTTATTTTTAACTGCAAATGATCTAGCATAATTGATAGAAAGGCATAAATATCCTGTAAATAGCAAGACAAAAACAACAACTATTTGAAATAAATAACTAGTTCCAATACTTTCTTTCATTGTTTACTACCCTTTCCATGAACATTCTATATCTTTAGCAGCATTACCTTTATTATCGTAATATTTACATTTAACTTTTCCAGTAGCACGATTATAAGTTTTACTATCACATACAACATTATTACAGTTTTGCGTATAAGATAGCCCACCTTTTACATTAGGCCAAATAACTCCATAGAAAAAAGCCACTAGAACTGCAACTAGTGTTACAACAACAACAGTTATATTTAATTCTCCCGTGGCTTCTCTCATATGTTATTACCTCTTTATTAATTAGCTACCTGTACAAGTAGTTGTTGCTCCTGCTTCTGTACAACATTTAGCTGAAGCATTCCATGTACCGCCACCATTTTCGCATGTGTTTTTACCAATACTAGCTTTAATAGCTGGCCATACAATGGCATAGAAGAATGCAGCTACAGCAGCAATAGCAACTACTGTAATTACAGTCATATTTAATTCTCCAGTTGCCTCTTTCATATATTTATAATCCTCCTTTATTTTATACTTTTATTATAAGCTTTTTTATTTTAATTATCAATTATTTTATCGAAACTTTACATTTGAATCATTTGCATTACAGAAACAATTAATAATACCATTAAACCAAGCCCAGTAGCAAGCAACATTGAGGTTGTTTTACCTTCCATTTTTTCCAAACGATTTTTATATCTTGTTTCACGAGCTTTTTGTTGTAAGTTTGAAATGGTTCTTGAAAACATCATTAATTGTTCTTGCTTACGCTCTTGTCTACCTAAACTTAAACGATATAATAAACGCATCATACGCATTGAATCTCTTACTGGATATTTTCTTGCAAATTCCATATAAGGTTCAATTGATGAATCACCAGCATTAATTCGATCAATCATTTCGCCTAAACCTTCTTTAAAGATTTCTGGAGCATCTTCAATCGATTTACCAATTGCTACCGGAACAGTATAGTGTTGAATTAAAATTTCAAGACCTTTTAAGTAATGTGGTAACATTGAATCAATGATGTGTAAGTGATTCTTATAATATTTTTTTAAACTTAGATATTGCATTTTAAACATTCCAAAACCAGCGGCTAATGCAAAGATTACTTTTACATAATTTAAACTGGTTATAAAGAAGAATAATAACAATACAATAACTATAAATGCATTTTTAATTCTTTTTTCAAATAATACATTTGGGTCAACATCTTGACCATATTTAGCACGAACAAAGAAGTCATAATCACTTTCTTTTAATTTTAATAAATATGTTGAATTATCTTTAACAAATCTATTAGTACTAATGCGACCACTATAATTTAATACAAAGATTACAATTGCCGCGATAACAACTATTTCCCAAGACATAACTATTCAACCCCCACATCTTCATTGTAATATTTTTCACCACTTAATAAGAAGTAGCAGTTAACAATAATTATGGCATGTAGAAGAAGTTGTACGTACCATAGTTTTAACATATTTAAATAGGCATCATTACCTAATAGTAATTGCATTGCCATTACTAATAAGAATAGCATACAACCAAACGTTAAGAATTTCTTATGGAATTCTTGACGGTCCATTTTATCACGATATACACCTTCAACTAAGGCATCGATATCCATTGACATGTTTTCTAATGATTCACCAGAATCCTTAGCACCTTCTTTAGTAATTTGTAAGAATAGTTGATGCATGTTTTTTACCATATAGAATGGATATCTTTGATTAAAGAAACTAATTGATTCATCAATCGTACCATTTTGATAAGCCATATCAATCATGGTTTTAACATCGCCAACAACTGGTTCTTCTAAGATTCCTGAATCTCTAACACCTTCTAGCGATTTAACAAATGATTGGGTTGTGTTAAATTCCATAATAACGTTGGTAGTATAAGTTTGAATTTGTTCAAAAATATATTCGCTATATACTCTTTTGCATCTTAAGAATGCAAGATATGGAATAAATAGTATTGCAATTAATACATAAATGATTGTCCATATAATACTAAAGAAATACAAGTATGAAACAACGGCAGCAAATCCACCAATCAATAATACTTGAGTTAAATATTGTCTGGCCGTATATTCTTGGCCTAATTCTTTAACTTTTTCTCTAACTTCTTTAAGACTATATGGTGCATATGTATTATAAGCTTTAACTACTGCATCAGAGACAAACTTATATACATTTTGGCCATTATTTTTTCGATAGGAATATACATAAATAGCAATTATAACCAATAATATTATCTCTATCATATTCATTCCTCTTTTCTAAAATAAACTTCCTATTCCAGTTATTGGAATACCACTACCACCCTGATTACCTGTAGTTGTTTGTTCACTAGAAGAATTATCGTTATTTGAGCTTGGCATTACCACAGTTTGTGGTTGTGGCATTGGTTCTGCTTTTGGTTCTAATTGAGGTTGTGGTATTGGTGCTACTGGTGTAGCACTTGGTACAACCGGTGTAACTGGTGTAACACTAGGAGTTATTGGAGGAACTGGATTGGAAACTGGTGCAACAACTTCTGGAGTTGGAACAATGCCACTTACTGGTGCTACTTCAACCGGTTTTTCTTCAACTTTATTAAGTTCCGCGTATTGTGTAGCAGTCTCATTTAAGTCTTCTTCTTTTTCCTCATTATCACCTAGACCAAATACATCATCATCTAAGAACACATTACCTATACTTAAATAACTAATTAAATTTTTCGTAGGATTTCTTAATGTTGCATGTCCATTTAAATCCTTTTTATATATAATATTTGATTTAGCATTATTATCTTCATCAACATAGAATTCACAAACTTCCATTATTTCTCTTTGGAATCTTTGTAATCTAGCACTATAATAACCCTTTACATAGATACCAATTTGTACATAACGGTGAATACTTGCTAAGAATTGATCAATATCTTGACTACTTTCTAATAATGAATACATACGCATTGGAATTGAAGACGCTTTATCAGCATGGATTGTAGATAAAATATGGTGACCTGATGAAATTGAGTTACGAACTGCCATAACTGCTTCACCAGAACGAACTTCTGATAACAAAATCCAAATTGGGTTTTGTCGCATACATGTTACTAATACATCTGAATAAGAAGCAATATTATTAGTTTTCATTGCTACAATATCACGATGTGGAAATATCTTATCTAAGTGTAATTCTAGCGTATCTTCAATTGTTATAATTTTTTCGTTTTCAGTAGTCTTACTTGCTAAATATTTAACTAACTCAGTTTTACCTGAACCAGTTTCACCAGCAACAATAATATTTGCTCTTCCTTTAACACATTGTTCTAGGAAATCATGTAATTGTGCTGATACATATTGTTCACTTAATAATTTTTCACGATTTAATCTAATTTTTGCCGGAGTTTTACGAATTACACAAGCGATTCCATTGGTAGCAATTGAATCGTGAACGAAGTTCATACGTAATTCAGCACTCTCAGCATCAAGAAAAGGATGCGCCATATTAAATGTAACACCCATAACGTTAGAACATTGGAAAGCAAGCTTTTCCATAAATTCATTATTAATATCAGGTCTTTCAACTTGATAAATACCTTTTGACAAAGTCTTTAGCCATATTTGACCACCGTTACTATATGATACGTCGGTAATATCGTCTTCTTCTAAAAACTCTTTTAACGGACCAAAGTCCATTTGATCAAATATAGCGTCATTCATCTTTATCAGTCCTTTTTATTCTTTATATCTTAATTAGTAGTTTTTGAATTAGTGTTTGTTTCTTCAGGTAAAATAACCGTTTTAGATAAAATGAAGTTTTTAATATATTCACTTGATTCGATTGTTTCACCAGGATTTGCACTATAAGATGCATTTCTTGGAACCGGAATAATTTCTAGTCCATATCCAATGTATCCAGATTTCATTAATAAACTATACATTTCATTTGGTACAGCAAATAGAAGTTCTGCTGGTTGACGAGATTCTACAGTGGTTTCAAATACATGATTTCCTTGTGAATCTTTTACAGCAAGTACTTCAATACTTTCAATTAATTTACCAAATACTACATCGCCTTCATCATTAGTTAATTTTACATATAAGTCGATATAATTACCTGGGAAAATACTATTACCGTAAGTAGTATGTAAGTTTACTGCTAAACTATAAATTGTATAATCATCAGGAATATCGGCAAATGCACTATCAGGCATTTCGTCTTCTGTCATTAAACTTTGTGAATAGAATAAACTGTTTTCTGGAATAGTTGTTCCATAACTAACATATTTACCTACAATTAATCCACTATTTCTTACAATGTTTGGATTATTTTTTAACATTTCTGCTGAAACAGTTGTATAACCAACCATATCTTCAGTGATTAATGTTCTTGAAGAAATTTCAACCTTAGCATATGGCACTTTTTGTGGATCAATTGCTTGTTTTACACGCCAATTGTAACCAATATAAAGTACCGCAATACCTGCTAACACCCCTAAAATTGTTACTGTGTTTTTGTTCATCAAAAACTTTTTAATACCGTTTAAAATATTTTGCATCCCTTTTCCTTCTTTCTAACTATTTCGATCTTTTTCGATTGATTCAGGAGTATCCAAACCATCCTCTAAAATTGCATCAATCTTGTTAACAATATCAAAACTACTCGCATTACCACCAATAGTAAATGATCCAGTTTTAGTAGTAACCTTAATACTGACTTTTGGAGGGCATTCATAAATGTCATAAAAATCAAAGGTGTAAGTATTATTGATGTTAACACTTTCAGAAATTCTTCTTAAGAAATTTTCTACAAACTTTTCTTTTACAATTCTTAATTCGTTAGTTTCTCGATAATATCCATAATCAACGCTATCAATCATTGCAGCTTGTGTAACTTCTTTTAGCAAGTAGTAATCTTGAGTGTTAGTAGTTGTAACATTATTAACTAGCATCATAATTACTATAACAAAAATTCCTAAAAGAATCAAGAAGTAACCCCAATACGACTCCTTCATTTATAAATACCTCCTATCTATTTCCAAATTGATCCATCAGTAAATCGTTCGTGTTTAGCATTACGTTTATTTTGCTTAACACCAGATCCTAATTCATTATTAGCAATCTTATCTAAGAATGGACTAGTACAATCATGATTAGTACACTTCAATTCTTCAAAATCAGTATATTTTTTATCTTTATTATACTCTCTAATTTGTTTCATTCCTGCTGGAGTAATAGTATATGAATACTCTAGATATTTGTTATTATCACCATAAATTGATTCAGCAGCTGCTTCAACTCGCTTTTGTGTTTCCTTACCTTTAGCAGTTGTCCAGTTTGGTGCAGCACTACGTTCATTATATAATTTCGATTGTTTAATTGAAACATCTGAACGATAGTCAGCTCCATCAGCTTCTTTAGATCTTTCTTCAATTCCTTTACCTGATTTAGGGAAAACATCGGATAACGAAATTGGTCTAACATAGTAAGTTTCTTCACAAGGTTTACATTCTTTATCTGAAACTGTGTAATTACATACATAATTATCTGTTTCGGTTGGATCATTAAGTGATTTTATAACTTTATTTAATCTTCCCATTTGACAACTATCAGGGTCTTGGCCAATATTCATGAATTTTAATTCATAATTGAAAGTATTTTGACCTGGTTTACAAACACGGCTGATTGGTAATACTCTACCTAAATAATTAGCGTTTTTCTCATTAGCATTTAATGTAGCAGTACCATTACCAGTTACAGTATACCAAGTAGAAACCGGTTTTAAAGTAGCTCCCTTAGTTTCTTTTAAATATACATATTTATTAACTAATACTTTAAATGAATTAGCATCGCTATCTAATACATAAGAATCGCCAGAAGCAACAAATTTTTTATAATTATCATTTGAGTATGTACCAGCATTAGAACCGTTAGCATCTATTCCACGATCACCATAAGTACACTTATCAGTATTTAAAGTATCATGATATATACGTTCTCTAGTTTGAGTTGCCCATTCTCCTTGTAATTTATTATTAGAGCCTATTAATTGCATGTAATATTCTTCAGCATATGAATATTCAATATATGGGTTATTATTTTGATTACTGCCAATACATGAACCAGTATCAAATGTATAACACTTATTATAATGTGCAAATATCGTGTCATATTCATCAATTAAAGCTTTAACTACCGCTTTTTGGTCATCTTGATATTTTTTAAATGCATCTACAACAGCTTGTTTAGAACCATTATTTGCACTACATTCACTACAAGAACCACCAGATGATGCGGAAACTCCATTACTTGAAGTGTATGAATATGATTTAGGCGTTGGATTTCCATCGCAGTTTACTGTTGAATATGTTATTCCTGTTCCGGTTGGATCAGTACATATAGAATCAATACAACCATTTTCATTAGCAGCTGTACATTCTTCACAACTTGTTTTACATTTATTAGTACCATATGTAGTTCCAGCTGGACAAGTTGGACCAGTTTCTTCTTTAGTAGTCTTACATACATCTCCACTTGATTCTGTAAACTTATCCATATTATTTTTAGCTTCGTTATAAGCAGTAATATATTTATTTAATACATTAATTGCATCTATTACTTCATTCTTTTTAGCATTAACATCCTTCTTGAATTGTTCATAATCAATAGGTTTTTGAGTATCTGTATAACAAATCTTAGTAGCTGTTGAAGGAACCTCTAATGTAAGATATCTACCATATTTAGCAGTTCCGCCGTTAGTAGTTAATCCTTTTGGAACTTTAAATTTGTATTCTTCAATACAATAAATATCGCAATAATTATTTGATGTATAGAATTGGTGACTATAACTTGTTCCACCATTATCAACAGTTCTTCCATTATTTCCAACGCATTTTAAGCAGTAATTGTCTGAAGAATAATAAGAACTTGGTAATCCCATATCAGTAGGATCGGTTAAGTCAGAAATAGTTACAGTATCTCCTTCTAACTTATAACAGTTACCGCCTTCGGGATTGGTATTATTTGGTGAACATAAAGGATTACATCCATTTTTTGCCCACTTATCTTTATATTGACTGTTACAAGCCAATGTGTAGAAATCTGAATCAGATTTATCTACGCCTCTACTTTTTAATATATTACAATACGTATCATGATCACCATTTTCGTTATTAACAACGTAAGGTTCACAACATTGACCTGACATAACATATTTTTCATAATCTTTACCATTATTATCAGAAACTAATAAGTTACCGTCGCGATCATAGAATCTGCCATTTGAAATTTGGCAAGGCATTTTATCATTATAATCGAAAGTTTTTTCAATTCTAAATTCTCTTGTTGAACTACCAGCTAATGCTGATGTAACAAATACTAATCTTTGATATTCAGTTGGTTGTCCAGCAGTTGCTAATATTACATTTTTACCATCACGTTTATCATAATAATAAACACCAACAGTAAAACTACTTCCTGAATATTTAACAGTAAATGTTACGCTATTTGTTCCATTTCTTAAATAATCTGTATTAGGATCTAATCCAATAACAGAGCAACCACCAGTACAATAAATATTTCTAACAAAGTTGAACTTAGGATTTCCGCTTCCGTCTAAGAATCTTGAATCTCTTAATAATTGAATGTTATCTAATGATACTTTAGCAGTATGATTATTTTTATCAATGCTGACAAGTGAAAATTTTAATGGGTTAACCCAAATATTTCCATCATTAACAGCATCTCTAAAGAATTGCACAGCATCACGATAACCAGCATCAGACATTTGAGCACTTTTTCCATATTCATAACCATTAATTCCAGGTTTTACTACAAAGTAAGCATCATTTGATGCTTTACCAGCTAATCTTAAAGACGTACCATTAAAGCCATGAGATATTTCTGAATTGGTATAAGCGTAAATACTATTATCTTCTGTAATATCCGGGTTATCAGCGCTATCCTCACCATTATAACGGTCCATATTTTTATAGAAAGTCCAAAAACGGAATGCAAAATGAATACCTTGATATTGGTCATCAGTTAATTCTTGCGTTCCATCGGCATACATCGCTGCATATGTTTGAAGTGCAGATTGATAAATTTTGATATAACCAGCATCAATGTCTGAGTCTTCATTCATTGAGCTTTTACAAGTATATCCAGCATTATTGTCATGATATTTGGCACCTGGGTCTATACAAAATACGTCAGTATTCTTTCCATTACAAGTACCACGATAACGCCAAGCTTGATTATAGGATTTGTTGCCATCTTTAGTTTTAATATATGATATACCGGTATCAAATTTTGAACCGTTGCTCTTATCAAATGGATTAGCATCACCATTTCCGCTGCAATCGGCCAAACTACAATTATTATCACCAGTACAAACATTATTAACGCTATAAGATTCCACAAATGAAGAAACATTAACGCATGATGAGCTGCCAGAGCCAGTTCCTTTAACACAATTCAATGTGTTATTTGCATCTGGTTTATACCCGAAAGCACAAGTACAGCCGTTTACTTTTTGGCCAGTAGAACCATTAGTGTCTTTATATGGAACCCTATTTTTTCCAGTACAATTATTAACCCCACATTTTTCTGATCTTAAAGATGAAACCGTTAAATTGCTATTGGTTTTAATACAATTGCTTAAAGAGTTATGATCGGCATTCGGAATTTTATTCTCACAATATGCTTGAGCTACTGTTTCTCCTATTTTTTGATCATCAGGCATGGCATATAATAATTGACAAAGGCTTTCAGAAGAAGTACCACCATATGCAAGTTTTACCGGATTATAATCACCATATGAACATCCAGTTGGATCATAGTTTGGATTTTTTTCTCCATAATCATCATATGGATAACACTTCATTCCGTTATGATTATAACTTACTTTTTCTAAACATTGATTAGTTTTTGTCCTTAATACACTGGTAGTAGTACAATAACTATAGGTATTGCAACTAGAAAAAGTAATATCATCGCTATCGCAGTTTGGAGCAACACAAACTCCGGATTCAAGAAATTTACACCCGGCATCCTTACAAGCTTTTTCTTTTCTAATATACTGTTCACATATATGACTCGCATCAGAGTGTGTTAAAGAATCTTTTATATTAACCGCATTAATAACTAAAGGATAAAAGCTTAATGCTAGCAAGAAAACTATTATATATCTAAATTTTAGTATCTTCATATTTTATATCATCCTATCTATACAAAGTTTATCACGATATATATTTTTATACAAGAAAAAACAACCATTTTTTAAATGATTGCTTTTGATTATTTTATTGTTCAAGCGTTAAACTATTACCATTTAAATAGCCTGTATATTCAGCAGTTAATTCATTATTATGGAAACCATAATGTTCTAATTCTTCCAAATCTTTTGATGAATCAAAAATTTCGCCTCTTTCTTCGAAGTACTCTTGAATAGACTTATAATATCCTTTATCTGCTATTAACACATAAGCCCCTGGCCCAACGCATATTCGTTGCATTTTTATTGTATTAGGTATATCTTTTTCATCTCCACTAGTGTTTCCATGACTAATAAACGTATATCCTGAACCATATATATCACCATATATTCTTATTGCATCCTTTTGGACTTCAATATACCAATCTTTATCTTCCAAATAATAATAGCCTTTACCATCAATACGTGCAGTTTTACATTTGAAATCTTTAGTCATATTGTACAATTGATACCAAAAATCTTGGTTAGCAATATAATAATCATCTTTAATAGCAAGGATTTGTTCTTCAGAATAATCTTCTTCAAAAATCCCATTATAATCGCTATAATTATGTTGCAAGTTATATTTAGCTTGTTCAACTTCTTCTTCAGTATAAATAGGAACTTCAAAGTCTAAGCCATAAACTGCTTGCATATCTCTCGGATTAACTTCTTCTACTTGATTTTCCTCTGGTTCTTCTACTGGTTCATCAACATTTGTATTATCTTCTGGAGTTTCTTCTGGTTTGTCAGTATCCATAGGAATATCGATATCATGAGTTGTTTCCGCATTAGTATTTTGTTCCGTAGTCATTTGATTCAATGTATCAATTGCTTGATTCATTTCTTCTTCAGTACAAGCGGTTGATAATGTTACTGCAATAGTTGTAGTAGCAAGTGCCACTGTACCTACTAATCTTTTAGCTAAATTTTCTCTATTAATTTTAACAACTTTTTTCATTTAACTCTTCCCCTCGGTTCATGTATAATATACCACCTTTGTCAATAAATGTCAATAATTCGACTTTGGTTGACAGTTTCTTGATAAACAAAAAAAAGATAGGTATTAATCCTATCCAAAGTGTTTCTTCATAATTATTCTTCGACGAATAATTAAGAATACTACTACACCAACAATTACTGCTCCAGCAGCAATGAAGAAAATAGCATGTTTCTTAATGAATTCGCCTATTTTTTTCAAAAAAGTTTTAGATTCTTTTTTCTTGCCTTTTTCATCTATTTCATTGTTTTTATATTTATTAACTTTTTCATCTATTTTTACACCAGTATAATCTTGATACCAAAAGTCTTGGCATAAGTAAAAATCCTTTACATCCTTACAAATACTTAAATTTCGATATGGATTTAACATTGGAATTGTTACATCTTCTTTTCTTACGCTGCTAATAAGACAATCAGCGTTATTTGAACCAATAACTACCGTTAATGTTCTAATACTGTCATAATTATCAACTATTGGATATGTATAGGAATTATTTTCAATAGTAGCATCAGATGAATCCCAAAGAACATATGAATCTTTTACAATTTGATATTTCAAATCTTTTGATAAATTACTAAAATATAATTTTAAATATGGGATCTCAACAATATAATCTTCATCAGCATCATCACTATGCATTAATTTTGGATACTTGGCATCAATTAATTTTATTCCAACTTTACTTGCTTCTGTTTTTAAACGAACAATCTCTTTATTATCACATTCAGCAGCTAATGCAAAAATTGGTAAAAGTAAAAATGAACAGATAACAAAAGTAATTATTTTTTTCATTATATCAACCCTATTCTATTTAGAATTATAACAATTAATAAAGTAAAATACAATCATTTATTTAATAAAATGTTCTTTCTTATGTAGTGTAATTATGTTATATTATATATGGTGAAGTAAATTGAAAAAAGTAATAGTTTTTATTATCGGATTATTAATTATTTTAGCACTTAGTGGCTTAACTGTTTTAATAATTTATAAAAATAAACAAAAAGAAAATAATAGTAAAGATGCTTATTATCATACTATTGGTTTTAAAGAATTAAAGAAAAAAATTGATAATGGTGATGATATCATTTTAGTTATTCATCAAACTGGTTGTGGACATTGCGCAAATTATTTACCAATTGTTAAAGATGTTAGTAATGAATATAAAATCGATATCTATAATATTAATACTACCGATTTAAGTGAAGATGATAAGAATGCTTTTAATAGCATTGTTCATTATTCTGGAACACCAACCACGATTTTCTATTTTGCTGGTGTTGAGACTACTCCACTTAATCGTATTATTGGTGAAACTAGTAAAACAAATTTAGTTACAAGATTAAAATCGTTAGGGTTGATTAGTGATGATGAAAATAAATAAAATATTAGAATGGTTAAAATACGTTTTATTATTAATAATAACTATTGTTGTATATGAATATTTACAACCATTAGTATTACTACCTTTTATGAATAGCTTAGGTACTATGCCAAACATCTTAAAAAGTTTATTATTAATTGGTAGTGAAATATTAGTATTTATCGTTTTAATTGGTATTTATCATAAATTAATTATCGATAATATTAAAACCTTTTTTAAACATCCTTTTGAAAACATTGGAATTGGTTTTGTATGCTGGCTTCTTGGAATGATTGGCATGGTTATTTGTAATGTTTTAATCACCTTTGTAATGGGTGGTGGATTAAGTGAAAATGAAAGCGTTAATCGTGAAATCATTACCAAATTACCTTTATATGCAATTCCAGCCATTGCGATATTTGGACCAATCATTGAAGAAATAGTATTTAGATTAAGTTTTAGAAAAATTATTCCTAATAAGACATTATTTATCATTATTACTAGCATTATCTTTGCATCGGTTCATTTAATTGCATCATTTAATTCATTTAGTGAAATATTAATTAATTTTCAAGAATTATTTCATTTCTTTCCATACTTTTGCTTAGCATTATCGTTTGGTTTTGCTTATCGCAATACGGACAATATTTGTACTACGATGTTTGTTCATATGATGCATAATACATATTGTTTAATTATTATTTTATTAGGGATGATCGTATCATGAAAAAGAAACTTATTATTAGCGGAATTATTATTGTTTTAATAATCGTTGCAACGATTTTATATAGTCATTTTATTGGCACTAAAGGACTTATTATTAATGAATATCAAGTAGTTAATGAAAAAGTACCAGAAAGTTTTAACGGTTTAAAAATTGTTCATTTTAGTGATATGTTTTATGGTACAACCTTTAATGAAAAAGATTTAAACAAATTAGTTAAAAAGATCAATGAATATAATCCTGATATCGTAGTGTTTACTGGTAACTTAGTTAGTAATAATGATATTAAATCAGAAAAAGTAATTGCATCATTAAATAAAATTGAAGCAAAACTTGGATGCTTTTATGTTAGTGGTAATAAAGATAATGAAAAATCCAGTATGATCTTAAATAAAACTAATTTTATTAATTTAGATAATACAAATAAATTAATCTATTATAAAGGTAATGAACCAATAAACTTAATTGGTTATGGAAAAGATGTTTTAAACGAATATGATTACTACACTATCCTATTTACTCATAATCCAGAGAATAGCAAAAAATTAAATAGCAATTTAGTTTTAGCAGGTAAAACAATGGGTGGTTTAATAAGATTACCAATTAATAAAGATATCTTTGGTGATAATAATTATAAAACTAATTATATAAAAGAAAAAAATAAAGAGATTTATATCTCATATGGTTTAGGTACTAATGAATTTGAATTTAGGTTATTTAATCATCCAAGTATTAATGTCTATCGTTTATATAACAATTAAAAAAGTAAATCAATAAGATTTACTTTTTATCTGGTGTTAATTTCATTATAGCTGCTTCAACGCGAGAATTAATTGCCGTATTAATAATCTCAGCTTCATTTTCTTGTACTGCTTGAATAACTGCTACAAATGTATTAAACCACTCACCATTATTAAATTTTATAACTTTCCAAAAACAATCAGAATCAGTTACCTCAACAACTATTCCTTCATTTCCTTTATATTGACCATTATTACCTTTATATAAGATTTTCATAAATCCCATATGAGAATTTTCTGATGTTTTTCCCGCTTCTAATCTAAGGCCCTTATTCTTTAATTGATCAATAATAAACCTATAAACTGGCATTCTTTCTCTTTTACAATATAAAATATATTCAAATATCTCAAATGAACGTTTTTTACATTTTAAATTATATTCCTGTTCTTCTAGTTCCTTATTTTTTTCAGCTTCAAGTTCTGATATTTTTGAATATAACACTTTTAATAATTCAACCCATTCACCATCAGCAATAGTAATTAAACCTACTCGATAATCATATTCAAATACAGTGCTCTCACATACTTTGATCCGAACACCTCTACTTTTTTTCAAATCATATTCTGTATATTGATAGTATTCCACTTCAATAATTCCGTTGGTATAATTATATTTTTTAGTAATGTTATATTTAGAATATTGATCCATGCTACATCTTTTGGCAAGTTCTTCAGCCATTTTTTTAATCTCTTTAGTACGTTTATCTAAGGTTCTCTTTGCTCGTAGTTTTTCCATTTTTAGTTCCTCCCTGAAATTAATATTTATTATATTATTATTTAATAATGATGTCAAAGAAAAAAACAACAAAAAAAGAAGTAATTACTGAAGTGAACCCCAAATAGTTCACAATAATAAAAAGAAGATTTAGAAAATATTCTAAGTCTTTTTTGATTTTATTCTAGAAGTGTTGTAAAATAATATCCAATCTTCAACAAGTGCTTGATATTCTTGTATCGAAGATATT
>JAGAFD010000005.1 GCA_017612805.1 Bacilli bacterium | reverse complement strand
GATTTATATTCATCTATAATTTTTTGCTTAAACTCAGTAGAATAATGTTTTCCCATAAAAATAACACCTCACTTTCATGAGATGTTATTCTACATTAAATCTTCTTTTTAATAAAGTAACAATTTAAGGGTTCACTTCAATTATATCTTCTTTTTTAATTGTAAATAAGTTGGAATTAAATCTTCATTAATCATAAATTTTTGATTATTAGGATTACTTTTTGAATATTCTCCCATTATAATTAATTCTTTATCAATAAGAGGTTCTAATAATTCTTCTTTTAGTTTATCAAAAGGTATTTTATCATTAAAACGACTATAGAATTGATGGAAATCTTTAATTGTTAAATTATTATGCATTGATAATAAATAATTAATTGTTTGAATATCAATTAAAGATAAATCTATATCTTTTTTATTATCTTTAATATCTTTTATAGCTACTTCTTTAATTAATTCATCTTTAACATTTAATAACATGTAATTAACAAAACTATTTAAATTAGAATATTTACGGGAGTTTTTAATTACTTCATAATATTTTGCTTTATTAAAGTTAATACCGCGATTAAAGATAATATAAGAATAAGCTTCATTATTTAATAAATACCACATAGCAAGGGTTCTACTAGTTCTACCATTAACATCAAAATAAGGATGGATATTTACTAAATAAAAGTGAATGATTTGGGATTTAATAAATGTATCAGTAATATCTAAGTCATTATCAGTATTAATATATTCAAATAACAAATTCATTAAGTAATCAAGTTTAGATGCATCAACTCTTTTATCACCAGGTTTTGTTATTACATCTGATTCAAAAACATAAACATCACCATTACGATAGAATGGTCCCATGTTATTTAAATCGTGTGCTTCTAATAAATTAGCTGATAAGATATCATATAGTTTTTTTAAACTTTCTTTATTAATTTGATCATTTTTTAAAATATATTTATAACCATTATATAAATTAGTAATTCTTGGTTCAAATTGTTTAGTTTTAATAACTTCTTCAATATGAGATAGATCATCTCTTAGGCCTTCAATTAAGTTATTATTTTTAATTTCTAAAGAGTAGATGGTTTTTTTGGCATACGAAAGAGTATTATTATCTAAATAGCTTAAGATATTATCTAAATTAGCTTTTAGATTAATAAATTGTTTCTCACTATAAATAAAAGGTTTATTATTTTCATTTTTTAATATAATTGCCATAAAATCACCCCTTAATTGATGCTATATTATATAAGAAATATTCTTATTTGACAAGATATAACAATAATGTTATGATAGCCATTAAATATGGAGGGATAGTATGAGTAAGAAATATAAAAATGAGTTTGCATGTTTAATTACTAATCGTATCTTTTTGGATGATGCGAAAGCATTAAAAAAATTATTAGTTTTTTATTTACATCAAAAAACAGATAACTTAAGTACTGAAGATAAGATTACTTTTTCTAAAGAACATATTTTTCCTTTAAATAAAAAGATTGATTTATATAATGTTGCTGATAGATTAAATAATGCCAATTTAAATAATACTTATAATCGTTTAAGAAAAGTGATAATTATACCAAATGATCAAAATATTGATGATTATTTTGAATTGTTATCATTAATTGAAATATTAATTATTTTATATCAAAATAATTGTTCTTTAGATGATGATGTGTTGTTAGAATTAGCTTCTTTATTTGTTTATGAAACCGATATTTCAATAGATTTAATTAATGAGTATTTAAAAGATAGTAAAAATGTATTAAAACCTATAAGATAGGTTTTATTTTTTGCTTGTTAATAAGCCTTATTTTATTTATAATAGAACTAGTGGAAAGAGGCGATATTATGGAACTTACGTTATTACCAGCGGATATTTATACGGTTATTAATAAAACGGTTTTAACGGAAGTAGACCGTAATAACCTTATTAGTTTATATGAACCAATTATTGGGGTAGTAGCTACTAGCTTATATTTAACGTTATGGCGTGATTTAGGAACTAGTGAAATATTATCACCAGATTATAATCATCATCATTTAATGAAAGTTTTAAAACTTGATTTAACGGAAATTAAATTAGCAATTGATTCTTTAGAAGCAGTTGGTTTAATAAGAACATATGTTAAAGAAGATGAGATTAATAAATATGTTTATGAACTATATTCACCACTATCTAGTTATGAGTTCTTTCATCATCCAATATTTAATGTTGTTTTATATAATAATGTTGGTAAAGAAGAGTATGATCGATTAAAAGCTATTTATGATAAAGTAAATATTGATTTAAAAGATTATCATGAAGTAACTAAATTAATGGATATGACTTTTAAAACTTCTAGTCATCTAGATACTATTAATCCACTAAATCATAATGAACTTTCGGTTACTTTATCCGATCAAGTTGATTTTGATTTAATTATTTCATCTATTCCAAAAGGGGTATTAAGTGATAAAGCATTCTCTAAAAAAACTAAAGAATTAATTAATGCCCTAGCTTTTACTTATAATATTAATACTTTAAAAATGGTAGAATTAATTAGAAGTTCAATTAATGAATTAGGTCAAATTGATAAAGAAACTTTAAGAAAGAGTGCGAGAAAGTATTATCAATATAATAATGATGGTAATCTACCAACATTAGTTTATCGCTTACAACCTGATTATTTAAAAAGTCCTGTAGGTGATAATACTAATCGTGGTAAGATCATTAAAGTATTTGAAAATACCACACCATATGATTTCTTAGCTTCGAAAAGTAAAGGTGCTAATCCAACTAATCATGATTTAAAAATTGTGGAGTATTTATTAGTTGATGTTGGTTTAAAACCAGCAGTAGTAAATGTTTTAATTGATTATGTATTAAAAGTAAATAATAATAAATTTAATCAAGCATTTGTAGAAACTATTGCTGCACAATGGGCAAGAAGTGGAGTTAAAACGGCTAGTGATGCTATGGAATTAGCGGAAAAACATCATAAAAAATATAATAAGAATATCAAAGAAGAAAAGAAAGTTAAAGATAAACCAGTATGGTTTAATGAAACAATTAAAAGAGAAGAAATTTCAGAAGCTGAAAAAAGCGAATTACAAGAACTAATGAGTAAGTTTAGGTGATATTATGGAAAAAAATACATTTAAATATAATAAAAAATTAGAAGCAAGTTTAAATAATAGCTTTTTAGAAGCTTCTAAAGATAAAGATTTTTGCAAATTAATAACAACAATCAAAGTTGATAAAGAAGTTGCTAAAAAATATACATCTGCTTTAGAAGATACGGTATATGAACTTAGAAATTGTAAAAATTGTAAAGGTTTATATGAATGTAAAAATCAAGTAGAAGGACATGTAAGTTATCCCGAAAAAGATAACTTTGGTAATTTAATTTTTGTTTCTAAACCTTGTAAATATTTTAAAGAAATAAAAGTAGTTAATACGGATGAATTTAAAAATGAAAATGCCCGTATGAAAGATATTGATGTTAATGATAAAAAAAGAGTTAAATTAATTAACTGGGTAGTTAAGTTTTTTGATAACTATGATCCTTATAAAGTACAAAAAGGTTTATATTTAAATGGCTCTTTTGGAGCTGGTAAAACTTTTATAATTAGTGCTTTATTTAATGAATTAAAATTAACGAAAAAAGCCAGATGTGAAATCGTTTATTTTCCAGAATTATTACGTAGTTTAAAAGATAACTGGAATAGTTATGAAGATAAGATAAGTTATTTAGAAGAAGTTGATTTATTATTAATTGATGATATTGGTGCCGAAAAAGTTACCGAATGGGGAAGAGATGAAGTCTTAGGAACCATTTTACAATATCGTATGGATAAAGGTAAAACAACTTTCTTTACTTCTAATTTAACCATTGATGAATTAGAAAATCATTTAAGTTTAACAAATAATAATGTTGATATGGTTAAAGCTAGAAGAATAATTGAACGTATTAAACAATTAACAGAAAGTGTTGAATTAATTTCGGATAATCGTCGAAATTAGTTTATTATAATTACTATAAATTAAAGATAAACATAAATTAACATAAAGAAGGGATATTATGAATCGTAATGATTTTTTAATGCTAAACCAAGATATTATTTTTTTTGATAATGCAGCTACCACTTTTAAACCAGTAAGTGTGGTTAATGCCATAACTGATTATTACAATAAGTATTGTTGTAATGCTTTTCGTGGTGATTATAAAATTGGTTTAATAGTAGATGATAACATTAATAATACGAGAAATTTAGTTAAAGATTATATTAATGCCAATAGTACTAAAGAAATCATTTTTACTAGTGGTACTACTGAAGGAATAAATATCGTTGCTGCTGGTTACTTTAGAAAAATATTAAAAGAACATGATGAAATCATTTTAAGTAAAGGTGATCATGCTTCAAATATAATGCCATGGCAAAGATTAGCTTCCGAATTAAACTTGGTTATTAAATATGTTGATTTAGATGATAGTAATTATGTAACTCTAGATAATATTAAAAGAGTAGTTACGCCAAATACAAAAGTTATTAGTTTAGCTTATATATCAAATGTAATTGGGGATTTAAGACCAATTAAAGAAATTACTAACTTTGCCCATCAAAACGGGATATATGTAGTTTGTGATGCATCACAAAGTGTTGGTCACAGGAAAACGGATGTTCAAGATTTAGATGTTGATTTCTTAGTATTTTCTGGTCATAAAATGTATGGACCTACAGGGATTGGGGTTTTATATGGTAAGAAAGATTTATTAGAACTAACCGATCCAATTAATTTAGGTGGGGGAATGAATGAGACTTTTACTGATTTTGATTATCAATTAAAAGAATTGCCTACCAGATTTGAAGCGGGTACTTTAAATATTGCTGGGATTATTGGACTAGGTGAAGCGATTAAATATATTAATAGTATTGGTATTGATAAAATTAGTGAATACGAATATAAATTAAGAGAATACTTAGTTAATAAATTAATTAAATTAGATTACATTGATATTATTAATTTAGAAAGTGATTCAGGAATTGTTACATTTAATGTTGATGGAATATTTGCGCAAGATGTAGCTATTTATTTAGATAAATATAATATTTGTGTAAGAGCGGGTAATCATTGTACTAAATTATTAAAAGATGTTATTAATGTAAGAAATACAATTAGGATTAGCTTAGCTTTTTATAATACTACGGAAGAAATTGATACCTTAGTTGATTTATTAAGTGATAAAGATAAAATAATTAGGGAGATGTTATAATGGATGATGAATTAAAAAGAAGCATTATATTAGATAACTTTTCTAATCCTAAAAATAAAAGAGTAGTTGATGATCCTAGTTATTTAACTTCAAATACCAATAATGAATCATGTATTGATAATATTGATTTATTTGTAAAAGTAGAAGATGGTAAAATAGTTGATATTTGTTTTAATGGTGAAGCATGTGCCATATCAACATCATCAACATCAATAATGATTAAAAACTTAATTGGTAAGACCATTAAGGAAGCTAAAGCGTATGTTAATAATTTTGAAGCGATGGTTAATGAGGAAGCTTATGATGAGGAATTATTAAATGATGCTATTGTTTATGAAGATATTTATAAACAAAAAAATCGTGTTAAATGTGCCACCCTTCCTTATACTGGTATTAAAAAAATAATTAATAATTTAGAAGATTAAAATAACTGACTATCAAAGTCAGTTATTTTTATGTTATAATTAAAATTGGGAGAGTATATAAATATGGCCAAGATGAAAATATATAATGGTTATCGTAATATATTTTTAATACCAATTATCTTATTGGTAGTTTTAGCTATGTTTATTGGTATATCTTTTGCGGCTTTTAAAGCAGTAAAAAACTTTGGTAGTATTGTTGGTGGATATTTCCCTGGTAATACTTATACGGTAAGTTTTGATGATGGTAATTGTGATTCTTTAAGTGTTAAACTTGGAAAAGAATATGGTGAATTATGTGAACCAACTGCACCTTCTGGTTATGTCTTTGATGGATGGAATGGGAAAAACTTATTAAATCCGGTAGAATTAACAAGTGTTGCAATAGACTTTGGTATTAATGTGGATGAAAATGGATATATAAGCGATTCAACACCAACCACCGATTCAAGATCCTGGGAATATAGTAATTCCAATTGGCTGCTATCATTAAATGCTGGTACATATAATATAAGTCTTGATTTTGGTCAAAATCCGACAAGTGAATCATATGCAACTTTAATGGTATATAAAAGCGATAATACAAGTATTGTTAGTAAAGATATTACAAATGTAACTAACATAAGTGCAACATTTACGTTATCAGAAACTACCGCAATTGGAATATTTATTAAATCATATGATGGTATATATAGAATTCAATTAGAAGAAGGTTCTACTGCAACTCCTTACGAACCATATTATGTTGATTCATCAACGATAGTAACTAGAACAGGAGATCATACTTTAATAGCTAATTATGCTCCAGCATCAGTTATTACTTATAACTATAATGGTAAGAAGAATTACTTAGATCAAACTAGCTATGCACAAAATAATTATTCTAATGCCAGTAATTATACTACTAAAATAGGTGATTTTATTACTGATAATCTAAATATAAATGATAAGCTATTATTTAAGACTACTTATCTTTATAGTAACTTAACTTATGATGATACTAATAGTTATCGCATGATTTATCAATTCAAAGGATTTCAGACAGGGTGGTATCCGGGATTTCAATTATCTCCTTTTTACCCATCTGATCGTGTCACAGCATTTCAAGAGAGTACAGCAATAAAAGATGCTAGTTCATTAGCTGGTTTTGAAAGTAATGATGGTTTTTTAACATACATTCGTAGTGATTATTATACAAGTGGTGTTTTTGCTTTTAATGATTTTTCAATTACTCGAGTAACAGAAGTAAATACTCCTAAAAGGATAGGATCTAATATAGGAACTCTTCCAGTTATTAGTGAAGATGAATATTACTTTGATGGGTGGTACACAGCTGCTAGTGAGGGAACCCAAATTACTGCTAATACGGTGGTACCAGCCACTGATACCACTTATTATGCGCATTGGAAAGCTAAACCAACAGTTGATTTTAGAACAGAAACCGTTAATGGGGAAGATTATATTGCTTTAGATGTTTATTCACCAGATGTTACTGTTACTGATGTTGTTAGTAATGAAAGCTTAGTAGAAACGGATATGACGAAAAATTTAAAAATCTACGTCATGTGTGTAACTGAAGCTTGGTGTGATACAGTAACTACTGCCTTAACTGCAGCTGGTTATACTGACTACACTACAATTATTAATGAATTTCCAGACTTAAATACTTTAGTTGATGGTAATTATAATGCTTTTATCGGAATGATGTATTATGGAGGTGTTAATAATACTGTTGCTGATACTTTCTTTGAAAATGGAATTGATATGATTACGATGGGTAATGATACAAGATTATTATCAATTATAAATACTTATACATCTACAGCATCTACAACAAGAAGTATTTTTACTAGAAGAAAAAATAATAATTTTACGAGAAAAATTGGTATTGGTGGAACTGATGCTGATGCAAGACAAAGTATAACTTTTAAACCAGGAGTCGAAGTTATGTATGATGAATATTTAGATGACGCTAAATATGATTCAATGGGTTATTATAATGAAAATGGTACTAAGTGGTTCCATTTACAAAGTCGTTTAGGTAATGGTAGTGAGGTAAAATTTATTACTTCTAGTGCCGATTATATCGCTAGTAAAAATGTATACTATTTTAAAGTTGAAGAGGCTGGTACTTATACTTTTGATATTACCGATTCTAGTGGTAATACTAATACATATACTTATGAATATAATTAATGACTTGCAAAAATTACATAATGCGTTATAATAGGTTTATAAATCGATGAAGGAAACTAAGTAATTTATTTAATTTTTGATAGAGAGTTATCGGTTGGTGAAAGATAATAAAATTAATAAATGAAATCTACTTCCTGAGTGTAGTAATAACTACCGGTTAACCCCGTTAAAGTGATTAAGTTAAATAAGAGATGGTACCGTGCTTAAGCACTTTCTTACTATCTCTTTTTTATTTTTTAGGAGGATATTATGGAAAGAGAAATAAAAGTTGGTGAACACTATAAACATTTCAAAGGTATGGAAATTGAAATAGTCCTTATTGCTAAAGATACCGAAACATTGGAAGAGTTAATTATTTATCATCATGTTGGTAAAGATGAGTATTGGGCAAGAGCAAAAAGTAATTTCCTATCGGAAGTGGATCATGAAAAATATCCGGAAGTTAAACAAAAATATCGTTTTGAAAGGTTAAGTGATTAATAATGATAGATATTAAATTAATAAGAGAAAATAAAGATTTAGTAAAAGAAAATATTAAAAAGAAATTCCAAGATGAAAAACTACCTTTAGTAGATGAAGTTTTCAATATGGATGAAATGGTAAGAAAAGTTCAAAAAGAAGCTGATGATTTAAAAGCTCTTAAAAATAAGAAGAGTAGTTTAATTGGGGAAGCAATGCGTAATCAAGATATTGAAGGTGCTAATAAAATTAAAGCTGAAATTGCTTCAATGGATGATCGTATTAAAGAACTTGAAGCTTCTAAAGAAGAATTAGATAAAAAGATTAAAGATATTATGATGGTTATTCCAAATATTATTGATGAATCTGTTCCAATTGGTAAGGATGATTCTGAAAATGTAGAAGTTGAAAAATTTGGTGAACCAGTTGTACCTGATTATGAAATTCCATATCATGCTGATATTATTTTAGGAGTTAATGGTATGGATAAAGAAGCTGCTGGTAGAACTAGTGGTGAAGGTTTCTATTATTTATTAGGTGATATTGCTAGACTTCATGAAGCAATGATTGCATATGCAAGAGATTACATGATTGATCATGGCTTTACTTATGCAATTCCACCATTTATGATTCATGGTAATGTTGTTGAAGGCGTTATGTCATTTCCGGAAATGGAAGCAATGATGTATAAAATTGAAGGCGAAGATCTATACTTAATTGGTACATCTGAACATTCAATGATTGGTAAATTTAAAGGTCAAATGTTAAAAAAAGATGAACTTCCTATTAATATGACAAGTTATTCACCATGTTTTAGAAAAGAGGGGGGATCTCACGGATTAGAAGAAAGAGGTCTATACCGTGTTCATCAATTTGAAAAACAAGAAATGATTGTTATTTGTGAACCAAAAGATTCTATGGAATGGTATAACAAAATGTGGAAATTAACTGTTGAAATATTTAGAAATTTTGATATTCCAGTAAGACAACTTGAATGTTGTTCTGGTGATTTAGCTGATTTAAAAGTTAAATCATGTGATATTGAAGCTTGGAGTCCAAGACAACAAAAATACTTTGAAGTTGGTTCTTGTTCAACTTTAGGTGATGCCCAAGCAAGAAGATTAGGTATTAGAGTTAAAGGCGAAGAAGGTAACTATTATCCCCATACTTTAAATAATACCGTTGTAGCAACACCAAGAGGTTTAATTGCTTTAATTGAAAACAATTATCAAAGTGATGGATCTATTAAGATTCCTAAAGTATTACAACCATACATGGGTGGTATGGAAGTTATTAAGAAAGTAAATGGTTAGTAATAACCATTTTTTCTTGCATTTTCATAAAAAAGATGTATAATAATTTAATGCTTAAAGGAGGGGTATTATGAATAATTTAAAAGAACATATTAATAGTATTGTTTTAGATTATCAAGAAAAGACTAGAAGTCTTAGTCGTGATATTAAAGCTATTAATGATGGTCATGCTGATTATCAAAAACGTATTAAAGAAAATAGACTTAAAAATGCGGTTCTTGATGATATGTTTAATACTGCTTTAATTATAGCAGCCGTTAACGCTTTTATTATTATTGTTTTAAAATATCCTGGCTTTATTACTTGTTTAATTGGGGATACATTAATTATTACTAGTGTTCCATTCTTTGATTTTGTAGCACGTTCGATTGAAACATTCTCTTTAATTAAAAAAGATCGTTTAAGAGTACAAAGTGAAACAGAATTAGTTAAAGATGTATTAGATAAATATTATAAAAAAATTGTTGAATTAAATGATTTAGGTAAGAAAGCAGAACATGTTGAAAATACTGCTGAATTATATAATCAAGTAGAATGTATTAGGGAAACGATTATTGATGATTATGTTCCTAAAACAGTTGCTCCAGAGATTGAAGAAGTTAAATCTTTATCATTAGTAAATATCTTTAAAAAACGTTAGAAAAAGTTAAAAAGACTTTTTCTTTTTTTTATAATGGGTTATACTATTAATAGGAGATTG
The DNA here is from genome assembly GCA_017612805.1 of Bacilli bacterium. Lineage (GTDB taxonomy): Bacteria > Bacillota_I > Bacilli_A > RF39 > UBA660 > RGIG8386. Next base: position 72,806 of record JAGAFD010000005.1, on the reverse strand, counting down.
GTCATATGAATCTATTAGTTAATGGCTATAAAATATATGAAATTGTACTGGTTACTTTTTTAACTTCGTTTTTATCAGTGCCAGTTGTTATAAAGATTGCACATCATGTTAATGCAATTGATTATCCAAATGAAAGAAAAGTTCATAAAAGTCCAATGCCACGTTTAGGTGGGGTAGCAATTTTTGGGGCATTTTTAGTTGGTTATATGCTATATGCACCAATGACTACCAAGATGTTATCAATTTTAATTAGTTCATTTGTGATGATTTTATTAGGTATTTTTGATGATATTAATAGTATTAGAGCGCGATATAAATTTATTGTTCAAATATTAGCTGCTTGTATTATTGTTTTTTATGGTCAAATATTCTTATCAGATATTTCGGCTTTTGGGTTACAATTTGTAATTCCATCACCATTAAATTATATATTAACAATTTTCTTTATTGTATCGATTATTAATGCCATTAATTTAATTGATGGTTTAGATGGCTTATGTAGTGGTATTTCCTTAATTTACTTCGTTACAATATTTATTATTGCCTTTATTTTAAATACTTTAGGTGGTTTAGATGTTATTTTATCATTAATTATGATTGGCGCTATATTTGGTTTCTTGATGTTTAATTTCTCACCAGCTAAAATATTTTTGGGAGATTCAGGAAGTTATTTCTTGGGATTAATTATTGCCATTATTGCCCTTTTAGGATTTAAAGGAGCAACATTAACTTCATTAATTATTCCTTTAATTATTTTAATTATTCCAATATTTGATACAACGCTTGCAATTGCAAGAAGATTATTAAAACATGGTAATATTGGAGTAGCTGATAAAGAACATTTCCATCATCAATTATTAAAGATGAAATTTTCACCAAGAACTACGGTATTAATAATCTATTTAATTAATATCTTATTTGCGGCAGTATCAATATTCTATGTATTAGGGGATAACCGTATAGCATTAGGTATTTATGTTGGCTTAATGTTAATCTTATTATTTATTGTTTTGAAAACCGATATTTTATTTGAACATACTAAAAAAGAAAAAGTAGAAAAACCAATTAAGAAAAATAAAACTAAAAAAAAGAAATAGGGATTTTTATGAAAAATAATAAATTTGTAACAACACTTTTTATTTTATATCCACTGATTGATTTATTAACGGCTTTACAAGTTCGTTATTTTTCATTTCCAATATCAATTGGAATAGTGGTAAGAGGATTAATTATATTAATGCTTTTTGGCATGGTAGTATTTAAAAGTAATAGTAAATATCGTATGCTTACCATTAGTTATTTTATTTTATTAATGGTTTATGGTGGAATATATTTCTTAACCAAATTAGATACTAATTTTATTAAAGAAGCTATTAATATATTTAAAATGTTTAGTTTACCAACGATATTAGTATTATTATTAAACTTTTATGATGAAATTGGTATTGATAAAAGAAGTATTAAAAACGTTATTTATATTAATGGTTATGTATTTGCATTAATTTTAACCATTGCACTTATTACAAGAACGGGTAATTTAACATATCCTCTTAAATATCATTTAGCTGGCTATATGGGTTATTTTTATGCTGCTAATGAAATAAGTGCAATCGCGGTTTTATTATTCCCATTTATGTATGAAAAGATTAGTAATAGTATTTTCTTTAAGATTGTGGGAATGATTAGTGCAATTGTTTTCTTAATGATTGGAACTAAAACCGTTTTAATTGGTATTTCATTAACAACTATTTATTATATGATTGTTAGTTTAATTAAGAAAAAGAATCGTATTTTATATTTCGGGTTTATGGTAGCAATTTTAGTATTTGCTTATTTTTCACCAGCTTATCAAAATATTATAACTAGACATAACCGTATTAATGAAAATTTGGCGATTAAAGAAGAAACTTTACTTGCTTATAATACTGATGATAAAAGTGATAAAGATATTATTAGTAGTGGTCGTGATGAATTCTTAAAAGCTAATAATAAAGTTTATAAGAACAGTCATCTTGATGAAAAACTATTTGGTATTGGGTATACTAGATATGATGTTCGATTAGTTGAAATGGATTTATGTGATATCTTCTACCGTGGGGGAATAGTCGGTTTAATTATCTATGTAATGCCATTTATTTACTTAGGTATATTTGTTATTAAAAAGGTATTTAAAAAGATTAATTTAACAATTAGTAATTGTTATTTAAGTTTAGGCTTTGGCATGCTTTTAGCAATGCTTTCTGGGCATGTTTTAGTAAGCCCAGCAGTAAATATCTATCTGGCATTAATTATCTTACTTTTATTAACGGAATTTAATTATTTAAATGATATTCATAAAAAAAGAGTAATCTTTATTGCAACTAATGGTGGTCATTTATCAGAAATTTTAGTATTAAAACCATTATTTAAAAAGTATGATACCACTTTGGTTACCGAAAAAACTAAAACCACTATTGATTTAGTCAAAAAATATCCGCGTGTTTATTATTTAATGTTTGGATCTGATCGCCATAATATTTTAATTTATGGAATACGTTTAATATTAAATGCTTTTAAGAGTTTATTTATCTATTTAATAATATGGCCAGATGTAATTGTATCAACAGGAGCCCATTTTGCTGGACCAATGCTTTGTTTAGGAAAAGAGCTTGATAGTAAAACAATCTTTATTGAAACATTAGCTAACTCTAGTAAAAGAAGTGCTACGGGTAATTTAATTTATCAAATCGCGGATTTATTTATTGTTCGTTGGGATGAAATGTTAAAATTATATCCTAAATCAATTAAAAGGGGTGGTGTTAAATGATTTTAGTAACTGTTGGAACCCAAGATAAATCATTTAAACGTTTAATTAATGAAATTGATCGTTTAGTTAAAGAAAAAAAGATTAAAGATAAAGTGATTATGCAAACTGGTTATACGGAATATAATGGGTTAATTGAACACTTTAATTTTGCCCCAGAAGATGAGTTAAATGAAATGGTAAAAAAATGTGATATTTTAATTACCCATGCTGGGGTAGGATCAATCTTTAAAGGATTAGAATATGGTAAAAAAGTAATTGCTATACCACGTTTAAAAAAATATCATGAACATGTTAATAATCATCAATTAGATATTTCTAAAAATTTTTTAGAAGCCGGTTATATTAAAGTCGTTAATGATATAGCAGATTTAGGAAATACGATTAAAAATATTAATAAGTTTAATCCTAAAAAACTAGAGATTGATAATCAAGAATTAATTGATACGGTAGAGGAGTTTATTGATAAGATATGAAAAAGATTGCATTTTTCTGTTATGATCAACAAATGGGCGGTATTCAAAAGTCGTTGATTAATTTATTAGATAATTTAGATTATCAAAAATATGAAGTAGATTTATATTTATTTGATAATAAGAATCCTTTCTTTGTTAATGTCATTAATAAACATGTAAATGTTATTTATTTAAAGATGGGAATTTATCATAAAGCATTAAATTGTTTACCTTTTAATTTAATTAATAAAATTTTTAAATTAAAAGTATTAGATAAAGAGTATGATTGTGCTATTGATTTTGATTCTTATCAAGCATTAACGGCAATGGGTACATTACAAGTTAAAGCTAAAAAAAGAGTGATGTGGATTCATAATGATGTTTATTTAAAATATCATAGTGAATTTAAATATCGTATTTATCATATTAGTATGAAAAAGAAGTATCAATACTTTGATACCTTTGTTGGGGTATCAGATGGTGTTATTGGCCCATTTAAAGCTTTAAATGGCTCTAATAATCCTCAATATATGGTAATACCTAATTATATTGATACTAAAGAAATAGAAGCTAAAAGTAAGCTTAAAACAGATATTAAAGTTAATAAGAAAACTTATAACTTAGTAACAGTAGGAAGACTAACTTATCAAAAAGGTTTTGATATTTTAATTAATGAATTTAAAAAACTATTAGATAAGAGTGAAGATAAATTATATCACTTATATTTTATTGGTGATGGAGAAGAAAGAAAACCTTTAGAAAACTTAGTTAATAAACTTAAATTAAGTGATTATGTAACATTCTTAGGAAGATTAACTAATCCATACAATGTAATGAGTAAAATGGATGGATTTGTTTTAACAAGTCGTTATGAAGGTCAAGGAATGGTTATCTTAGAAGCTAAAGCATTAGGCTTAGATATCTTTATTACTAATCATTTAACCCAATACGTTAGTGATGTTAAGGGTTATGAAGATATTAAAGAAGGTATTTTAAAAGCAAAGAAGCATCCGCATCAATTTAATTATTTAAAAGATTATAATAATAAAATAATGAAAGATATAGATAGGTTGTTTACTGATGAAGAAGAATAATTTTGTAGAAATAATTAAATATTTAATTGTGGGAGTATTAACAACGGTTGTTAGTTTTGTAACATACTTTATTCTTACAAGAACTTTTCTTGATCCGGATAATGCCATTAAGTTACAAATTGCTAATATTATTAGTTGGATTGCAGCAGTAACTTTTGCTTATATAACTAATCGAATATTTGTATTTGAAAGTAAAAATAAAAATATTTTTCTAGAAATATGTTTATTTGTATTTGCTAGAATCTTAAGTTTATTTATGGATATGGGTTGCATGTTTATTATCGTATCCTTGCTTAAAAAAAGTGATATTATTGGTAAATTAGTAAGTCAAGTAGTAGTAACCATTGCTAATTATGTATTTTCTAAATTAATTGTTTTTAAACATAAAAAAGATATCAAGTAATACTTGATATCTTTTATTTAAAAAAAACTGAAGCAGCCCCCTGAAGACTGCTTCTAAAAGAATAAAAAGGGGTTGGCTAGTGTGATACTAGCACCAATTCGCCTTGTGTGAATTGGTAGTGTTTATACTAATCGAAAAGACTATATTTGTCAACACTTTTTTACACTTTTTTTATAAAAATTTTTTTACATGTTATAATTAGTATTAGGTGATCGATAATGGATTTAAAAGACATTAAAGGAATTGGTACTAAAAGTATTAGTTATTTAAATAAATTAAATATTAATAATGTTGATGATTTAGTTAATTATTATCCATTTCGTTATAATATTTTAAGACCAATAAATATCTTAAATTGTAATGATTTTAATAATGCTATTACCATTAATGCGAAAGTTATATCACCAGTTAAATTAAGCTTTATTAGAAAGAATATGAATATCTTATCATTTGATATTAATAGTAATAAAAAAATTATGAAAGCGGTTATCTTTAACCGACACTTTCTTAAAAATAATATTAAGTTAAATAGCGATTTAACTTTAACGGGTAAATACGATAAATTAAAAAATCAATTTATTGTTAATGATATTAGTTTTAATGTTATCAAAAAAGAAACCATTATTCCCGTTTATCATGTAATAAGAGAAGTTAAACAAAAGAACTTACATAGTTATATTATGGAAGCTTTAACTACTAATTATTCTTACCTTGATAATATTCCTCTTAACTTAGTTAATAAGTATCAATTTATTAACAAAAAGGAAGCTTTAAATATTATTCATAATCCGCAAAATATTGATGATTTAAAAAAAGCTAGGTTAAGATTAATTTATGAAGAGTTATTTACTTTTGCAACTAAGATTAATTATTTAAAAAGAATGAATAAAAAAGATAATGGTTTAAAAAGAGTTATTGATGTTGATAAGTTAAATGAATTTATGAATAATCTACCTTTTTTATTAACCGAAGATCAAAATAAAGCGGTTAATGATATTTTAAATGATTTAACTAATGGGCAAAGGATGAATCGTCTTTTAATGGGTGATGTTGGTAGTGGTAAAACAATTGTGGCGATTATTGCTTTATATATTAATTATTTAGGTGGTTATCAAGGAACCCTAATGGCACCAACGGAAATCTTAGCTATTCAACATTATCAAAATATGTTAAAAGTAATGCCTAAAGATCTTAATATTAAATTAATTGTTGGTAAATTAACTAAAAAAGAAAAGCTAAGTATTTATGAAGATTTAAAAAATAATAAGATTGATATTATTGTAGGTACCCATGCTTTATTAAATGATGAATTATCATTTAATAATTTAGGTTTAGTAATTACTGATGAACAACATCGTTTTGGGGTTAATGCAAGAAAATGTTTAATTAATAAAGGGGTTAAACCTGATTTGCTTTATACTACCGCAACGCCAATTCCAAGAACTTATGCCATGACGATATTTGGTGATATGGATACTTCTATTATTAAAGTTAAACCAGGTAATCGTAGTGAAATTAAAACCCAAGTTATTAAAGAAGATGATATTAAAACGGTTTTGATTAAAGTAAAAGAAGAATTAGAACTAAATCATCAAGTTTATGTCGTAGCACCTTCAATTGAAAATGAAGAAGATGATGAATTAAATAGTGTTAAATTATTAAAAGAAAAGTATTTAAAAGCATTTCCTAATAAAAAGATTGCTATTTTACATGGTAAATTAAAAAATAATGAAAAAGATTTAATCATTACGGATTTTATGAATAAAAAGATTGATATTTTAATATCAACAACTGTTATTGAAGTAGGAATTGATTCTGATACGGCATCCGTAATGATTATTTATAATGCCGAACGTTTTGGTCTTTCAACGCTTCATCAGTTAAGAGGAAGAGTTGGAAGAAGTGATATTAAATCATATTGCTTTTTAATTAGTGATAAAAAGACAGAAAGATTAACGGTATTAGAAGAATCTAATGATGGTTTTTATATATCCGAAATGGATTTCAAAATAAGAAGAGAAGGTGACCTTTTCGGAACTAACCAAAGTGGTGACATGCATTTTAAAATTGCGGATTTAAGAACTGATTTTAAAATTTTAAAACAAGCAATTGTTGATAGTAATGAAGCATTATTAAATAATGATGATGTTGTTAATAATATCATTAATAGTTTGAAAATTATTTCTTAATTAAGCTATAATAATAGTAGGAGAGTGAAGTATGGATCATAAACTTATTCGTTCAAACGCTAGATATGTTTTAAAAAATAACTTTTTAAAAATCTGGATTGCTCATTTAATTGTTGAACTTATATCATTACCATTTTTAATGATGGCTTATTATGTAACGGAAAATGGTTCTTTAGCAGAAAGTATTATCGTAGTAATTGCCCTATTACTTTTATTACCATTAAATATGGGTCTTTATAAATATTATTTAGATTTAGTACGAGGTAAGATTGCAACCTATAAAAGTTTATTTAGTTATTTTGGTAGTTTTGGAACCATCTTATTAGCAATTATCATACTAAATTTAATTGTAGGAATTGGTTCAATTCTAATTATTCCGGGAATCATATTTAGTTTAATGTATGTACAAGTATTTTATATTATTGTTGATGATGAAGAGTTAAATGCTTTCCAATCATTAAAGAAGAGTAGAGAGTTGATGAAAGGCTATAAACTAGATTATGTAATCTTTAATCTTAAGTTTATAGGATGGATTTTATTAGCAATCTTTACAGGAGGAATTGCTTCAGTATTTGTAATTCCATATTTAATAATTGCACAAACTAAATATTATGATAATTTAATTGAATTAAATAAAAACTAATTGACAAGAATTAGTTTGATATCATATAATGATTATAGCATGATACACATCATGCTTGAAGACTCACCGTTTTACTAATGTGAGTGTTCAACCAAAACCCCCTGAAGGAGAGCGTTAGCTCTCCATTTTTTGTTTTTGTTTTTATTTTTTTATGTTAGAATAATAAACCAAAAGAAGGGAGGATTATATGGCTTTTAGTACATTAGAATATTTAAAAGAAGGTAATGTTGATTTTGTTAATCGTTTATCAACATATGATAAAGATAATTTAATAGCATTAGTTAGAGAATCAAAAAATCGAATTGAAATAATTAATGGTTTTCTTCCTAAATTAAAACTTAAATCACCAACTTTTTGTTTTTTAATAATTTATGATATTCCAGAATTTATGGATGATGCTATTGATTTATTCGATTTAAAATTAATTGATTCGGGAAGATTAAGTAATTTATTATATAATTCTCCTTTAGGCTTAAAAGTATTAAATGATAATTTTGACTATTTCTTGTTAAATGATAAAGATTCAAAGAATTTTGAAGTAGTTGTAAAATATGCTTTTGATGCTAATAATCAAGAATTATTACATCAACTATCTAGATACCATAATTTACATATTCGTTATTTATTTATGGATTATTTAATTGAAAATCATCTTGATAAGATTAATGAAATATATGATGATATTACTAAATATACTACTTCTTTTACGCATGAACCAGGTGAACAAATGGTATTATTTGCTGAACAAATGGATGTTCATGATATTTCAAAATTGGCGGTTAAATTATTAAATAATGATTACTATCAAGAATTTGATAAATTAAAAGAGCTTATATTAGCAACTTATCAATATAATAGTTTAGCTGATGAAATACTTGCCCCAGTTTATGTAAATAATTCATCTGATTTAGATAAGTTAGAAAGAAATAGAAAAATATTTGATAAAGATGCTGATATTTTATTTAAGACATCTATGAATTATCGTTTTCATATTTTGTTTGGTGAAAAAGTTCATGTAAGTAAAGAATTATTAGATGAGTTTGCGTTTAGAATGCGTTATTATTTGTATCCTCCAAGAATTGATGAATATAAAATAAATATAACCAAAGATGTTTTAAAAGATATGGATTGGCGTAGTTTAACTCCTTTGTTAGAAGAGTGGACGGAAAAATATATGGATTTAAGTCATAGTAGAGAATATGGTTTTATTGGTGAGGGTAGTACTTGTAGTTGTTATCGGATTGGTGATTATGTTTTTAAATTAATTAAAACTAAATGGTCATATGAAGATGTAATATGTCCTAATCTATATTTATTTGCAAAAAATTATGAAGAAAAATATGTTAGAGATAAATATGGCATTATAAGGGGTGGTATTGAAGTACAAAAATACTTAACCAAAAAAGCTAATGATATTGATCCTAAATATTATAGGCTATTTGATGATGCTTTAGAAGGCTTTGGTTATACGAGAACTGATACTTTAGTTAATGGTACATGTGGCGATAATGCCATGTTATTGGATACTTATTTAGATGCTGATTCACCTAATCCAGAAAGACTTCCTGATTGGTTTAAAGAATGTCCAATTGTTATAGTAGATAGGGATCGTATATATGAAAAAGGGGCAATGTTTATTAAACAATTAAAAGGGGGATATTAAAAAGAACATTAATTAATGTTCTTTTTATGTTATAATAAATTTAGGAGGTTTATTAATGAGTAAAGATAATACAAGAACAATTGAAATGTATAATAATGGGGGAGCTTTAGAATATATTAATCATAAAGCGATTGATCCTGAAACCGATAAATGGGAAAGATTATTTAAATATGTTGATACTGGATTAAACGGTGATCGAAATAAATTTATCGTTGAATTTGGTAGTGGCACTGGTGATCTTGCTAAAATGTTACAAGATCAATCATATGATATAGTTGCTAGTGATATTGTTGATGATTTTTTAGAAGAACAACAAAGAATGGGAATTAATAATGTTGTTAAATATAATTTTTTAACGGATGATTTTATTAAAACGTTTGGTAAGAAAGCCGATTTAATTATTTCATGGCGTAATCCGCATTTAAATATTGAAGATGTTAAAAAACTATTTGAAGTTGTTTATAATGGTTTAAATGATGATGGTTTATTTATTATTAATTTTCAAAATGCTTTAGTACATCCGGATGCCGAGATCGCTTCTGATGGTACTAAATATAATTATTTAATATTAAAAGATAAACAAACTCAAGAAAAAAGATTTTATGCTTATTATACTAAAGAAGATATTGACAACTTTAGAGAAGGCTTATTTGATATTGTTGAATATCATAATGAAGGTGGAGCAGAAAAACTTAACTGGCATGTATTAACATTAAAGAAAAAATAAGCGTTTTTGGGGAGGTTTTATAAATGGGTGAGATTAAAAGATTAAATGTAATTTCTGGAGAACAAAGAGGCGACGATTTAGGTTCATTTTGTTTTAAAGAATTTGATGATTCAGATGAAACGCTATATTATCATGTGGCAACGACATCCGAAAGTGGTTTAGTACAAAATATGCTATTAAGTGATGAGGATGCTAAAAAACTAGCTAATATGCGTAAAAAAGTAGTTACGATTACTTATAAAAATTGGGAAGGAATTACTGCTAAAAGAAATATTATTCCAATTAAATTAGAATATAAAAAATCTGAATGGCATGCTCATGAAGAATGGATTTTAGAAGCTTATGATCTTGATAAAAAAGGTCACCGTGAATTTGCAGTTAATAATATCTTAGTGTGGGATGATAAACAAGTTAAAGATGAAAAGAAAGCTCCACATATAAGTGATATTGTGATTATTGCTAATGCTTTTTTTGCTAAACATGCAATATTCCAAAGCTTTGATGATTTAAGAGAATTTAAAGGCGTTATTTATCGTAATATTATTAATGGTTATGCCAATAGCGTTAGGTTTGATAATGCCCTTTCTTCGTATGCAAATGTTATCTACATTGAAGATGCGATATTCTTAAAAGAAGAAAAAGGAATAAGATTATTAGATATTGAAATAGATGAAGAATTAATTAATAAAGTAAATAGTATTTATCCGGAAGAACTTCAAGATATTTTAAAAAAATCGCGTGATATCTATAAAGGTCAAACTAAAAAATTAACTGATAAAAAATAAACACTGACGTGTTTATTTTTGTAAGGAATGATTTAATGAAAAAAATATTATTAATTCATGGTTGGAATTATAATAATTACTATGGCAGGATTGATACAAATGCTTGGTATAACCGTCAAGCATTTGTTGATGCTTTGGCTAAAGATTATATTGTTAAAACTCCGGATTTACCAGGTTTTGGTTTAACAAAAGAACCTAATGTAAAAAAATATTCTTTGGATGATTATGCTAATTTTATTTATGATTACATAAAAGATAATGATTTTCATCCTGATTATATTTTAGGTTATTCTTTTGGGGGAGCGGTTGCTGTTACTTATTATAAGAAATATGGTAATGTTAAATTGATTTTAGTATCACCAGCTTTAATAAGAAATCAAAAAGCTTCCAAAGCATTTATTAAAACCCCAAATTTTATTAAACCAATTAGAAATTATTTAAGAGATTTATATTTAATTTATAAAGTTAAAACTCCTGAAATGGTTTATGGAACTAAGTTTTTAAGAAATACTTATCAAGATATTGTTAGGGTGGAGTTAGCTAGTAAGTTAGAAGCGATTAAACCTAACGATTTTATCATTATATATGGTAATCAAGATAATATGGTAGATCCATCGAGAATGTTATCAATTGTTTCTAAAAAAATAAAAAATCGGATCTATTTAATTAATAATGGCGGTCATGATATTGCAACTACTCATACAAAAGAATTAATAAAAATAATTAATGATTACATAAAAAAATAGCTAAGATATAATCTCAGCTATTTTTTAATATTTGCATGTATTTATCAACTTGTTCTAGTTGAACTTTATGCTTTTCGGCATAAGCTTTAGCTTCTTCATTTTTTCTATAATTCATTAAAATGGCTTCCCAAGGGCCTTCAGTTAGAGTTTGAATTTCATGATAGCTATTAGCTACATATACATCTTCGCCTTGATACTCTATTACGTATCTTTTATCATCACAATTGTAGTTATAATAAATTATCATATTATAGTCTTTTAATTCAAGTGATTTAATACGAGAAAGTGTGAGATATTGCATAATATCTCTTATTTCATAATCAATAATTTCGGCACGCGCTTTATTTTCGTTATATTTATCTTGAAGGTTTTGCGCTATTGTAGGACGCTTTGCTAACTCTTTAATTAATGTTTCCCAAGGGCCTTCAACATATTTTAGGTACCATGCATTATATACTACTACATGTTCAAAACTAATAGTTAAATATAGCGGGTCTTTTGCATCGATAGTATCTTTTCCACCATAAATATGGATATTAAAACCAGAACCATTATATTGAATCTCTTTATTATTCCTAACTCTTGGATCTCTTTCACTTTCAATACCAACTTCTTTTAAGATTTTAATGGCATCTTCTACTGCTGGTATATTTTGTTCAAGAAAAGCAATGGTTTCCTTACTAAGTTTATTCTTCTTTTTAAACATTATTTCTTTTCCTTTCCTTTAAATGCATCCATATAATCATGAACTAATGTTTTTTGTCTTTTATGTAATTCATCTAATTTTTCAGCTTCAACGCCAGCCATGTATTTTAAAACTACTTCTTCCCATCCACTTTCTTTAATTTGTTGGATTTCATGATACTTATTACAGATGTATACAAAATCGTTATGTGCTGAAACTACATACGGATTTTCGCTTTTAGGATTTTTATAAACGGTAATATCTTTATTAAGTCTTACATAACATTCTTCAGATTTATCATTAGCAATAATCTTTTCAATTTCCGTATCAATTTTTAAAGCGCGTTCGTAAGATGTTTCATATTCTTTACCTTTTTTATTAGTTATTTTTTTGTTTTCTACCATTTTACTAAGTAATTCTTCCCATGGCCCTGGAATATAAGTATTAGTTTTACTATCAAATACTAATACATGATCAAAATAAATTTTTAAATCATGCGTATATTGTCCGTAATAATCCGCTTTGGCATCACTATAATCATAAGTGATAATAAAACCAAGTCCACGATAAAAAGTTTTAATTATTTTATCAAAACGTTCATAAGCATTTAAAATTTTTAGTGCATTTAATGCAGAGGCATTTCCTCTTATTATCATATCAGTAATAATTCCTGCTTTTTCCATTTCTTCACTTCCTTAAGTATATATGATAACAAAAATATTTGAAAATACAATAATAATTTTTATGATATAATTGATTTAGGTGATTTAGGATGCGTAAGAAAAAAACTACTTTAGGTAAAGTTAGTTTAATATTAAATATTATTAACATTATTTATTGTATAGCAGCAATATTATATATAGTATTTATTTCATTAAAATTATTTAGCGCAACTAGTGCGATAACATTTGCTTATTTACCAATTAATTTAATGTTATGTTCCCTTTGCTTTACATTTATGACTCCAGATTTTTTAAGTTTAATAGCTAGTATTTTATATTATAATTTTGCTGCTAAAGGTTTTATTGTATTAGGTATGACAATGACCGGAACTGGTTATTTAGTATTACATATAATGACATTTAGATATTTATTTGAAAATAATAAATTCTTAATACTTATTCCATACTTTATTTTAAAAGGTTTAATAGTATGTGTTAATATAACAATATTGTTAGTTGATGGTAGAGAGTAGGAAATTATATGGCTGATTTTATTAAAGTAATAATTACTTTTTTAACTAATCCATTTGTTATCTTATTTATTATAATCGATATATTATTAGTTATTTATTCTAAAAAAATAATTGGCTGGTTTGGTGAGCTTTGGACAAAACAAGCGCTAAAAAAATTACCAAAAGATAAATATATAGTTATAAATGATGTATTTATAAAAACGAATGGTAATACTCATCAAATAGATCATGTGATAGTTTCACCATATGGTATATTTTCTGTAGAAACTAAACAATATAATGGTTTTATTACTGGTAATAAATATGATAAATATTGGATAAGACATGTTGGAAAGAATAAGTATTATTATTCTAATCCAATTAGACAGAACTATGGTCACGTAAAAGCACTATCAGAATTATTAAATGTTGATGAATCAAAAATATATAATATTGTATGTATTCCTAGTAAAGCAACTTTAAAGATTCAACATGATGGAGAGTTAGTAAGATACGATACTATTGTTGATAAAATATTATCATACAAAGATGTTATTATTGATGATGTAAGTTTAATTGTTAATATAATTAATAGAAATAATATCATTGATAAAAAGATAAAAAAGGAACATATTAGAAATATTAGAAAAAATGTAATAGATAAAGATCCTAATAAATGCCCAAAATGTGGTGGACAATTAGTTGAAAGAAAAAGTAAGTATGGAAAATTTATTGGATGTTCTAATTATCCAAAGTGTAAATATACAAAAAAATAAATCATATAAACATTGAATAATAACGAATTATGCTATAATCATTATAGGTGATTAAGATATGGAAGATATAGGGATTATTGATAACTTTATAGATAGTAGGGAATTTAGAAATTATATTCAAGCAGTATTATTAAAACATGGTTATTTTCCAGTAACGTTAGATGATGCTAGATTATCTGATGATGACCCTACTAATGATAATGATATGTTAGCTAAAAAAGATAATGTTATGTATACAGTTCAAACTTATTTAAATAAAAAAATAACAATGCGCGAAATAGAAGAAACTGTACAAGATATGGAAAGAGAAAAAGTTGGTTTTGGTATTATCATTAGTAATGATGAAGTTAGTGTTAATGCTAAAGAAGCAGCAGCTAGATTAAATATAACTATTATTGATAATGAAAAAATTGAAGAATATATTGAAGTAATGAAATAAACGTTCATAATATGAACGTTTTTTATTTTTCTAATATTTCTTATGGTATAATTGAATTAGGTGGTTTATAATGCAAGAATTAAGGGAAAAGGTTGTCGAATTTACTAAAGAACGTGATTGGGATCAATTTCATTCACCTGAAAATTTAGCAAAGAGTATTTGCATTGAAGCAGGTGAATTATTAGAATGTTTTCAATGGAATAATGAATATGATTTAGATGAAGTTAAAGAAGAACTTGCTGATGTAATAAATTATTGCATATTGATGGCGGATAAATTAGGAGTAGATCCGAAACAAATAGTTTTAGATAAAATGGAAAAGACAGCAAAAAAATATCCTGTTGAAAAATCAAAAGGAAAAAGTACAAAATATACAAAATTATAATCGAGGTGTTTTATGAATAGAGATAATAATATTGAAATGATAACAATACAAGAATTAGATTTCCACAATAGAAATAATATAACCGCTAATGACATGACAAATTCATTTATTAATGAAAAAATGTTATTATATCCATTATATAAGCCAATGTCTGTTAATACGAAGGTTGCAAATTATAAGTTTTTTCCGTATAACAATTTAAAAATTGAATGTTATTGTAATTTATGTAAACAAAGAAGAATATTCACATTACATAATTCTTCTTATGCATGGATAAGTATGAGTATTCAAGGAAAACAAGCATCAGCAGCTGATGAATTGAGAGGTAAAGATTATTTTAGGATAATAGGTTGTGGTGATTGTGGGCATTCTTTAATTGTTGATTTTAAAGTTTTATCAAATGATAGGATATTGAAAATAGGACAATATCCATCTATTTATGATTTAAATGAAGAAATAAACAATAAGCCTTTTATAAAGGAATTAGGGAATGAATATGCTGGATATTATAAGAAAGCATGTTCATTATATAGTTTTAATACATGTATTGGCGCTTTAATATATTTAAGAAGAATATTTGAAAAATTATTAATAGATTGTTTCAATGACAATAAAGATAATTTAGATTTTTCTGAAGATGAATTTTTGCATTATCGTATCGAAGATCGAGTAAAAAAATTAAAAAAATATTTACCATCCTTATTATTTGAGAATGGGTTTAATATAATTTATGCTAGGGTGAGTGATGGAATACATAATTTATCAGAAGAAGAATGTCAAGAAATATTTCCAATATTAAAATGTGCTTTAGAGGAAATACTTATTCAAAAATTAGCAAATCTAGAACGAGAAAAAAGAAGAAAATCTATTGCTAATGAATTAAGTAATATGTAATGAGGTTAGTATGTTAGTATATGAAGGGATAAAATCAGGATTTATTAATGATGTAGATTTAGGAATAATAGCTGATAAGATAAGAAATAAATATATTGAAAAGATTAAAAGAAGACCAAGTTCACCCGAATTTAATTCTTGGAAGAATTCTATGCAATATATGAGAGGTGTATTAAGTGATAATGAAATACCGGATAATACTGGTATAGCTATTGAATATAATATTCCACCAACTGGATGTAGAATAGATTTTATGATGTCTGGATTTAACAATGACAAATCTAATGTAATTATAATTGAGCTAAAGCAATGGGATAAAGCTACTGAAGTTGCTTACCTAGATGGTATTTATAAGGTTAATACATTTGTGGGTGGAGGACTTAGAGATGTAAACCATCCTTCATACCAAGCCATGACTTATGCTAACTTAATTAAAGATTATAATGAATCTGTTCAACTAAAAGACATTAATGTTATACCTTGTGCTTATTTGCATAATTATTATTTTGAAAATGATGATACATTATTATCTGATAATTATAAAGAATATACTGATAAGGCTCCTTTATTTGGACATAATGATGTTATTAAATTAAGAGACTTTATTAAAAAATATATATCAAGTGGTGATGATGGAAGTATTCTATATGAAATTGATCATGGAAGAATTAGACCATCAAAGATGCTTCAAGATTCTTTATCACAAATGTTACATGGTAATAAAGAATTTTATATGATTGATGATCAAAAAGTTATTTATGAATATGCAATAAGTAATGCAATTGATACTGTTGCTAATAACAAGAAAAATGTAATGATTGTTAGAGGTGGACCAGGAACTGGTAAGTCAGTATTGGCCATTAATTTATTAGTTGAGTTTAATAATAGAAATATGACATGCTTTTATGTAACAAAAAATGCTGCACCTAGAAATGTATTTGCAGCTAAATTAAGAGGAGATTTTACTCAAACTTATATTAATCATTTATTTCAAGGGTCTGGTAATTTTGTTAATGAAGAAAGTAATAAATTGGATGTATTAGTAGTGGATGAGGCACATCGATTAAATGCTAAATCTGGATTATTTCAAAATAAAGGTGAAAACCAAATTAAAGAAATAATTAATGCTTCTAAATTTTCAATATTCTTTATAGATGAAAATCAAAAAGTAACACTAAAAGATATTGGTAGTGAAGATTTAATAAAGCAATATGCAAGAGAATTAGATGCTGGTATTTATATTTATGAATTAGACAGTCAATTTAGATGCAATGGTTCAGATGGCTACATCGCCTGGTTAGATAATCTATTAGAAATAAGAGAAACTGCAAATTTTGATATCGATGGATTTGATTATGATTTTAAAGTTTTTGATGATCCAAATGAAATGAGAAGAACTATTGAAGAAAAAAATACAATAAATAATAAATCTAGAATAGTTGCAGGTTACTGTTGGGACTGGATTAGTGAAGGTAAAGCTAAGACTACTGTTCATGATATTGTAATACCTGAATATAATTTTGAAATGAGTTGGAACTTAGCTAATTCTCAAACATATGCTATTGATCCAGAGTCTGTTAATGAAGCTGGATGTATTCATACATGCCAAGGATTAGAGTTTGATTATGTTGGTGTTATTATTGGCGATGATATGAGGTATGAAAATGGTCAAATAGTTACAGATTATACAAAAAGAGCAAAAACAGATCAATCATTAAAAGGCATAAATAAAATAGCTTTAGAAAAGGGACAAGAAGAAGCAAATAGAATAGCAGACTCTATAATAAAAAATACATATAGAACATTAATGACTAGAGGTCTGAAAGGTTGTTATGTTTATTGTACAGATCTTGAATTACAAAAATATTTCAAATCAAAAATATAGGTAGGAGAAATCCTGCTTTTTTATATGAATTAATAATTAATTCAATTATGTTATCATGAACACGATAATTACTATTTGCGTTTAAAAATTGAAGATAAAAAATAATAATGTTAGATTAGTTTTTTAATCATTTAATTATTGACATATATTAACCTTAATGTTAATATATATACGTATACGTAGAGGAATGATAGGATAGATATGAAAGAGTAAAGAAGAGGAAAGGAGTTTTTATTTTTCATGATTATTTCTGAACTTACAACTGGGTATAAAAATAGCTTAAAAAAAATCAAGAAAAATTATGATGCTATGGATAAACTAAATAAAGTGTTAAGTCATATGGAGGTTGTACATGATTTTAAAGATTTAAAAAACCATGTAATATCTGATCAATATGGTTTTGAGGAATTGAAAGGTGATTTGACAGGTTATTATAGATTTTCTATTGATAAGAATAGTAAAAGTGGAAAATTAAGGCTTTTGTTTTCTTGCCCTGATAATTATTCTATTAGACTCGAATATATTTCTGATGAACATTATGAAGATTTTAAAAGATATTTAAGAAATATTTAAAAAGATTAAGGGTGATAGAAATGGCACATGTGCGTTTTGTTGATATTTTGAAAGATTATTTAAATGAGCACAATATATCTAATAAGGAATTTGCTGCAAGAATCGGCATTTCCCCTAAGCATTTAATTGATTTATTATCAGGTAACATTGAATTATCTTCTTCAATAATTCAATCTATTTCCATCGTTACTGATATCCCAGCTGAGTATATTTTAAAAATAGAAGAAAATTATAGAATGGAATGTGAAATTATAAATTTCTTGAATAAGAATGAGATAACGCTTACTCAATATTTAAATAAATTTTCATATAGAGAGCTATTAAAAAGTAATTGGATAAAATTTGTTCATGTAGATAATAAAATGACATCATTAATGGATATTCTTAAATATTTAAGGGTTTCAGCACCTGATAGTTTGTATAAATTAGATAAAAATATATTATATAAAAGTAAGAATGATAAACCAGAAATGCTTATGATATGGCTAGAGAGATGTTATAGAATTGCAAGTAATCAGGTTCTTGGCCAATATGATAAAAGTAATATAGATTCTTTAGTGGAATTTATAAAAGATAATGCTAAGAATGATTTGTTTGATGAAAAAAAATTAATTGAAAAGTTTAATAAAAATGGAATTCAACTCGTAATTCAAGATGATTTACCAGGATCTAAGATTCGAGGCGCATTTAAAGTCAATAAGGAAACTCCTGCTATTTATTTAACCCGAAAGTATAAGAGAATTGCAGATATATATTTTGCTTTATTACATGAATTGGCACATTGTAAGAGTGATTTTAATATGGCTAAAGCCACAAATTTAATATCTTTTGAAAACGAAAAATTTGAAGATAAAGCTGATAAACAATCATTAAATTGGATGGTATCTGACGAATATTATATGAGTATTGTTAATAATGATTGTTATAACATTGATAATGAGGAAAAATATCCTAAGTGTTTCGTATTATATAGATTGGCTTTAGATAATAAAATAGATTATTCAAATAAAAAATATCAATTATATAATCATGTTATAGATTTTTAAGTGTAATGTTATCATTTTTAAATGATTAATATATATTTTTAGATTATTTAGTGTATTTGATAAAAAAGCAATATTTATGTAAAGATATAAGTGCAATTTATTAAATTTATAAAATGCACTTAAAAGTTGATAGTAATAATTGTTGGTTTTTATTAAACTTAGGGCATGAAAGGAGAGAAGTCTAATGAAATTTGGAGACAATCTTAAAAGAGTGAGAAAGATGAGAAAAATATCTCAGGAGGAATTAGCAGATAAGTTAGGAGTATCTAGACAATCAGTATCTAAATGGGAAACTGGTGAAAATTATCCTAGTATGACTAATATTATGTGTTTATGTACTATTTTTAAATGTCAAATTAATGAATTAGTACATGAAGATATGTCAGACATTAATTCATTAGATGAAGAAGTTAAAATGAGTGTTGTTAAGTTTAAAAAACAAAAACAAAAGAAAGTAAAGGTATTATCTAAGATAATATCAGTATTATCTAAAATTGGATGGATTGCATCAATAGTTGGAGCAGTATTAATTGGAATAGTTGCTGTATTACTTCCAATAGCAATTAAAAATATTGATATTAAGGATGGTAAGATTATTTCTAATAATACTAAAATTATTGAAGTAGTAGAAGAGAATAATGAGTTAATTATTAAACGTAAAAAATCTATTATTGCTGTTGAAAGTGATAAAGAAAAAATAGCAATGATTAAAGATGTAGTTGAAGATAACATTAATAACAAAGGTTTATTAATTGGATATTGTGAAACAGCTTCTATCGTATTAATAGCTTCATTAGTATTATTAATATTAATGCTTAAAAGAGTAGAAAAGTTATTTAATAATATTCATAATGGTGATACACCATTTACTTTAGAAAATGTTGAACATATTAAAAAAATAGCTTACTTAATGATTGCATTAATTATTCTACCTAATGTAACTGGTTCAATATTTGAAATAATCTTACATAAAGATTTAGATATTTCACTAGAAATGTTTAACTTAGTAGAAATCTTAATTATCTTTGTTATTTCTTATATCTTTGAATATGGTTATGAAATTCAACTAGATTCTAAAGGTAAAATGTACGGTGATAGTAATGAATAAAAGAGGATTTATTGCAGAAGTGGAAAAGCAAACTGGTTATCCACATGATAAAGCAATTATTATTAGTGAATCATTAGAAGATAACTTCTTATTTGGTAAAAGCAATAAATGTAAAACAATTATTGCTTTAATGGAAAATCTTAATGTAGATGAAGAAGAAGCTAATCGTATTTATGATATTACTTCTTCAATAATTGTTAATGCTATTAAAACTCGTATTAAACATCCATTTAAAAATTTAGATAAAGAAAATAAGAAGTAATTCTTCTTATTTTTTATTTGTTATTAAATTGGTATTTTAGTAATATTTATTTTTACAAATTTATCTTTATTGATAAATAATATTTAAAGTATTGTTTATTTTATTAGTATTATTTTTAAATTTTAATGATTTGTATTAAATTTCATTTTTGTTTATGATGCCATTTATGAGGTGAACTTATGAATGAAATAAAAGAATATACAGACAAAATATTTGAAAATATTAAACATATTGATGAAAGTGGTAATGAATATTGGTTAGCAAGAGAGTTAGGGAAAACATTAGAATATAGTGAATATAGAAAATTTTTTCCTTCTATTAAAAAAGCTATTATCTCTTGTGAAAAGAGTGCTTTAAATATTGAAAACCATTTCGCCCAAATGGACGTAATGGTAAAAATAGGTTCAAATGCTAAAAGAATATTAAATGATTATAGATTAACCAGATATGCATGTTATTTAATAGTTCAAAATTCTGATTCTTCTAAACCGGTTGTAGCCTTAGGCCAAACTTATTTTGCTATTCAAACAAGAAAACAAGAATTATTTGAAAAAGAGTATAATGAACTTAGTGAAGATGAAAAACGAATATATCAAAGAAATCTAACTAAAAAGCATAATAAAAGTTTAAATCAAACTGCCAAAGAAGCAGGTGTTAAAAATTTTGATAAATTTCATAATGCTGGATACAAAGGGTTATATAATGGTGAAACAGCTGATGATATTGCAAGACGTAAAGGATTAAGATATCGTGAAGATATTTTGGATAATATGGGAAGTGAAGAATTAGTTGATAATTTATTTAGAATTACTCATACAGATTCCAAACTTAAAAATGATAAAATTAAAGGGGAAGCTAAAGCTATTAAAACCCATTATGAAGTAGGGAAAAAGGTTCGAGAAACGATTAAAGAATTAAATGGCACGATGCCAGAAGATTTACCAAAACCAAATAAAAGTTTAAAAGAATTAGAAAAAGATAAACAATTATTCATTGTTAAATAGTTAAAAGCACTAACTATTTGCAATTTTATATATAAAAAGATATAATATTGTAGGTTGCGTGGTGTAGATTATGAAAAGTAAAATATTAAGAGTATTACATGTTATTGCAATTATATTATCGCTTACAGCAATAATTGCAGCAATATATTTAAAGATTAATTTCTCATCAACTAATTTTGAAGAAGTTATCTTCTATTTAAGAGTTGGTGTTGAAGATGCTGATAGTTCAGCTTTTTGGGATGGACTTAAAATATGTGGACCAATTGTATTATTTTTTGCGTTTATTTTTTATACTTTGTTTTATGATATCTTTAATGGTAAGAAAAAGATTAGTACTAAAAAAGGTAAAGTATTATATCCAATTAAGGGAACAATTAAACATCGCAAATTAATTACTTGGTTATTATTTGGTTTAGGAATTTTGGCATTAATGTGGAGTGTTAGATTATTTAACTTTATTGTTTATACGAATTTTAAATCAACATTTATTGAAGAACATTATGTAGATCCAGCTAGTACAAAGATAACTTTTGATAAGAAAAGAAATTTAATTCTAATTGTGGTTGAATCATTAGAAACAACTTTATTTACAAAAGATCAAGGTGGTTATTGGGATTATCCAGTAACGGATGGTTTATACCAATTACTAGAAGATCCAGATGCAGTAGTATTTTATAATGAAGATAATCATGAATTAACTAGTATGTTAGAAGGGGCTTCTTGGACAACAGCATCGGTTGTTGCTAATTCTACTGGGGTTCCATTTAAGATTCGTATTAATAAGAATCAATATCATTCACAAAACTTTATGAATGGGTCTTATGCTTTAGGTGATTTATTAAAAGATAATGGTTACCATAATGAAGTAATATCTGCTGCTAAAACTTCTTTTGGGGGTTTAAAAGAATATTTTACAAAACATGGTAGTTATGACATTATTGATTCTAAGAGTTTAAATAAATATGGTTTTTCAATGAAAGAAAGCGATAAAGGTAAATGGGGATTTAATGATAACTATTTATTTGATATAGCTAAGAAAAGATTGGAAGTTATTTCTAATAATGAAGAACCATTTAATTTAGAATTAATTACGATTGATACGCACTTTGTTGATGGCTTTGTTGGTAATTATTCAGAAACAAAATATGATGAACAATATGAAAATGCATATGCAACAACTTCAAGATTAATTTATGATTTTGTTAATTATGTTAAAGAACAAGATTACTATAAAGATACAACTATTATGGTAATAGGAGATCATTTATCAATGCAAAATGAATTCTTTAGAAAACGTGGTGCTAAAGATGATGATCGTTATGTATATAGTGTATTAATAAATCCAAAAGAAATTAAAGAAGAATATAAAAATAATGAAAGAATTGTAACAGCACTTGATACTTATCCAACTTTGGTATATGCTATAGGTGGAAGTATTGAAGGAAATAAGTTAGGTTTAGGGGTTAATTTATTCTCTTCAGAAAAGACTTTGGCGGAAAAGTATGGGGTTAAAAAACTTGATAAAGAGCTAAAGAAAAAATCAGTATTCTATAATAATAAAATATTAGATGATGATTATTTAAAAAAATATGAATTAGGAAAAGGAAGTAATTAGATATGTTTATAATAAAAGTCCATAAGTCAGTATTAGTAACTTATTTAGGAGTTATCTTTGCTTGTGTTTCAATGTATTTTGCATTCTCTAAAATTGCATTTTCAGATGTTCCATATATTAGATTTTCATTAATTTTCTTAATGTTATCTGGTATTTGTGATATGTTTGATGGTAAAGTAGCAAGAGCTTGTAAAAGAACCGAACAAGAAAAAGAATTTGGTATTCAAATAGATTCTTTAGCTGATACATTTAACTTTTTAGTATTACCAGTAGTTATTATGTTATCACTTGGAATGAATGCTATTTGGGATTTTGTTATTTTTGCATTATTCATTATGTGTGGTGTTTCAAGATTAGCTTATTTTAATATTAATACTAATTCTGATACTCCGATTAAAACATATAATGGACTTCCAGTTACCGCAACAGCAATAATTTATCCAATTTTAGGTTTATTACACACTAATATTCCGGAAACAAGTTTTAAAGTAGTTTATATGGTAGCAACATTAGCTTGTTCATTATTATTTGTATTAAATATTAAAGTTCCTAAATTTAAGGGCGTAATGTATATAATAATACCAATTTTAGCAGTAGCTTTAGGGGTATTATTAGTGGTGATTAGATAATGTATTATGATTTAAAAAAAGATCAATATATTGAAGGTTCTACAAGAAAAGGATTAAGTTTTATGTATAATTCTTTATTAGGTAGAATTATGTTAAGATTATTTATTACTAAATTAACAGCGAATTTATCAAGAATGTATATGAATTCTTGGTTTTCTAAATGGCGCATAAAAAAGTTTATTAAAAAGAATAATATTAATATGGAAGAATATGAAGATACGAAGTATCGTTCTTTCAATGAGTTTTTTATGCGTAATATTAAACCTGGTAAAAGAAAGATTAGTAAAGGCTTATATGCGATTAGTGATGCTAAATTAACGGTATATAAGATTGATAAGAATACTAAATTAAATATTAAAGATTCTATTTATACGATTGATGAATTAATTGGTGAAAAAAAGCAATATAAATATGCTTTAGTATTTAGATTATGTGTTGATGATTATCATCATTATTTATTTCCGGATAGCGGAAAAATTGTTAAATCTAAATATATAAAAGGTAAGTTTCATACAGTTCAACCAATTGCTTTAAAAAAATATAAAGTATTTAAAGAAAATGCCCGTGAAGTAACATTCCTAGATTGTGATCATTTAGGTGATGTTTGCTATATTGAAGTAGGAGCAATGATGGTTGGTAGAATTGTTAATGAACCAGTTACCGAATTTAGCATCGGTCAAGAAAAAGGCCATTTTGAATTTGGTGGTTCAACAATCATTTTATTAATTAATAAAGATATTAAGTTCAATGAAAAAATCTTACAATGTAGTGAAGATGATATTGAAACAATTGTTAAAATGGGTGAAAAGCTAGATATATAAAGAAGGTGATTAAAATTGAAGAAGAACAGTAAATTAAAATATTTTTTATCAATCTTGTTCTTAATTTTAATCATTTTTTTAACTTTTAAAGTTATTTATGATAAAGAATCAATCGAAGTTATTATTGAACAATTTAAAACTTTAAAATATGAATATATTGTGCTATGTTTTATTATCATGGCTTTATATTATATTATTCAAGGTGTTTATATGAAAATTATTTTAACTACCTTGAAACAAAAAACAACGATATTAAAATGTACTTTTTATGCGTTAGTAGAATGTTATTTTAGTGGTATTACGCCTTCAGCATCAGGTGGTCAACCAGCTGAATTAATTTATATGACTAAGGATAAGATTCCAATGCGTAAAAGTTATATTACGTTAATGCTTAATACAATTTATTTTAAATTAATCTTATTAGTATTAGGAATTATAGCATTAATTTATAAATCTGAATTCTTATTTAATTCCCGCTATGTTTATATGGCGTTCTTTGGTTTAGGATTCTTAGTTGATTTATTTGTAGTAGTAAGTTGTACGATCTTAGTTTTTAATCAAAGTTTTATAAGAGGTTTAGCTAATAAAGTTTTAAACCTTGGTCGTAAGATTCCAATTCTAAGAAAGTATATTGATAAACTTGATATTGATGAAATCTTAAAAAGATATAATGAAGAAATTCTTTTCATTGCCGATCATAAAAAGGTTGTTGTTATTGACTTCTTCTTAGCAGCAATTCAAAGAATATTATATTTTAGTATTGCTTATGTCGTATATCGTGCTTTAGGATTTAATACGTATACTTATCTTGATTTATTAAGTATTCAAGTAATTGTTCAAGTTACCATGGAAGCCGTACCAATTCCTGGTGGAGCAGGAGTTTCAGAAGGAATGTTCCATAATTTGTTTGTAATGGTCTTTGCTTCTAAGCTAGCCGATGTGGGAATGCTTTTAACGAGAACTTATACTTTCTATATTCCATTAATTGTTAGTGGTTTAATTGTATTAACTTACAATGTATTAAGGAAAAGAAAAAATTAATCTTTTCTTTTTTTATAAAAAGTATTGACAAGTATACTTGGCAAGTGATATATTGTAAATACCAAGTTAACTTGGCAAGGAGGAAATTATGAAAAAAGAAGAAATATTAGCAATGAATCGTCGTGATAATAAAAAGAAAGATCCATATGAAACGGAGATTTCTTATAAAGCTACATGGGCTGGAGCACTAGCTATGCTTATTTTAGCAACTGTTTTTTATACTTATGAAATTTGTTCTGGAAAGGGTACTAATCCAGTATTATATTCATTAATAGCTATTTTCTGTTCTGTTGGTTATGGTTATAAAGGAATTAAGTTAGAAAAAAATCGTTGGCTTTATATTTTTACATCAGTTATTTGGTTAATAGTTACTGTATTGTTAATATTAGGTTATTTTAAGGTAATTTAATAATGGAGAAAAAGTTAATTTTAAAAAACCATTTAAAAGAAATTAGAACGGATAAAAAAATGAGTCAACAAGAACTAGCAGATATGGTTGGCGTTTCAAGAAATACGATTAGTTCACTAGAAACTGGCCAATATCAACCAACCGCTAAGTTAGCTTATGTTATATGTATTGCATTAGATAAGAAATTTGAAGAAGTATTTTATTTTTAAATAGGGCTGTAAAGCACTATTTTTTTATTGGATTTTTATTGAAATAATTATGTTTATATAATATTATTATGTTAAGAAATAATAGGAGGAGTATATGAAAAGATTTTTAAGAAAAATTTCTAAAAAAAGTATTAGAGTTTTCTTAGCACTATTAATGTTAATCTCATATTTTTCTCCAGCAATTAAGGTTTTTGCACAAGATTATAATACTTCTGCTGGTGATAAAGTGTTATCAGTTGGTGTTGATAATCATGATGAATTAAATTTCCAATTAATTAGTGTTAAGGTAAACGATAATAATTGGGAAAGTCAACAAGATTGTTACTATACTAATGATGATGAGTACACAATTGTTATTGCGGTTAAAAAGTTAACTGACAAAGTACCTGATTTAATGTATGGTGGTAACTGGGGTGATTATGTTACTAAAAATGTTGCCATTGCAGGAGATATTTATACATTTACCTTCGTAATGGATAAATCAGAGTATCCAGTAACTCAAGAAGATCCTGGTACATTCTTTGGTTTATCAATTGAAGAATTAGGTAATCCAGGTGATTATCATCCAGAATATGATACTAAAGCTTATGTTAATGTCACCATTAACGGTCATGAATTTGAACCTAATTATGATGGTTATGCATCAGAAATTAAAATTGGTATCAATGAAGAACATAGTTTCTATGGTATTGATCCAAATAAAGTAGAGTATACACTATATCAAGAAGATCCACTTGCATATAGTAAAATAGTTACTACTGAACCAATGGAAATTGGTTATCCAGATATTTCACAAGATACAATTATTATTGGAATTAAAGTACAATGGAATTCATTATTAACAGATGTTGTAATTAATGATCAAAGTTTTGCTGATCAACTTCCTACTACTAAAGAAGATTTAATTGAAATTTATACTAATCAACAATTAGAGTATTATTTTGAAGTAGATAAAACTGAAAATAACACATATGATGTAGAAATTACTGGTCGTAAACAACATGGTGATGAAATATTATTTGGTAATTTCTTATGGAATTATGATCCTAATGCTGGTGGATCTGAAGATGATATGATTCCTAATGCAAAGTTAGAGTTTGTTCAAGCAGTTGTTGATGATGAAACTTATACTAGTGTAGCTGACTTTAATGCGGCTGGTAATATTTATGATTGGCATGATGCAGTAAGAAAAGAAGTTTATACGGAATGGGATTCATCTTGGGGTTCTGCAACCCTTCCTGTTGGAACAGAATTAACAGTTAAATTAATACCAGATCCTGGATATCAATTAACAAGTTTTGGTTTAAATGGTAATCCTTTTGAACCAGGTGATGAACCTTGTGTTTATACTTTTACAATTACAGGTGGTAACTTCCATCTAGAAGCTAAATTTACTGAAGAAGGAAATGAAGTTAAATCAAATGTTGAAGCAATTCGTAATGGGGCAATTGAAGTAAGTAATGATGCTTTTGAATATGGTACTGCTAAACTTGAAGTAGACGATGCTTCTAACTTAAATGCTGATCGTAAAGCAGAGTTTGATAGTAAAGCTTCAGAAGTTGGTTTTGAGGTTACTGATTATTTAGATTTATCTTTATTTAATACGGTTTATAAAGGTGGATTAAAAGATAATAATGGTAATTTTGAATCATGGGATCAATCAATAACTAATCTAGATAGTGATGCAGTTGTTGTTTTAGAATTAAAAGATGATATGGCTGGTAAAGAATTTGTTGTTATTCATGAAATACATGATGGCGATACAGTAATTGATTATGAAATAATTGAAGCTGATTATTATGAAGAATTAAATGCGATTGCTTTTGAAACTAATTCGTTTTCTAATTATGCAATTGCAGAAAAGGATGCAGTTAATAAAGATTATACTGTAACTAAAGATGGTAATTCTATTTTCTTTACTAAACCTGAAGGCCATAATTATTCTTTAGATATTATTAATTGGTTTAATTTAACTGATGAGCAATTACAAGAACGTGAAATTACAAAAGAAGAGTATAATGTCGGTTATTTAATGATTAAAGATGCAACTAAGGCTTATGGTACTTTAGTTGGTGTTTATGATTTCGTTATAACTGATGAATCAAATAATGAACTTCATAATGGACCATTTAAAATTAAAATCAAAATGACTGATGAAATGAAAGATTTTAATGAATTTTATATCATTTATGTTAAAGATGACTTAACAATTGAAACACCTATTAAATTAACAGTTGAAGATGGTTATTTAGTTGGTACTATAAATCATTTAAGTAATTATGCAATTACTGGTAAAAAGGTTGAAACTCCTACTGATACAACCCTTGCGGTTGTGGAAACTAAAAATGAAACTAAAAATCCAAAAACTGCTGATCATTTAGGAATATATTTAGGTATCTTAGGTGTAAGTTTTGTTTCACTTGTTGGTACAACTATTTATATAAAGAAAAAATTAACTAATTAAAAATAAAGACTTCGGTCTTTATTTTTTGATATTATTTGTTTGATAATAAATAATTTTAAGATATAATAGAATTGGTGATTTAAATGAAGAAGTTTTTGATATTAAGTTTAATAACATTATTATTAACGGGTTGTACTTTTTCTTTGAAAAAAGTCATTGATAAAGATGATAATCAAAAAGAGTATCTTAATGCTACGGAATTAAAAGAGATTATGGCTAATAATGATTATATTATTATTGATGTTAGAACCCCGCTTGAATATGAAGAAGAACATATTATTGATGCTATTAATATTCCTTATGGTGAAGTTACGAATGATACTTCACTTTATAAAGATAAAGTAATTCTATTATATTGTAAAAGTGGTTTTAGAGCAGATATTGCTTACCAAACTTTATATAACTTAGGTTTTGAAGTTTATAATATGGGAGGTATTGAAGATATCAATTTACCAAAGGAAGTAAAGAGTACTAAAAAATAGTACTTTTTTTATTGAAATCTTTTAAAAATAGTGTAAAATAATATTTAATCTGCGTAAAGAGGGGGTAATAATGATGAACATTACTAAAGAAATGTTAATCTTTACTTTAAAAATGCCGGTTATTAAATTATATGATAATGAGAAATATATGTTTATTGCTGAAGCGTTAAAATGTCCGGGATCAATTCAATGGTGTAGAGAAAATAAACCATTTGATTTTTCCCAAGTTGATCCATATGATATTCGCTTTTGGATTTTAGAAAATCATAATTGGACCCCAAGAGAAAAAGAAACTTTAGTTAAACAATTCTATTATGTTGATGGTTTATATGAAAAAGTATGTGAAGAATGGGATAAAGCTAAAGCTGCTAGCAAAACAAATGAAAGAACTTTAAAGCAAGTTATTGCTTAAGGAGGATTTATGAAATCAGTTGATTATAAAGTAGATCGTAATCGTATTTATTTAGGTGAAGTAGGAAGAATTTATGATTTCACTGAATACTATGTAAATAATAAGGATGATAAAAGATATTATACTGATGGTTATTATCCATATCGCTTTATGGTATTTGTAATGAGTGATGATGGCCATGCTAATGATTTAATGTATGAATCAAGAAATTATCCAGTATTAGGATATGCGGACAATCAAGAATTTACTAAACAAGAACAAACTAAAGCCGTTGTTAAATGTGCATGTTTAGGTGATTTATTAGCTGCTAATGGTTACCCTGAACAATTAGGATATGCGGATATTATGAAAATTCTTGTTGATTTTTGCTATTGCAATTATCTTGATCGTGAACCACAAATGGAATGTGGATGGGCCGTTGGCGATACTTTATATCGTGAACACTATCCAGGGGTTTATGAAGAACATAATATTAATTTAGCAACCTTCACCCCAGATAGTTTAAGAAGAGATGTTAAAAAAAGATTTAAACGTGTTAAATGTGATCATATTATTGATGTTGATACTAGTGTCGAAACTAAAGAATTGAAAAACTTATTGGCAGAAGTTTATAAGATTTATAAGAAAAAAAGACGTGGACCATTTAAACCTTTTTATTCTGAAGAAGGCTTAATTAAAGTATTAAGGAGATTTTAAAATGGCAGATAAAAAAGAAATGTCACTTCAAGAACTAGCAACTAAAGAATTAACGCAATTTGATGAAGAAAAGAAAAAAGAAGAAGTTCAAAAAATGAAATATAAATTGCTTTCATTAAGTGTTATTACCTTAGCTTCGGTTATTTCTGCTGCTACCGCTGTTGTAACGGCAATTAAAAAATGTGATTCCAAGGTAGATCATTTAAAAGATAGTTGTTGTTTATGTTCATGCCTTGGTTTAGAACATCAAGAAAAAATGATTAATAAACAATATGGTAATGAAGCAATTGATACTGAATTAACAGAAACTATAAATCAAGAGATTTTAAAAGTTTATTATATTGATGATGATTATTCAAAAACATTAATTAAAACTTTTTATCAAAATAAAAAATAAAATACATATAATTAATTGAGGTTAAATATGAAAGAAATTAAAAAGAATGAGCAAGGTTTTTATGGAATAGTAGAAAATGATAATGTTGTTGTTCCATTTAAATATTATAAAATTGATATAATTCCGATTTATGAAGATTTATTTGTCGCTACATTAAATAGTGGTATTGTTAATAAAAAAGGAATCTTCGTTCGTAATCGCGTAGTTATTAATAGTAAGGATGAAGTATTAATTTATGTTAATGCTGGATGTGGAATTGATTATAATGATAATAAGATTGCAATTACTTATGATCAAGAATACTTAGATAATGTAATTAAACCAAAGAAGAAATTAACTTTCCATCAAAGAAGAATTGATTTTTAATAAAATAAAAAAGAACTTATTTACATAAGTTCTTTTATTGTCTTTATGGTGTCCCCGGCGCGATTCGAACGCGCGACCGTACGCTTAGAAGGCGTATGCTCTATCCAGCTGAGCTACGGAGACATTCGCTAGACAATTAAGAATATACCATGAATTTAGGAATTTTTCAAGTATTTATTTGACTTACTACTTGATTGTCATATAAATAATTAACTTCTTTTATTTGATAATTATCTTTAAGTGAAAAGTAGATAGCATATTTAACTTCTTCACTTATTAACTTGTTTTTAAAGTCATCAAAAATATACTTATTAAAAGATAAGTTAATACTATTGCTTAGGATTTCATAATTTTCTAAAATGGTACTAGCTTTTAAATAACTTACTAAATCGGGATCGTTAATATTATTACTTTTTAATTCGTTAATAATAATTTCAACTTTTTCATGGTTATCATTATTAATTAAAGTTACCGGTAGATAGTGATCATCTTTTATAAAATAAACGGTCGTTTTAGCAATATTTTTATAATCGGTTAGATTACTAACTTTGTTAATACCATATTCACGATTAAGTTTTTTAGGAAGAGTAATATGGGAATTAGGTAAGTTAGTGATAAGCGTTCCTTCAACAAAGATCATTACTTCCTTAATTGAATCATCTTCGGTTAAAGTATAGATAATTGCTTCAATCATCTTTTCTTCTAAAGCAGGCGAGATATTTAATAATTCTTTAGAAAAATCAACCTTGATAGTAGCATCATCAATTCTTAAATCTAAGACTTTAGTATTTTTCGGAATAAGGGGCTTATAAGCGTTATCAATTAAAATGTTTTGGGGTGAATCAATTATTAAATAAGCTATTTTTTCTTTTAATAAAGCTGCTTGATCATTACTACTAAATATTGCTTCTGTTCTTACTAAGTAATTATCTTGGTCGAGTAGGTAAACATAATCATTAAAAACACTTTGGTAAGTGATTTGATCATTAGTATTTTTAGGAATTAATGTATAAATAAATAAAATAGTGATAATTAATAAAAGAATAATTATTTTATTTTTAAAAAAATTAGTAATCATTAAATGCTCCTTATTAAAAACTATTAATTAAATAAATAATTTATGATATAATTTTAGTGGTGGTAGTATGGATTTGTTTATTCCTGATATTTATGCGCAAAGCATTCATACAATTGATTATAAAAAGTTAAAAAAACGTGGTATTAAATGTTTATTATTTGATTTAGATAATACTTTAGCACCGATTGATTCTTCAAAGATTGAAACCCGTGTTAAAGAGTTATTTGCTTATTTAGAAGATATTGGTTTTAAAGTAATCATCTTTTCTAATAGTGGTAAAAAAAGATTAAAACCATTTAAAGAAAATTTAAATGTTGATACTTCTTTTTCTTCTAAAAAACCTCTTAAATGTAAGTATTTAAAAATTATGAAATTATATAATTTTAAAGATACCGAAATTGCATGTATTGGGGATCAATTAATGACGGATATCTTAGGTGCTAATCGGGTTGGTTTTACTTCTATTTTTGTTAATCAATTATGTCCTAATGATTTTTTCTTTACAAAGTTCAATCGTTTCTTTGAAAGAAGAATTATTAAAAAATTAGAAAAACGTGGAATATTTTATCGAGGTAAATATTAT
The DNA here is from genome assembly GCA_017612805.1 of Bacilli bacterium. Classification (GTDB taxonomy): domain Bacteria; phylum Bacillota_I; class Bacilli_A; order RF39; family UBA660; genus RGIG8386. The sequence goes on along the minus strand of JAGAFD010000005.1, from coordinate 39,865 downwards.
GATTAAAAAATGTATTGGTTGTGGGGTAGTTTTACAAAATATTGATGAAGAAAAAGTAGGTTATGTTAAAGACATTAATACAATGGATTTATGTATGCGTTGTTTTCGAATGAAAAATTATCGTGAAAAATCAAATTTAAAACCTAATTATCATAATGATGAAATTATTACCTTAATTAATACAAGATTTAATAAATGTGTTTTCTTAGTAGATATTTTAAATATTAATAGTGAAGTAATTGATACATTTAAGAAGATTAATGTTCCTAAAATATTGGTTATTTCAAAATTAGATATTATTCCTAAAAGTATTAAAGTTAATAATATTTTAAAAAGACTAAGATTAATTTATCAAATTAATGAAGATGTTATTACGATTAGTAGTTTAAAAAGTATTAACATCAATTTAATTAGAAACTTTATTAGTGAAGATAAAACATGTATTGCAGGTTTTACCAATAGTGGTAAATCCAGTTTAATTAATGCTTTAGTTAATAAAGATTTAGTATTAACTTCTAATACAGTTAATACAACCCTTGATTTTATTAAAATTGAAGAAGATAACTTAGTGTTTTATGATTCACCAGGTTTAGTTTATCAAAATGAATATATTAAAGATTTAAGTAGTTTAACCGCTAATAAATTAATTAAACCTCTAATCTATCAAGTTAAACCTAATAGTGGCGTTAAATTAGATAAAATAGTTTTATTTAATAATAGTGACAAGGTTTGTAATATGACTTTTTATACTAATAATAGTTTAGATATTAAAAAAATATTTGATAAACCAACTGGTACTTATATGAATTTAAAATTAACTAATCAAGATATTGTAATAAAGAATATTGGGTTTGTTAGTGTTAGAGATGCAGCTAATTTAGATATTTCTAAATTAGATGATGTAATCGAGGTAAGAGAAACAATATTTAAGGTGATGTAATTTGGCAAAGATTAAAGTAATGAGCGAAAAACTAGCTAATAAAATTGCGGCTGGTGAAGTAGTTGAAAAGTGTAGTAGTGTTGTTAAAGAGTTAGTAGAAAATAGCATTGATGCAAATAGTACCAATATTATTATTGAACTAAACGATGGGGGATTAGCTGGTATTAAAGTTATCGATGATGGTAACGGAATGAACCATGATGATGCCTTACTTTGTTTTGGAAGACATGCTACTTCAAAATTATTAAATGAAGATGATTTATTTTTTATTTATACCTTAGGTTTTAGAGGTGAAGCAATTCCTTCAATTGCCGCTGTTTCATTATTTGATTTACAAACATGTGGTGAAGATAATAAAGGTAGTCATATTGTTTATCATGGGGGAGTATTAGAGACAGATGAAGTTGGAAGTTCTAGAAAAGGTACAACTATTACGGTAAGTAATTTATTTTATAATACGCCAGCTCGTTTAAAATATTTAAAGAATGCTACTTCGGAATTAAGATATATTGTTGAATTAATTGAAAAGTTAGCTTTTTCTTATCCCAATATTAGTTTTACGTTAATTAATGATGGCAAAACAATTGTTAAAACAACGGGTAGTAATAATTTATTAAAAACAATTAATGAAATATATGGGGCTAACGTATGTAAAAATATGCTGGCACTTAATTGTAGTAATAATGATTTTAATGTCAGTGGTTTTATTTGTAAACCCGAAATATTAAAAAGTAATAAGAATCATATGATTACTTTTGTTAATGGTCGATTAGTTAAGAATTATGATTTATTTAAAGCAATTAATGATGGTTATTATACTTATAAACCAGATATTAAGTATCCAATAGTTATTATTAATATTGAAACTGATCCAACTTTAGTTGATGTTAATATTCATCCAACTAAACAAGATGTTAAAATTGGTAAAATAAGTGAATTACAAGAACTAATTAGAAGTAATATTGATAAGTTATTAAAAACTAATTTGTTAGTTAATAGCGCTATTAAAAATGACTTTGTAGTTGAAGATAATAAAATTGTTGAAGTAGAAGAACCTAGTTTAGTAATTAATGAAGATTTTTTAGTTAGTGAACCAAGTAGTTCTTACGAAACTAAAAATGATGAACAATTAACTTTTGATTTAGGAACTACTAATGAAGAAGAAGTGGTTATTAACGAAGAATTAAAAAGTTTAAAACTATATCCGGTTGGATTATGTTTAGGAACTTATATTGTTGCTGAAAATGAAGAAGGTATTTACTTACTAGATCAACATGCAGCTCAAGAACGGGTTAATTATGAAAGATATTTTAAAGCATTAAAAGAACGTCAAAACTTTAGAACTAGTTTAATGTTTCCTATTACGATTGAACTTAATAGTACCGAGTTTATGACGGTTATGGATAATAAAGCATATTTAGATGAAATAGGTTTTACCATTGATGAGTTTGGAATTAATACCATTATTGTTAAAGAACATCCAACTTGGTTAAAAGAAGGTTTTGAAGAAGAACAAATTCGTAAAATAATTGATTTAATTTCAGTCAAAGAAAAAGAATTTGATCCAATCAAATTCAATGAACATATAGCAATAACGCTTGCTTGTAAAACATCTATTAAAGCTAATTATCATATTAGCCATGAAGAAATGGAAGTATTACTAGATGAGTTAGTTAATTGTGAAAATCCATATAATTGTCCACATGGTAGACCAACAATAATTAAGTTTAGTACTTATGATTTAGAAAAAATGTTTAAAAGAGTTATGAATTAACTCTTTTTATAATGCTATCAAATTCTTCAAGATTATTTGCAATAGTTAAATAATCAAGGACATTAGGATTGTTAAATTTATTATTAATTAAATCATTTAATAGATTAATCGTTGAATCAAAGATGCCTGTTTCATTATAAATAATGATTGGTTTAGCATCATCATTACTTCTGGCTTCTTCTAAGAATGATAATAATTCAGAAACGGTACCAATTCCACCTGGTAAGATAACTATAAAATCGGTATCTTGATAAAGGTGTTGTTTAAGTAAGAAAGTATTATCATAAATTTTATGATCAGCATTCGGTAAATCGTTTATTAAATCAATATATTTAGGAGTTGTAAAACCATGAATGGGTAAGCCTTTTTTACTAAAGGCTTCATAACATAAACCCATGATTGATGCCGTACCAGAACCCCAGTTTAATTCAATATTGGGAATATTAGTTAAATAATCAATAATTTTTTGTGAAGTATTAAGATAAACTTCATCAATATTAGTGTTTTGTGAAGATAAAATAGTTACTTTCATAAAAATCCTTCCTTTAATAAAATTATAAAACTGCGAAGATATTTATTACCATAAAATTTACAAATATTTGACAAAAGTAGACAAAAGTGGTATATTACTCGTGTTTTTTAAAGAAGGGGGTAATGTTTATGGAACAAGTAAATTATTATGTTGTTCATTATTATGCTAATAATAATGATGATTATGCAATTAATAATTTAAATACAATTATCTTTAGAGCAGAAAAATCATTAGTTGATACGAATACGTCAGGTTTTAATGATAATACATATAAATTTGTTCAAGATAATAATAATCGTTTATTAAGATTATTAGATGATCATTTAACCGGTTCGAAAAAAGAATTATTAAATAAAACGGATAATATTAAATTAAGAAAATTAATTATGAAAAAAATGCATATTACTGATAATTGTTATGTAGCGATTGATAATAGCTTATTCCGTATTTATTGTACTAATGATTTAGATTTCTTAAATGAATTGGATGAAGCTCAATATATTGTTATTGATAAAACTAATTGTTCTTCTGAAAACTTTGCTTTTGAAGAAGCAATTGATCAAACAAGAGATTTTTATCTACGCCAATATGATGGCAGTTATATTTATAAGAGATTTAAAAAATTTAGTGATTATAAATTAATGAGTATCAAAGATCGTGAAGCTTGCTCAAGAATGCATGAATTAGCTTTAAAATTGTTTAATCCTAACGGATCATTAAAATCAAGTTATTTCTTTAATAAAGATAAAAAAACTAAAAGTAGATTAACTAAACGTAATCAAATGTTAAAAGCTTTTACTGATGATTATGAATTCTTACTAGCTTATCAAGAAATGCAAGATAAACGTTTAAGCTTAACTAATAATCAATAATATGTTAAAATAAGACTTGTAATCAAGTCTTTTTTTTAAAGGAGGGATAATCATGTTAATCGTTGTTTGTGGACCAACAGGTGTCGGTAAAAGTGATTTAAGTATTAAACTAGCTCAAACTTTTAATGCTGAAATTATTAATGCTGATAGTATGCAAGTTTATAAAAAAATGGATATTGCTACGGCTAAAGTTACTAAAGAAGAACAAGCATTAGTTAAACATCATTTACTAGATATTAAAAACTATGATGAAGATTATTCCATCTATGATTATCAAAAAGATGCTCGAGCAATAATTGATAATAATCCCGATAAGAATTATATAATTGTTGGTGGTTCGGGATTATATATCAAATCATTACTTTATAATTATAAATTTAGTGATGAAGATACTACGAATGATTATGATGATTTATCTAATGAAGATTTATTTTATGCAGCTATTTTAAAAGACGATAAAATGAATATTCATGTTAATAATCGTAAACGCTTAGTAAGATTTTTAAATAAAGAAAAAGCACCTGATGAAGAAGCATATTTAATGTATCCTAATACGATTTTTATTGGTTTAACGATGGATCGTGAAGCTTTATATGAAAAAGTGGCAAATAGGGTATACCAAATGAAAGATATGGGATTAATTGAAGAAGCTAGGTATTTTTATGATTTCCATAAAGATACTAAGTCTTTAAGAACGGTAATTGGTTATAAAGAATTATTTCCATACTTTGATAATCAAATTAGTTTAGAAGAAGCACTAGATAATATTATTAAAAATACCAGACATTATATTAAAAGACAATATACGTTTTTTAAAAATCAGTTTGATTTAAAATGGTTTGATGTGACTAGTGATACTTATTTAGAAGATGTTATTAATTATATAAAAAATCAATAGCTAAGCTATTGATTTTTAAATTCTAAATAAATTGATGTTTTAAAGTTATGACTATCAATATCAACTTCGCCTTGATCAGCATCAATCAATCCTTGATTATCAACTAAGAAGTATTTGTGATATAAATAATCTTTACCATCTTTACTTAATGGATCATCCCAAGTTAGGTCAAGATGAACCCATTCATCATTAAGCTTAACAGCATTCCAAACATGACCGGTTTTATTAACAGTAGGAGCAATGGCTATTTTATAATTCATTATTCCTAAACGATCTAATAATAGAGCCATCGTATCACTATAACCATTACAGGTTGCTAAGTGATTCTTAAGTAAGCCATAAGCGGTAGAAGCATCAGTTATTTCTTCTAGGGCATTTGCTTTTTCATCATATTTAGTGTTATTGATGATGAAGTCATGTAAGGCTTTAATTTTTTCTTCATCAGTCATATCATCGGTAATTTGTTCTTTTAAGATTTTGGTTAATTCTTTATTAATATATTGAATTTGATTGTCATTATATAATTTAGTTATCTTAATCGTTACTAAACCCGCTTCATCATAAGAAGTATAAATATTTTTAAAACAGTTATATGGTGCAACATAATTATTAATATAACTTAAGATTAATTGATCTTTACTAATACTTTCAACATCTTTTAAACATTTTTCATATTCAGAAGGGCAGTAGAAAGTAAATTCACTCCAACCATTATCTAATATGGAATAATAAATATTTAATAATTCTTGATAATTATATGGTCTAAAATCATCAGTTTTTTGAACATAGATAAAATTATAATTACGGGCATAAATATTAGTGGCTGGAATAACAATCTTAGGATCATGATATAAAAGTTTTGTGATTGCAACGGTTATTGGTTTTAGAAAAAAGATTGTTAAAATAATAACTATTATACAACCTGTCCTAATGATAAAATCTTTCTTATTCATCTTCGTCACCTATTTTAAATATAACAAAAAATAATATAAAAAAAAAGAAGTAATTTACTTCTATTTCATATTTTTAACTTTTTGTGCTAATCTTGATTTTTGTCTGTCAGCAGTATTTTTCTTAATTAAACCTTTACTAGCAGCACGATCAATATTTTTTTGTACAGTATTTGCAAGTTCAGTTGCTTTAGCTTTATCGTTGCTTGCAATAGCTTTTTCACAATTTTTAATATTGTTTTTTACAGTTGCTTTTAATTCATGATTATTATCGGTTCTTTTAGCAATTTGTTTAATAGCTTTTTTACTACTTTTAATATTTGCCATGATGTCCCTCCCTTTTTCCAAATACAATTATGATTTTACCAAAAAACTTGATTATTTGCAACTTATTTTAATATATCGACATATTATTTAATAATAATTATTTATGATAAATATGGTGATTTTATGAAAAAACGATTTAAAGCTTCTAAAAAACCCTTTAATATTTTAAAAATAGTAATTATTTTAATTATTAGTTTTTCTATTACTTATTTTTTAAAAGATCATTATGATTTTATTTTTAAGAATAGTATTAATAATATTGATAGTTATTTTAAGCTTAATTTATTTAAGAAAGATTTCTTTATTAAATATGCTATTTTAAGTGAAGCAAGTAATAAAGATGATACTTATTTAGGAGATTATATTAAAGATATTGGGACTAATGATATCGCTAATAATATTGATATTTATATTTATAATTCACATCAAACGGAAAGTTATCAGTATCAAAAGATTAATCCGTATAATGTGTATCCAACCGTTTTACTAGCTAGTTATAGTTTAAGAGAAAAACTAAAAGATTATAAAATTAATGCTTATGTTGAAACAAATAATATTACGGAGATTTTAAGAGCTAATAATTGGAACTATAAATACTCTTATGAAGCTTCTAGATTATTAATTAAAGATTTTTTAGCAAATAATAATCCTAAATTAATTATTGATCTTCATCGTGATTCGGCTAGTTATGAAAAAACTACGACGATTATTAATGGGGATAGTTATGCTAAAGTATTATTGGTTGTTGGTAAAAAACATGAAAACTATTTAACTAACTTTAATTTAGCTAATCAAATCAATGACTTAATTAAAAATGAAGATAATTCTTTATCAAGAGGGATATCCTTAAAAGATGGTAAAGGGGTAAACGGAATCTATAATCAAGATTTAGCTAGTAATATGATTTTATTAGAATTAGGAGGACAATATAATACTTTTTTAGAAATAGATAATACCCTTAATATTGTTGCTAAAGTATTATATTTATATTTAAATGGAAACACCCAAAAAGAATAATTATTTTTTAAGAATCATTTTTATAATATTTATTATTTATACCGGATTATATATCTCTTCTTTAAATACAACTTATGATCGTAATGAAGTTATTCTAACTGAAGAAAACATGCGTTTATTTGAAGAAGATATTAAGAATAATAAACCCCTTGATTTAAAAAAGTATCAAACGATTAAGGAAGATGATTATGGTAATTTATTTAGTAATACTGGCTATATAATAGGTAATACGCTAGATACTTTTATGCTTAAAGGAATTAATAAAGGTATTAAAGTATTTAAAAAACTTTTTACTAATAATTAATAAAATACTACTAATTATTAAAAAATAAATAATATATTGATTTGAATAATTAATAAAACTAGCATTGATTATTAAACTAATAATGATTAATAAACTAATTATTAAATAATAATTAGTTTTTTTAGTGATTAAGTTTTTAATATTATTTAGGGAAAGAATCATACTAATTAAAATTTCATTACCAAAGATAAAAGCAATAATATTTTCTAAATTATTAATACAATTAAATAACTTGATTTCTTTTAAGATCATATATTCGGGATAGCGATAAATAATAATAAAGTTAGGTCCTAATATGCCTAGTACTAAAATACTTATCATAATGGTGATAAAAGAAGAGATTATTAATGATTTAAAATTTTCTTTAAAACTTTGTTTATTATCTAAATAAAGATATGGAATAATAGAAATACCACTATATACTAAACTTCCTTTAATTAAACTTAAGTTTAGGTTTATAGGAAGATAATTAGGATAATTAATCTTTGTAAAAAGGGTAATAAACATAATAAGATATACTATTAAATTAAAAATAGTAATTAAAAAACATACTTTATTTAAAACATTAGGACTTTTACTAACAATATAGATAGTTAATAAAATAATTAAAATATTAATTATGTAAGAGGGCATATTGATAAGATAAAAAGATGTAATGTAAGTAGAAAAAATAATCATATAAATAATAATGATTATTAAACTAATTATAATACTAAGAAATTTATTAGGTTTATTACTAAATATTCTTAATAATAAAATATTAAAAAATGTTCCTAGAATAATACTTAATATTAAGTTGGTTTTAGAAATAGATGCTATTAAATTAAAACCTAAGCCAAATAACAAGGAGTGCATCATAGTATTATAAATAATTAATTTAGGTTTCATTTTTCACCTCATAGATTAAACCATTTTTTAAAACCGTTAATTTAACATTTATATTAAAAGCTTCATTTTTAAAATAATCTTTTTTCTTACCATATCTTTGATAATATTTTTGATTAATTCCTAAAATATCTAAGTTATCTTTTTTAATATTTTCATAAAATTGGGTAATCTTACTGGTAATAAGGTTATTAAAAGTTTTTAAATTAAAATCATTTTTGATACTAGCTAGTTCAATATCAAGCTTAATATTTATTTCATGATTTTTAAAATCATACTTAGTATTAGCTTTATTAATGCGAATAATATCATCATTATTACTAATAACGATATTAGTAACATTATTTGTTAAGATATTATAAATTTTAGTATCATCACTATTAAAATGATGATTATTTTTAATAATACCAAAACCATTAAAATAATAAGCATGGTTGTTAACATCTAAATAATTAATAACACTTAAAATACCATTACTAATATCATCATTAACAATTTTATTAAAAGATAAGTTATTAACATAGTTATTATATTGGTTATTAATTAACCCTTTAATAGCATCACTTGTAATTTCGTTTAATGAGTTATTTTTTAAAATATCACTAGCTTTATTAAAACTACCCATCAAATAAATATTGTTATTAATTTTGGGATTTCTTAAAATAAAATCCCTAATATCATCAAAGTGATCCTTGATTATTTCATCATTAATAATAATCAATGATAGATGAGAAAACAAAGGATTATTATCAAGCTTTTTTTCAACATTATAGAAAGCTTCAATTAAATTAGAACCACTTCCAGATTCATAAATAGCTTTTAAATTAAGGGTATCTAAATCATTATTTTTGATAACTTCAAAAGTTACTTCATATAAGTTATTTTCATAATCAATACTAATGGCATCAATGATGGCGGTCTTTTCAATTTCATTATAGTTATAACACCCCGTTAATAATAAACATGTTATTAACAATATTATTTTTTTCATATTAATCCCTTTCTTTAATGAGATTGTTACTGAGATTATTACTTCTTTTATTATTTTTGAGTTTAATAATACTTTCTTTAAAATAAGCTTTATCAAATGGAATAAGGGGGATGGTATAAGGATAATTAAGGGAGTTTACTTCACTTAATTTAGTTAAGAAATAAAATAGGGTTAGCATAATTCCAAATAAACCACATAATGAAGCGCTTATTAAAAAGAGTAAGCGATAATGTCTAATAGCATTAATAAAATCAAGATTATTAAAGATTAGGGAAGCGATAAAAGTAATAGCAATTATGATAATCATTATTGGTGATACAATTCCGGCTTTAACTGATGCTTCACCTAATATTAATGCTCCTAAAATTGAGTTGGCACTACCGAAATTTTTCGGAAAATGAATATCACTTTCTCTTAATAATTCATAAATAAATAACATCATTAAGGCTTCAATAATTGATGGAAAAGGGACGGTTTTTCTAGCAGTACTTAGTGATAATAAAATGTTTAAGGGAATTGTTTCTTGATTGTAATTAGTTAAAGCAATATAAATTGCCGGCAGCATCATGGTTATTAAAAAAGCAATAATTCTTAAAGCTTTAATACTATTGACTAATATTGGCTTAGAATAGTTATCTAGTGGGGGATTAATAAAATCAATTAAAAAAGCTGGTAAGATTAAAGCATATGGAGAGTTATCCACTAAGATGATAATTTTGCCATTTAATAAAGCTTGACATACGTAATCTGGTCGTTCAGTCATAAATACTTGGGGTGCAAAAGAAGTATTGTTTTTTAAATATTCACTCAATCTTGAAGCATCGAGGATGCCATCAATATTGATATTTGCCAGGATCTTTTTAATCTTATTAACATTAGTCATTTTAGCAACATTATCAAGATATAAAATACTAGTTAATGTTTTAGTGTATTTACCTAAGTTAAAATCAATGCTTTTTAATTCATTAGTTTTAATTCGTTTTTTGATTAAACTAAGATTTGTTAAATAATTTTCATTAAAACTATCTTTAGGTCCGTTATAAGATATTTGGGTTTCTGGAGTAGTAATACTTCGAAAATTATTTTCTTTTACTTCAATCGCTATTATTTTACTTTTACTAACAATTAATAAATAACCATTATTTAAATAATCTTGATAATTATTAATATTAACAATTATTTCTTTAGGTCCATTAAGTTTTTTATCTTTTTTTAAGACATATTCGTTAATTTTATCAGAAGAACATAAGCTTTCTAAATAAACTAAATATTTTTTATTATAATGATTAATATTTAAATCACTAATTTGTTCATAATCTTTTTTGATAATATCTATTATTTCCATCTAATCCACCTATCCTTATTGTTGTCAAAATTAGTGGTTTTATTACAAAATTATGTGTATAATTTAAGTAGTGATCAAAAATGAAGGTAAGAATAGAAAAAATGGATAATCAAGGTCGCGGAATTGTTTATGTTGATAATTTAATAACATTTATTCCTAAAACGATTATTGGTGATTTAGTAGAAATTGAAATTGTTAAAAAAAGTAAAAAATATCATGAAGCAAGAGCTATTAATTATTTAGAACGTGGTCCATTATATAAAGAATGTAATTGCCCTTATTATGATAAATGTGGTGGTTGTGATTTACTTAATTTAAGTTATCTTGATCAAACTAATTATAAACTTAAACGGGTTAAAGAATTATTCTTAAAGTATGCTAATGAATTAGTAGAACCAGTATTTATTAGTGCTAATCAATTTGAATATCGTAATAAAGTTACTTTAACAATTAAGAATGGTAAAGTAGGTTTAATCGGATTAGATAATGAAGTTATTGGGATTAAAAGGTGTTTATTATTAAAACCCGTTATTAGTGATTTTATTAGTAGCGTTGATAAATTTAATATTAATGATGGTAGAGTAGTTATTCGTGCTAATTATAATGATGAATTGTTAATTGCTATTGATACTAATGATAAAATTGAAATACCGGCATTTAATGATTTTAAAATTGCTGGCATTATTTTAAATGACCAAGTAGTAAAAGGTGATAAATCGTTTATTGATAAAGTAAATAATTTATTATTTAAAGTATCATATAATTCATTTTTTCAAGTTAATAGTTTAATTAATGAAGAATTATTTAAGTTAATTAATAATTACATCAATAATGATGATGTAGTCCTAGATTTATATTGTGGGGTTGGAACATTATCAATTAATGCTTCTTTAAAAGCTAAGGAAGTTATTGGTATTGAAATTGTAAAAAATGCTATTATTGATGCTAATTTAAACAGCAGGATGAATGGCCGTAATAACGTTAATTTCTTATTAGGTAATGTTAAAGATACAATTAATAAGGTTAATAAAAAATTTGATTGTGTAATTATTGATCCACCAAGAAATGGGATTGATAATAGTAGTTTAGAATATATCTTAAATCAAAAAATTAATAAAATAATTTATATTGCTTGTGATACTTTATCACTTGTTAGAGATTATGAAAAAATAAAAGATGTTTATGAAATTAAACATTTAACGTTACTTGATATGTTTCCTAATACTTATCACTCAGAGAGTGTCTGTGTACTTGAAAGGAAGTAATAATGAATAAGCAAGAATTTTTAAGTGAATTAGATAAATTAAATTTAGATAAAAATCAATATTGTATTATTGCTAGCGGTTCGATGTTGATGTATGGCTTATGTGAAAAATGTAATGATATTGATATTAAAACATCAAAAGATTATTTTGATTTATTAATGGATAAATACCATATGAAACAATCAACTCGTTATGATTATGTTTATGAACTATGTGATTTTATTGATGTTAATTGCAAGAATTTTAATCCAAATATGATTGAGTTTATTGATGGTTATCCGGTTGAAAAATTAGAAGTTAATTTAAAATGGATGAAAGAAAATAATCGACCAAAGGATCAAGAAAAGATTATTAAAATAGAAAACTATTTAAAAGAACATACAAAATAAAGAGGTATTATAAATGGAAAAAGATATCAAAAATAATAATTATGTTAAAAATCAAAATCCTTATAACAAGCTTAAAGGATATGTTCATAATGATGTATTAAAATTACATTATCAATATATTCATTTAAAGAATCTATATCGTCAAGGATGGCTTACTAATATTATGGGAATTGATGCGGAAAATAAAGTTGAATCGGATGCTGATCATTGTTGGTCAGTAACAATGCTTGCGATGTCAATTATTCAAAAATATCAACTTAATTTAAATTTGGAAAAATGTATGAAGTTAGCAATAGTTCATGAATTAGGTGAGGTTTATGCGGGAGATTATGTACCTAATCAAATAAGTAAAGAAGAAAAACACTTGCTTGAAGAACAAGCAGTTGATAACTTACTTAATGAAGCAAATTTTGCTAATAACTTTAAAGAATTATGGCTTGAATATGAAAATCAATTATCCGAAGAAGCTAAATTTATTAAACAAGTAGATAAATTAGAGCCAATTATTCAAACAGTTGCTTATGGTGTTAAACCAAAAGAATTCTTTAAAGATGATGCTATTACGCTTCCATATTTAAGAGAAATATTAGATGAAGTTTATGAATTAGCCGAAATGTAGTTTATGATATAATTATAGTTAATTAAGGGAGAAATAATCATGAATACTAAGTTTAATTGCTCCAATTGTTTAAGGATGCAATATGATTTATTAAAAGGTATGTTTTTTGATAATATAGAAGAAACTTTAAAATATGTTTTATGTACTTCTAAAGTTATGGATGATTGTTTTTGGAATTTAGCATATTTAAAAGATAAAGTGGATACTAATGATATTATTGAAATTGAAAATAAATTAAAAGTTATGGATCGTTTGCCATGTGTCTATATTGGTAGAGATGATAATTACTATAATGATAATAAAAAAAAATTATTAAATATGAACTATCAAATAAAAGATACGGATGTATTTATGATTTTAGATAATTTTTTAAAAATTGATATTAATATAAATGTCAAAGTAGTAGAAACTGAACAAGAATATAATGATTTTATGAAAGTACTATCATCTGCCTATAATGATAATTTTGAAAATGAAGATGAAAATGTTTATGCTGATGCTGTTACTAAATGTTATTATGATGCGGTTAAGGCTTCAATTAATAATGGCAAGACATATCATATTATTGGTTATAATGAAGATAATATTCCAGTAAGTGTAGCAACCCTTAATATTGATAATGGTATTGGTGGTATTAACAATGTTGGTACTCATCAAGGTTATTGGAATCTAGGATATAATAAACAAGTTTTAACATATTTGATAAACCTTTTTAAAGAAAAGGGTGGAGAATCATTAATTTTGTGTACGGAGCATCATAGTAAGAATCAAATCTATTATGAAAGACTTGGATTTAGAGAAATATATGTTATGGAACAATATGTAAAATAAGAAAAGAGATATTATATGCATGTAAAAAAGAAGATAAAAAAAATATCCTTATTTTTAGCTAAACCTTTTTTGCCAAACAAGTCAGTAATTTGTGATGGACCAGGTTTTAAAATTCGTATTAGACCCCCGAAAACATCAACAATTGGGCGTTCTTTATATTTTAAAAAGATTTGGGAACCAAAGATGACTAAAGTAGTTCAAGATAAAGTTAAAGAAGGATGGTATATATTAGATGTTGGTGCTGACATTGGTTATTATTCTTTACTATTTGCTTTAAAAAGTGGTGCTAAAGGTAAGGTTGTTTGCTTTGAACCAGATCCCGAACCATGGCCTTATTTAAAAGATAATATTGCAATGTTTGAAAACAAAAATATTATTCCTTATGCTTTGGCATTATCTGATCATGAAGGTTTAGGAATGATGAAGCTTGGAGGCAAAGGGCAATTATATCCTGATCAAAAAAGTGATAGTGATGTTACTAATACAGTTAAAATGGTCGTGTTTGATGATTTTTTTCCAAAACTTTCTTGGAATAAAATTGATTTAATAAAGATTGATGTTGAAGGAGCGGAATTATCAGTATTAAAAGGAATGAAAAAAACGATTAATAAATATCATCCTAAGTTATTAATTGAAATTCATCCGCGTCAATTAAAGAATGTGTTTAATAGTTCATCAGAAGAATTATTTGATTATTTAACTAATGATTTATCTTATGAATTAACACCGGTTGATCATGATAGATTAATTATTCCTAAAGATGGTAATATTACGGTATGGGCAGAATGGATTAAAAGAAAGAAGGAAATTTGATGAATAATTTAGAATTTATGAGTAAGTTTAAACCAGATACTAGATGTATTAAAGAGTTTAATTACTGGATTGTATGTGTTAGAGGAAAACAAACTACTTTAGGTGATGTAGTTATTTTATTAAAAAGGGAAACTGCTAATGTTGGTGATATGTATCCAGAAGAAGGAGCAGAATTTACTGAGGTAGTTAAATGGTATGAAGACTTATGTACTAAAAAATTTGGGGCGGTTAAGTTTAATTATGTCATTATGATGATGAAAGATTTATTTGTACATTATCATGCTTTTCCACGTTATGATAAAGATATTAATATGTTTGATATGGAATGGAAAGATATTGATTGGCCTGGTGCTGTTAACTTTAAAGAAGGTATTGTTTTAGAAGAAGATAAGTTAATGGAAATTAAAGAATATATGAAAAATTAGGAAGTATATGATGAAAGACATGCTTTTAAAAATAATGGATGATTATTTAAAATTATTTCCAGATGAATTGGGGCGTCAAGCAACATTTATGGATTATTTAAATAGTAATAATAATTTAATTGATTGGAATAATTTTAATGGTCATGTAGTAGCTAGTGGTTTTTTATATGCTAAAAAAGAAGAAAAATATTTAGTTATATATCATAAAGATTTACAAATATTTTCTTATCCTGGAGGGCATATTGATAAGAGTGATGCTAATCCCCTTGCTGCAGCAATTAGAGAAATTAAAGAAGAAACGGGAATTGATGATTTTAAGGAAATTATGATTGGAGAAGATCCTTTAATTCCAATTGATATTGATAATCATCTTATTCCTTATAATGAACGTTTAGATATTCCTAGTCATCAACACTTTGATATGCGTTATTTGTTTGTAATTGATCATATCAAAGATGTTATGATTGATCAAAATGAATCTTCTGATTATAAGTGGGTTTCAGAAGAAGAGTTAATGGTTAATGAAGACTTCGGTAAAATAGTTGATAAGTTTAAAAAAGTATTTAAATAATATTTTTAATTTGTTATAATTAAATATAGTTAGGGAGTTTTGATTTATGAAAATATGGAATAACGTTTTAAAATTTAATTGCATTTACCAACAAAATGGTGAAATAAAAGAAGATTATAATTGGCATGGTTATGTTAATAATGATTATATTTTAGATAATAATCATCGTGGTGTTGGTAGTGCTTATAATATTGAAGGAGTTATTGTTGATGAACAAACAAGATGTTATCTTGAATGGACTCCTGGAACGTATATTGATGAAAGATATCTTATCGGTAGACAAGGTATTTTACAACCAGAAGGAATTGTGGAATTTACTATCCTACCAAACGGTACTTCTTCACCAATTGATTATGAATTTAGATATGATGAAGAAGATAATTGTTTATATGGTGTTTATTACTTTGTAAGACAAGGTTTAGAAAACGATGAATATGCTGGTTTTGCTAAGTTAACTATTGATCAAGAAACAGAATATAAACAAATTGAAGTAGATTATGATATTGCTAATTGTGAAGCTTATCGTAATAATGATTTGATTATTGATCGTTTATGTAATTATGATCTACCAACTTATCAATTACATAATGGTGATGAAGAACGTTTTATAAAAGCAAAAGAATTCTTTAAAAGTAATCAATATAAATTAGCAATAAGTAATTTTAAAAAGGATAATAAAAAAAAGAAGAGTAACAAATAAGTTTACTCTTTTATATTATAAAGTGAGGTATTTATGAATTATTTAGACACTCTTAATCCATTTATTAAAGATTATTTTTTGATATTATCAAGTGATTTTCCGGAGTTTTTAATTGATTATATAAAAACCCCAAGAATGCAAAAACAACAAGGTGTTAGTTGCTCTTGTGGTGAATATTATACGAAGATGAATTATTGTACTTTTTGGTATTCAAGTTTAGAACATAGTATTGGCGTAGCTTTAGTTGTTTGGCATTTTACTCATGATAAAAAGCAAACATTAGCTGGATTATTTCATGATATTGCGACACCAGCTTTTAAACATTGTATTGATTTTATGAACAAAGATTATGAACGTCAAGAATCAACGGAAGATTTAACTAAGACCTTAATTATGGAATCAAAAGAGATTATGGAACTATTAAAACGTGATGGTATTAGGGTTGATGAAGTAGCTGATTATCATATGTATCCAATAGCGGATAATGATAGTCCGATGCTTTCTGCAGATCGTTTTGAATATACTTTATCAAATGGTTTAGGTCAATGTAAAAAAATCTGGAGTTTAGATGATGTTAAAGAAATTTATAATAATGTAGTAATTATTAATAAAGATGATGGTACTCCGGAAATGGCTTTTAAAGATTTAAAAATTGCGGAAAAGTTTGTTTTAGGTGTTGGTGAATTATCCCTTCTTTATATGCGTGATGAACGAAGATTTGGAATGCAATTCTTAGCTGATATTATGAAGCGTATGTCAGAATTAGGGATTATTAGCGTAAGTGATTTATATGAATTATCGGAAGCAGAAATTATTGATAAAATTAAAAACTGCAATGAATGTAATATTAAAGAATGCTTTAAGATATGGCAAGAAGGAACTAGTGTTATGGTTAGTGATGAGCCAGTACTCGATAAATATGCGGTTAATATTAAAGCTAAAAGAAGATATAGTGATCCATTAGTAATAACTAGTGATGGTTATGAAAGAACTTCAGTATTATCAAAGGTTGCTAGAGAAGCTTTAGAAAAATGTCAAAACTATTCATTTGATCGTTATTTATATATGGATTTCAATTTTAAAGATTAGAAAAGAGGATAATAATGGAAGAAGTACAAAAATTTTTAAAAGATTGTGGAGTTTATTATTTAGCAACAGTGGAAGGTGATCAACCACGCGTTAGACCTTTTGGAACTGCTGAAATATTTGAAGGTAAGTTATATATTCAAACAGGTAAAAGTAAAAATGTTTCTAAACAAATAGCTGCTAATAATAAAGTAGAATTATGTGCTTTTAAAGATGGCTCTTGGATTCGAGTAGCAGGGACTTTAATTCGTGATGATCGCGTTGAAGCTAAAAAAGATATGTTAGATAAGAATCCTAGTTTACGTGGAATGTATAATGAATTAGATGATAATACGGAAGTATTATATTTTGAAAAAGGAATAGTTACTATTTATTCGTTTACTAATCCACCAAAAGTAATTGAATTTTAATTAGTTTTTATATATAATAACTTCTCGAGGTGTTGATATGACATTAGGTGAAAAGTATGGTTTTGAATATAAAATATTATTAGCTAAAGCTAATGGTAATGATTTAACACAAAGTGAAATATATGATTTAATTATTAATTCACCACATGAAAATATTAAAGGTAATGATTATTTTGCTAAAGAATATTTAGATCGTGCAACTAAGCTGCCGTATTTTGAAGCTTTAGCAATTATTAATGAATGTGGTAATCAATTTAGTGCTAATGATTATATTAATATGGGTAATGATTTTAGGATGACTGCTCCACAAATTATTAAACGTTTAAAAGAAGTTAATGAACTAAATAATGATAAGAAAATGAGTGAAAAGTTAGCAGCAATGAATTATTATTTAAATGCTGGTAAACCAAAACATTTAGGTTTAAAGAGCTAATTGCTCTTTTTTTTATGTTTAAAAAATGATATAGTTATTTTAGAGAGTAGGGATTATGATGTATTTAGAAATTATTGGTTGGGTAGGAATGGTATTAGTACTTCTTGCTTATTATTTATTATCGACTAATAAAGTTAAAAATGGTTTTATTTATCAATTTTTAAATTTACTTGCTGCTACCTTTATGGCAATTGGTTTATTTCCTAAAAAAGCTTGGTTTTCATTTGTATTACAAGTTATTTGGGCAGTAATTGCTTTAGTGGCTTTATTTAAATTGTTTAAGAAGAAAGGAAAATAATAATGTACTTAC
The DNA here is from genome assembly GCA_017612805.1 of Bacilli bacterium. Classification (GTDB taxonomy): domain Bacteria; phylum Bacillota_I; class Bacilli_A; order RF39; family UBA660; genus RGIG8386. Next base: position 21,178 of record JAGAFD010000005.1, on the reverse strand, counting down.
TATTTGAATTTCAAGATTTTGTGGATATTATTGCTAATAGAAGAGTTTATTTATCACTGGTAACAATCGCTATTGGTTTATTTGCTTATATTATCTTAAGAGGAGTAGTAACTAAGTATTTTAATCGTAAACGTGCTAAAACGAAATTAGAAAAAAGAAAACTAACATATTATCGCTTAATTTCTAATATATTAAAATATGTTATTGTTGTAATTGTAATCATGGTTGTATTACAAATAAATGGTTTTAATGTGGCATCCTTATTAACTGGACTAGGAGTGGTATCACTAGTTGCTGGGTTAGCTCTTCAAGATGCTTTAAAAGATATTATTATGGGCTTTAATTTAATTGCTGATGAATATTTTTCGGTAGGTGATGTGGTTAAAGTTGGTGATCATGAAGGAATTATTATTGAACTAGGTTTAAAAGCAACCAAGATTAAAGATATTAGATATGGTAATATTATTGTAATTGCTAATCGTAATATTTCTAGTGCGATAACTTTATCTAATTTTTGCGATATAGAAATACCACTACCTTATGAATTAGATTATAAAAGTGCCGATGCTTTAATGAATAAAATTATGAAAGAAATGGAACAAATTACTGCTATATCTAATATTCGTTTCTTAGGATTAAATAAATTTGATAATTCGGCTATTTTATATAAGATTGCTTTTGATTGTAAACCAGAGGAACGTTTCCAAGCTAAACGTGATGCTAATAAAATAGTTAAAGAAAGATTAGAAAAAGAACATATCGATATTCCATATACTCAAATTGATATTCATCAAAAATAAAAGGAGTTAAAATGAAAAAGAAAATTATTGTTAGTATTGAAATGCTTTTATTAAGTGTTGTTTATACGGTTTTAATTAGATTCTATGATTATCAAGCTATTGGACCCGAAGCTTCATCAGTAGGATTTGCTTCATTAAATGATTCAATTCATAAACTACTACCATATAATGAATTATTTTATAAGATATCAACCTATATAGGAGTACTTTTAGGTTTAGTGGTTTTATCATTTATTGTAATTGGTTTAATTGAATTAATTAAAAATAAAAGCTTTTTAAAAGTTAATAAAAATATTTATTTTTTAGCATTATTTTATATTTTAGTAGTAGGGGTATTTTGTTTATTTGAAAAATTAGCTATTAACTATCGCCCTGTACTTGAAAATGGAGCATTGGAAGCATCATTTCCTTCAACCCATGTTTTCTTATCGCTAGCAATTGGGGTAAGTGCGATGATGATTTATCCTAAAGTATTAAATAATAAGAAGATACTTAAACTTTTGAATATTGGTTTAGTTTTATTAATGGGAGCAGTTATTGTAACCAGAACAATATCTGGAGTTCATTGGGCTACCGATATTGTTGGTGGGGTAATTATTGCTTCATTAGTAATTTCAATTTTAAATATCTTTGTTAATGAAAAATAACACTTTAAAAGTGTTTTTTTTATGTTATAATAAATCTTGCTGGGGGAAAATAGTATGGCAAAACATAATCAATTTGATAAGATAGTACGTATTAATGAGAAACATTTTGCTTTAAATTATCATATTTATTTTCATAATGATATAAGTATTGTTTATAAATATGATAATGTTGATCCATTTTATAATTATGGTCAAAACTTTAAATATTTTCCACGCTTTATCAAATTTTTTAGTAATTGTAATAATGATGAAGTAATTGAATGTGAAATATTCCCTGAAGGAAGTCATTTTTTACTTAATTATCATTTAGATGAATTATATGAAAGATTTAGAGCTTTAAATAGTAAATATAAAAATCAAAATTCGGATATGGTTTTAATACCTGGGGTATCTCCTTGCGGTACTTTAATTATTACCCGTAAAGAAAAACAAGTTGATCGTAAAGAATTGGCTTATACTAAAACTTATTATGATTTTTATAATGATAATAAAGCTATTGATGTAGCTTCGTTAAAGTATGTTTATTATTTAACATATGTGCCACAATTTAAGCAAAAGTTTGATTTATCAGATAATACTAGTTTAAAAGCTAGTATGATTATAACTGATGATACTAACTTGATTAATTTTGATGCATTAAGTATTGATCGTGCAAGAATTGTTAATGATTGTTTTAGCAAATTGATTATAAATGAATATATTAATACGGATGTAAAAAAACGTAAATTATTATTAGGAAAGCTATAATTTGTATAGTTTTCCTTATTTTTTTGTTATATTTAAACTAGGAGTGATTATATGTTTGTTATTAATGAACCAATTCATATTAAAAAAGATGCTGATATTGCGGATAGTGTAATAATGCCAGGGGATCCTTTACGTGCTAAATATATTGCGGAAAACTTTTTAGAAAATTATGAAGAAGTTACTAATATTCGTAATATGTTAGGTTATACCGGATATTATAAAGGTAAAAAAATAACGGTTATGGGTAGTGGCATGGGAATGCCTTCCATGAGTATTTATGCTACAGAGTTATTTCGTTTCTTTAATGTTAAAAATATTATTCGTATTGGAACTTGTGGGGTTATTGATAAGAGTGTTGATATTCCAGAAGTTATTTTAGCGGATAAAGCTTTTACGTTATCAAACTTTGCTTATCAATTCTGTAAAAGTAATGCTAATTTAGTATATCCAAGTGAAAAATTAACGAATGCTATTAAACTAGCTAATGAAAAATTAAATGTTAAGTTACATTTTGGTGGAATTATGACTATGGACGTTTTTGGGCCATATATTGATGCAGAATACTTAATTGCTAAAGCACCTGCTAATTTAAATTTATTAGGTGAAGAAATGGAAGCCTTTGGTTTACTTACAGTTGCCCAAAAACTTGGTGGTAATGCTGCAGTTATGGCAACAGCAGTTGACTCTAAATATAGTGATGTTGTATTAACCCCAGAACAACGTCAAAATTCATTAAATGATATGATCATATTAGCTTTAGAAGGTTTATTAATTAATGATTAAAAGAGTATTAGAACCAAATATTGCCAGTGAGTGCGATAAGTTATTATCTAAACTAATTGCTTTTGAACAAAAATTTGATTCATTATCAAAACCATTGATTGTAGAAAATTATTTTGCAAATTGTATTGAAAGTGAAAGTAATATTTTAATGGCAGCAATGGTTGATGATAAAGTAGTGGGTTTTGCTTATTTTAAAGCAATTGTTAATAATGAAGTATATGGTTATTTATTAGATTGTATATATGTATTAGATGAATATCGTCATCAAGGTTTAGCAAGTAATTTGATTGAAGAAGGTTTAAAAATAGTTTTAACACATCCAATTAAGTTTGTTGATGTTAAATGTTTTTATGACAATGATAATGCTTGTATGTTATATCAAAAATATGGGTTTAAACCATATAAAGTATTACTTCGTAAAATAGTGGATTAAAAAATTACTACTGATGTAGTAATTTTTTTTATTTTAAATTGCAACCTTGATATAAATCATGTTCTTTCATATATTTATCAATATCATTAGTTAGTGATACTTTTTTAATTAAGAAAGTAGGAGCTATTAAGGCTTTTAAATCAGGATCGCCAGTAATACGGTGAATAACAATTTTGGGATCGAGATAGGTTAGTTGATTAGCAACAATATCGATATATGCTTCTTTAGTTAATAACTTAAATTTATCCTCTTTTAACCAGGTAGCTAAAAGGGTATTTTTATTAACATATAACATATGAATCTTAATACCATCAATACCTAAATCGTTTAAGTATTTAGCCGTATCAATCATCATTTCTTTGGTTTCATAAGGAAGACCATTAATGATATGAGCCACTACTTTAATATGATGTTTCTTTAATAATTTAACACATTTATCAAAATCTTCTCTAGAATGACCACGATTAATTAGTTTTAAAGTCTCATTATGCATACTTTGCAAACCAAGTTCAATAATCAAATCCGTTTTTTGATTTAATTCTTTAAAATAGGTTATCCAATTATTATTGATACAATCGGGACGTGTAGCAATTGTAATACCAAAAACGTTAGGGATAGTAAGTGCTTCATTTATTTTAGCGGTTAATTTCTTAAAATCACCATAGGTATTAGTACCATTTTGAAAATAAATAACATAGCCACTATTAGGCCATTTATGATCAATAACGGTCTTATTTTTTAAAAATTGCTCTTTAATTGAAGCAGTTGATTTAGGACATGCAAAATCACCATCACAGAAGATACAACCACCATTAATTTTATTAGGGCAAGATGTCCCCAAATCAACCGGGATTTTAACAATTTTTTGATGGTATTTATTTTTATAATAATAGTTTAAAGTATGATATCTTTTGTTATCTAATGAATACTTAAACATGGTATCACCAGCTTTATTTTACCATATAAATGTTGTGATAAATAGATAATTATTATATAATAAAAATTGATGATACTATGAAGAATAAGAATTATAAGAAATGGTTAATTATTATAATTGTTATCGCAGTAATTGTAGCAATTGCTGGTTTTTCATATGCTTATTATGGATCAAGTATTTTTCTAGCTACGGATTTACCACAAACCACTGTTAAATCACCATATTTAAATTTAAATTATTCGGAAACTAATTCAATTGTTATAAATGAAGTATTACCTGGCCAACAAGTAATTAAGAAGTTTAGTGTTACTAATACTGGTACTGGTAATATTACTTATCAAATCTTTTTAACGGATGTTTATAATGAATTAACCAGATATCCGGATTTAACTTATACTATTACTTCAACGAATAATGGGGGTAGCGTTACTAATGCCATTTATCCAACTAGTGATGCCTTACTTTTAAAAGATATTGTGATTGAACCTGATACTACGCAAGATTATACAATGACCATTACTTATAATAATTCTTATTTAGATCAAACAGTTGATGAAGCTAAAACAATTACTGGTACAATTCAAGTATCGGATATTTATAATTCAAAAATATATGGTATTAAAAAAGATGTTACGGCATCAACTACTACTTGGGAACGTATTAAAGATAGTACGGCTTTAGTAGCTAATCCAATAGTTGGAAATAATGTTTCTGCTAATGCTTTTGATTATATTTATCCATGGAGTGATATTTATAGTTATAATTATGATTTAACTACGGGTAGAGAAGCTGGTATTATTGGTGATGATAATTTTAAATTTGATGGTTCTAATGGTTTAGTAATGACTTATATTCCGGAGTTTTATTATCATCGTTATCGTGAAGGTGATTATGAATATATTGAAATTAGTCGTGATCCTGTTGAAGGATTTACTAAGAGTGAGGCATTTTCAGTATCACGTTATCATGTTGGTTTTGATGGTACAAAGTTAACTAGTCAAAGTGGTTCATCTATTGAGATTAATCGTCAACCAGGTTGGTTTAGAACGCAAGCTTATGCTTTAGGGCCTAAATTTACCCAATTTGATCATCGCCTATTTAATATTTATATGTTATTTTTAGTGGAATATGCTAACTATAATGCCCAAAGTGTTTTAGGTTATGGAATCGTGGAATTATCTAATGGTAATCGTAAACTTTTAGAAGCTGCGGTTAATTCAAACTATGTAATTGTTGCTAATTCATGGCATACTAAACCAGGTTATTATGTTAATATTATTTCTACAACTTCTGATAAAACCCGTGAACTATATAATCTTAAAGTAGTAGCTATTGAAGATTATAGTAATGGTAATATCACTGGAAAAAAAATTACACTGGATTATAATAATTTAAATTATGATACTTCTTATGCAATGCGTATTTCGGCACCACCATCAGGATTAACCGATCAATACGGAATGAAGTCTGGTTATTATTCTGATAGTGTTATTGGTATTGCCCAACCTAATATTTATCGTGGTATTGAAAACCTTTACGGTAATGTTTGGACTTATGTTGATGGCATTAATTTTAAAAATTATCAAGCTTATATTTGTTATAGTCCACGTGATTATGTTGATAATAAAACTGATGGTTGTTATGAAGCAACTAATGTTTATGTAGGTAATAATGGTGGATTACACGAATATATTAAAACATTATCATTTGATAGTAATTATTCAAAAATAATGGTAGCTTCTGAATTTGGTGGTACTGAATCAACTTATATTGGTGATCATTCCATTACTTGGACAGGTAATCATCCATTAATGTATGGTGGCGATTTTTCTTCAAGTCGTTATATTTCTGGTTTATTTAGAATTAATGTTTATGATAGTCAACAAGCAGGATTAACTCGTGGAGCACGTATTATTTTAGATCAATAATATCTTTTTAAAAAAATAAAATTGTGTTATGATATAAAGAGAATAGAAAAGGGTGAATTAAGTGGAAGCATTTTTTAATAATCTTAAAACTAATCAAAATGATTTAATTGCTAATAGAGAATGCACTTTCCGTGGCGCTAATTATCGTATTACCGTTTTAACTGAGCGCTTAGTTCGCCTAGAATATAGCGAAGATGGTACTTTTGTTGATAGTGCAACCGAGTTAATTCATCATCGTAATTTACCAAGACCAGAATTTCAAGTAACGGAAGATGAAAATTATTTAGTTATTACTACCCGTTATTTTCAATTACAATATCATAAAGGAACAACTTTTAGTGGACCTAGAATTGCTCCGGATACTAATTTAAAAATTATTTTAACTAATACGGAAAAAGTTTATTATTTTGGTCATCCTGAAGCGAGAAATTTTTTAGGTAGTAGCCGTATGTTAGATAAGAAGTTAAGAAAAGGTTTATATTCAACCGATGGTTTTGCAACCCTTGATGATAGTACTTCGTTATTACTAGATCCAGATGGATATTTTATTCCGGCTAGTGGTAAACGAATTGATACTTATGTTTTTATGTATCGTCGTGACTTTGGTTTAGCTTTAAGAGATTATTTCATGGTTACTGGTCGTCCACCATTAATTCCAAGATATGCTTTAGGGGTTTGGTGGAACCGTGATATGCCATATAGTTTTTATGATACGAAAGAGTTATTAAAATTATTTAATAAACATCGTATTCCACTTTCAGTATTATTGTTAGGTAATGATTGGCATATTAGAAATCGTAATAATCCCAATATTTTAAAAACAGGTTATTTATTTAATCAAAAATTGTTTCCTAATCCTAAAGAAATGATGGATTATATGCATGAACGTGGTATTCATGTTGGTTTAAATATTAATCCTACTGAAGGAATAATGCCTCATGAAACGAATTATCAACAATTTAAAGAAGCAGTAAATGATACAACTAATCAAGTTATTCCATTTAATGCTTTAGATAAAACGTTTATTGATGCATATTTTAAATACATGATTAAACCATTACATGATTTAGGTACGGATTTCTTTTGGTTAGATTATGAATTAAAAGATGAATTAATGAATCGTACCTTAAATTATTATCATTTTAATTATTACAAATATTATGAAAGTAAAAGAGGTTTAATTCTAGCTAATAATTCTTGTATTGCTGGACATTTATATCCTGTACATTATAGTGGTAGAACGACGGTTAGTTGGAAAGTATTAAAAGATTTACCATACTTTAATGCTACCGCTTCTAATATTGGACTTTCATGGTGGAGTCATGATATTGGTGGTTATGAAGGTGGATTAGAAGATAATGATTTATATCTAAGATATTGTCAATTAGGATGCTTCTCACCAATCTTAAGATTTAGTACGAAAAAAGGTCACTATTATAAACGCGAACCTTGGCGTTGGGATTCTAATACATTAGAAATTACTAGAAATTATTTAAATTTAAGACATCGTTTAATCCCATATATTTATAGTGAAGCTTATCGATATTATTTCTATGGACTTGCATTATGTCAACCAATTTATTATGTACATCCAGAAATATATGATGAAGTTGCTTACCGTAATGAATATTACTTTGGTAATGAAATGCTTATTAGTCCAATTACTAAACCAATGGATACGATTATGAATCGTAGTGTTGAAAGAATATATCTTCCAGCTGGTTTATGGTACGATTTTAAAACCGGTAAAAAATTTCCAGGTGATAAACGTTATGTAACTTTCTATAATAGTGAAGATTATCCGGTGTTTGTAAAAAGTGGTAGTATTATTCCACTTGCTGTATTAGGTGAAAACTTAAATGATACAAGTGTTCCTAAAACATTAGAATTACATATTTTCCCAGGAGAAAATAATACCTATAATTTATATGAAGATGATGGTGTTTCATCACTATTTGAACAAGGCTATTACACAATTACTTCAATTGATTATAATTACATGCCAAATAACTATACCGTTACAATTCGACCAATTGAAGGTAAGAATGGTATTATTCCAGAAAAACGTGATTATATTGTTCGTTTTAGAAATGTTCGTGAAGCAGATTCAGTTTCAGCAATGATTGGTAATCAAGCAATAGCAGTTGAAACGAAAGAAGAAGAAAATGACTTCGTAGTAACCGTTAAGGATGTACCAACAGCATCACAATTAACAATTAATTGTAAGGGTACTGATATTGAAATAGATGCGGTACGTTTAATTAATGAAGAAATCGATTTAATCATTTCGGATTTAAAAATTAAAACGGATTTAAAAGAAACAATTTCCCATATTATCTTTAATGATGAAGATATGCGTAAAAAACGTATTAAGATCCGTAAATTACGTAGTGAAGGCTTAGATCCGGTATTTATTAAAATGTTTATAAAATTACTTGAATATGTTGAAAATTTATAATATAATCTTTCTAAGCGATGAAAAAAGAGTAGTAATAAATAATGCTTTTTAAAGAGAGTTAGTGGTTGGTGGAAACTAATAAAAGATGTTTATGAACTTGCTTTTGGATGTGTTTGGAGAATTCTCCATTATCAAGATTAAGCTAGAGCAATCTAGAAATTAAGGTGGTACCACGTTTAAACACGTCCTTATCGGATGTGTTTTTTTATTGGAAAGGATAAATACTTATGAGAGAAATGGTTATATCAATAATCTTTTTTATAGTAACTTTTATTATTTCATTTGTTTTATTTATGATTATTAAAAGAAAACTTATTAAAAATAAAATGGGTTATCAATTTATTGGGGTTGAATATTTAGTAAATAAGTTTAATTTAAATAAAGCAAAGATTGATATTAATAAATTAATATTACGATTATCCCTTATTAATAGTGCGATTATTGCTTTTGTAAGTGTGATTATTTATTTAGTACCACTCAAATTATTTTTTCAATTAGGAATTGGATTTGTATTATTAATTATATTAATTTATGCGATCTATGAAATCTATGGTCGTTATTTAAATAAGAAATGGGGCAAGAAAAAATGAATATAGAAGAAATTAGAGCAATTGAAAAGAAATGGCAAGATAAATGGTTTAATGAAAAGAGCTTTGCAGCAATAGACTTTCATCCAACTAAACCAAAATATTATGTATTATATGAATTTTATAATATAAGTGGTAATTTACATATGGGACATTTAAAAGGTACTGTTCCAGCTGATGCGCTATCACGTATGAAAAGATTACAAGGTTATAATGTATTATTCCCAATAGGTGGAGATGCATTTGGTTTACCAGCTGAAAATGCAGCAATTAAAACTGGTATTAATCCGGAAGATTTTGTTCATGAAGGTATGGAAAGAGTATTAGATCAATCTAGAAAATTAGGTTTATCATTTGATTGGGATCGTACTATTTGTACTTCTGATCCAAGTTATTACAAATGGACACAATGGATTTTTAAAAAATTCTTTGATGAAGGTAAGGCTTATAAACAAAAAGGAGTAGTTAACTTCTGCCCTAATTGTAAAACAGTTTTATCTAATGAAGATTCTCAAGGTGGAGAATGTGATCGTTGTCATGGTAAAGTTGTTCAAGAAGAAAGATGGGTATGGTTCTTAAAAATGAAAGAATACTCTGAAAAATTACTTGAAAACGTTGATCGCATTACAATGAATGAAAACTTAAAAGAATTACAACGTAACTGGATTGGTCGTAGTGAAGGAATTGAACTTAGTTTTGATATTGTTGATAGTGATGGTAATAAGTTAGATCAATCATCTATTTTTACTACTTGTATTGAAACTGTTTATGGAATTACTTTCTTTGTAATGGCACCAGAACATAGTTTAATTGATAAATTAGCATCTAAAATTAAAAATATTGATGAAGTAAGAGCTTATCAAAAAGCTACTACTTATCGTAGTGAATTAGATCGTATTTCTGATCAAAAAGAAAAAACAGGCTGTAAGTTAGATGGTATTTATGGTATTAATCCAATTAATGGTGTTAAAGTACCAATTTATCTTTCCGATTTTGTTTTAGCATCTTATGGAACTGGTATTGTTATGGCAGTACCTACCCATGATCAAAGAGATTATGAATTTGCAACTAAATTTAATATTCCAATGATTCAAGTTATTGAAGGTGATGTTAGTAAATGTGCTTTAGAAAAATATGATTATTTACAAACTAATCCTAAAATGATGAATTCAGAAGAATTTGATGGTATGCCAGTAATTGAAGCTAAGAAAAAAATTGCTGAAAAAGTTGTTAATATGGGTATTGGTAAGAAACAAGTAAATTATAAAATGCAAGATTGGTCATTTAATCGTCAAAGATATTGGGGTGAACCATTCCCAGTAGTATTTTGTGAAAAATGTGGAACAGTTTCACTTAATGAAGAAGATTTACCATTAACATTACCAAGAACAAATGATTATATGCCAAATGATAATGGTTCATCACCACTTTCTAAAATTGATAGTTGGATTAATTGTACATGTCCTAAATGTGGTGGACCTGCTAAAAGAGAATCTGATACAATGCCTAACTGGGCTGGTTCATCTTGGTATTGGTTAAGATATTGCGATCCACATAATGATCAAGCTTTAGCTGACTTTGATAAATTAAAATATTGGGGTAGTGTTGATTGTTATACTGGTGGTACAGAACACATTACTAGACATGTATTATATGCCTTCTTCTGGCAAAACTTCTTATATGAAATAGGGGCTGTTCCAACAAGAGATCCATTTATTCGTAAAATGGGTAGTGGTCTTGTTTTAGATGATACTGGAAAGAAAATGTCTAAGAGTTCAGCAAATGGAGTATCACCAATGGAAGTTGTTGAAAAATATGGTACTGATGTAACAAGATTACATGTTCATTTCTTAGGTGGTTATGAAGATAATACACCATGGACATATGATGGTATTTCTGGAATAACAAGCTTTATTAATAAAGTTTGGGATTTACAAAATATGATTAAAGGTGAAGATATTTGTAAAGAACATGAAGTTGAATTAAATAAATTAATTAAAAAAGTTACAGAAGATTTAGAAAACTTAAAATTAAATACTTCAATTGCTGCTTTAATGGGATTTATTAATACTGTTCGTAAAGATGGTTTTATTACTAAAGAAGAATTAAGAAGTTTCTTAATCTTATTAAATCCACTTGCACCACATATTACTAGTGAAATCTATGAAAGAGTATTTAATGATAACTTAATTAATGACAAATGGCCAACATATGATGAAAATAAATTAGTAAATGATGAAATCGAAATTGGTGTTCAAGTTAATGGTAAATTAAGAGGCTCAATTTTAATCGGATTAGATGAAGATGAAGAATCAATTAAAGAAAAAGCATTAGCGCATGAAAATGTTAAGAAATTTACTGATGGTTTAGAGATTGTAAAAATTATTGTTATCAAGGGTAAAATTGTTAATATCGTTGTAAAAGGTTAGTAGAAATACTAATCTTTTTTATTATTTTTATTGACGAATATTTGTTTGCACGTTATAATTTGATTAGGAGGTAATTATATATGAAAAATAAAATTTTAAATTATACGAATAATGTGTTTGAAAGTATTAAACATGTTGATGAAGAAGGAAATGAATATTGGTATGCAAGAGAATTAATGCCCCTTTTAGAATATAGTAAATGGGAAAGGTTTTCTCATGCTATTGATAATGCAAAAATTGCCTGTGAAAATAGTGGATATGACATTAACGACCATTTTCCCAGCGTCGGGAAAATGGTAGCAATAGGCTCAAAAACCGAAAGAAAAATATTAGATTATAAGTTATCAAGGTATGCATGTTATCTTATTGCACAAAATGGAGATCCAAGAAAAAAGGTTATAGCACTAGCTCAAACTTATTTTGCTATTCAAACAAGAAAGCAAGAATTAAGTGATATGGAATATAGTAAATTACCTGAAGATAAAAAAAGATTATATCTCAGAAATAGAATTAGAAATGGGAATTATAATTTAAATCAAACGGCAGTTAAAAGTGGTGTAAAAGATTTAGCAAGATTTCATAATGCTGGATATAAAGGACTATATAATGGTGAAACAGCCGATGATATTTTTAAAAGAAAAAAACTAAGATATAGAGAAGATATATTAGATAATATGGGAAGTGAAGAACTTGCTGATAATATTTTTAGAATAGCTCAAACTGATGCTAAATTAAAAAGAGATAATGTTGATAACGAATATACCGCTAATGCAGTTCATTATGAAGTAGGAAAGGCAATTAGAAAGGCTATTAAAGATCTTGGCGGAACTATGCCTGAAGATTTACCAACACCTAAAAAATCTATTAAAGTACTTGAGGAAGAAGAATTAAAGAGAATAAAGGGTGGGTTTAATTATCTTTTACTTAATTAAAAATGTTGATTATTTTCGACATTTTTTTTATTTATTATTTTTTATAATAAATATGGTGAATAAAATGAAAGTAAAAATATTTGACGAATCTGATGAACTTGATTTACAGAATGCGATAAATACATTTTTAAATAGTGGAAATTATGATATAATTAATATTAGTTATCAAGTGGCAATATCAGTATTTTCTGATGAACAAATTTATTGTTTTTCAGCAATGGTGGTATACCATGAAGGTTGAGTGGTTTAAAGTGAAAAAAAGTAGTTTTGTTGAAGGAACGGTTATTGCAACGATTGCTATTGTATTTACGAAAATATTAGGAATGTTATACGTAATTCCTTTTTATGCAACCGTTGGTAAAGCAGGTGGAGCATTATATGCTTATGCTTATAATATTTATATAATCTTTTTAGATATATCAACAGCCGGTATTCCAACCGCAATGAGTAAAATTATTAATGAATATGATACCTTAAATTATAAAGATGCTAAGTGTCGTGCTTTTAAAATTGGTAAAAGAATTATTTTTATCATTTCTTTAATTGCATTCTTAGTATTAATGATTTTTGCCCCATTTATTGCTAAAACATTAATTGGTGATATGAAGGGTGGAAATTCCATAAGTGATGTTGCTTTTACAATTAGAGCAGTGGCTTTTGCCCTTTTAGTAATTCCATTTTTATCGGTATCAAAAGGTTATTTACAAGGACATAAAGTAATTAATGTTTCATCAGTTTCACAAGTAATTGAGCAAATTATCCGTATTGCAGTTATTTTAGTGGGTAGTTATGTAGTTTATAAAGTATTAGGATTACCACTTAAATATGCCATTGGTCTTGCGGTATCGGGAGCATTCTTTGGTGGTTTATTTGCTTATTTATATGTCTTTATTAAGATTAGAAGAAGTAAAAAAGAATTAGATTTAACCGGTAATTTAAAGAAAGATAATATTGCTAATAAAGAGATTGTTAAAAAGATATTTACTTATGCTATTCCGTTTATCATTATTAGTGCTTGTATGAGTATTTATAATTTTGTAAATATGGTATTTATTAATCGTACCTTAGCTTACCTAAATTTTGATACGAAAACAGTTGAATATATTACAACATCAATTACTACATGGGCACCTAAAATAAGTATGATTATTACATCCCTTGCTATGGGAATGACAGTTAGTTTAATTCCTAATATTGTGGAGGCCTTTACATTAAAAAAATGGGATTTAGTAAATGAAAGATTTAATAAAGCTTTACAAATCATTATCTTTATTTCACTTCCAGCTTGTATTGGTATTATGTTACTTGCAAAACCAGTATGGACAATCTTTTATAGTCGTGATACGTTAGGATTCCAAATCTTAACAGTATGTATTGTAATTCCATTAATTCAAAATGTATTTATGATTACCCAATCAACCTTACAAAGTTTAAATAAATTTAAAGCAGTTTATTTAAGTACGATTATTGGTTTAATTGTTAATGCATCCCTAGATATTCCATTAATGCTTTTATTTAATAAGTTTGGTCTAGCTTATGTGGGAGCAACTATTGCAACGATTGTAGGTTATGGATTATCAATAGTTATTGCTTTAACACTACTTAAAAAAGAGCATGGTTTAAAATATGGTGAAACCTTTAAAACCGCTTTAAAATCATTAGTACCACTTGTAGTTATGGTATTAGTGGTTGTGTTATTAAAGATCTTTATTCCATATGTTGACCGTAAAATATACTTGGTAGGTTATATTGCTATTATTTCGATTGTGGGAGCGATTACGTACTTATTAATCAGCTTTAAGATGGGGATAATTAATAGTGTATTTGGAAAAGAATACATTAATAAAATATTAAAAAAACTTACCTTTGGTAAGTTTAGTATTAAATAATATACATATTATTAGAATCATCGTCATTATTGGAATATAGTGTTGATGATTCTAATTTATTTATACGTTCATTTAATCTTGAAATGCTGCGTTCAATTTTAGCAAATCTTGCTTCAATGTCCGTATATGGATTCATATTATTAGGAACGTTTCCTTGGTAAAAGTTACTTGATTCATTAAATTGGTAACCGTAAGGATTAGCAAAGCTTGATACTTCGTTATTAGCAGCGCTATAAAAGTTATTACGATTTTTCATAATTACCTCCTAATAATAAAATATGAATAATTATAAAAGAGGTGCTATATGCGTTTAAGAAATTTAAAAAATAATAGTGAAATTATTAATAATTGTCCTTTTTTAGTAAAGAGCCCAGATGCTTTTATTGGTAAATGGAAGGATAATTTTGTGAATAGCAAAAATCCCATTCATTTAGAAATTGGCATGGGTAAGGGTAAGTTTATATATGAAATGGCACTTAATAATCCAGATATTAATTTTATTGGGTTAGAAAAGTTTGATAATGTAATTGCAAGAGCAATTAAGAAGATGCCACAAATGTTACCAAACTTACTTTTATTAAATACTGATGCGGTTAATTTAAGTAGTATTTTTGATCATGAAATTGATGTTATTTATTTAAATTTTTCAGATCCATGGCCAAAGAAAAGACATGAGAATCGAAGACTTACTAGTCGTCCTTTCTTAGAAATTTATGATCATTTATTTAAAGATAAAAATATTATCATTCAAAAAACGGATAATATTGGCTTATTTGCATATTCTTTAAAGAGTCTTAGTTTATATGGTTATCAATTTGAAGAAGTATCGCTTGATTTAGCAAGCAGTGATATTCCAAATATTATGACGGAATATGAAGAAAAATTTACTAGTGAAGGCGTAAAAATAAATTATTTATATGCTATTAAATAGATTTATGGTATAATTTTTAGTAGAGGTTATAGTATGAATATTAAGAAGATAATAATATTAATTACGGGTATTTTATTCTTAAGTGGATGTAGTACAATTAATAGCATGTCTTATCAAAACATTATTAATAAAACAAAGAGTGATAGTAATTTAAGTAATGTGATAAGAAAAGGTTATAAATACTATATTCCTAAAGGAATGAAACTAGTAAATAATAAAGATTATAATGAGATTATCATGGATCAAGATAATACTTATTATTTATATGTTGATGTTGTTAGTTATTATAATAATGTAAAATTTGATTATAAAGTTAATAAAGATAGTTATTATAGTCAAAAATTAGATAACGGATATTTAGAGATTAATAAACTGGAAAATGACAAATATCTCATTGAAATTATGGATAATTATGCTAAAATAGAAGTGATAGTTGATAAGGCAAATATTAAGAAAGCCATCGCTTATAGTAATGTTTTAATATCATCTGTAGAATATAAATATGATGTTTTAGATAACTTGATGAAAGATGATTCATTTAATACTTCAGAAGTAGAATTTAATATATTTAAAACTATAAAAAGTGATTCTGATTTTGCAACATATGAGCAAATGTATGGAACATATGATGAAACTGACGGTATTAAAGACAGTGATATTATAGAATAGGATTGATAGTATGAAATTATTAGATAAGTTAAAAGATATTTTATTCGATGAAGAGGAAGAAGAAGTTGAAGAACAAGTTATTCCTAAAAAGGTAGTTAACCATAATGTTGAAGATAACTTAAGTAGTGAAGAAGTTGAAGAAAAGCCAGTAAAGGAAGAAAAGAAAGAAGAAAAATTCAATAATTTTAATCGTGATTTAAACCTAGAAAATACTTTTAAATTTCCTTTATTTGATGAACAAGAATTTGAAAATACTAAGCCTAAGAATAATGTTGAAGTTAAGAAAAACTTTGGCTTAGATGAAGTAGATACTTTTAAAACCGAATTTAGAAGAGAAGAAAGAAAAGAAGAACGACCAATTAATAATGTAAGTAAAGATTATACTGCATTTGTTAAAGAACAACCAAAGGAAAAGAAAACTTTCAAACCTTCACCAATTATTTCACCAGTTTATGGTATTTTAGATAAGAACTATGATCGTAATGGGGTAATTGATATTGGAACATTAAATACAACAACATTACCAGATAAACCAAAGCCATTAAATGTTGATGATGTTAGAAAGAAAGCTTTTGGTCAATTAGATTCTAATTTAGAACAACAATATCAAAAGAAGCTTGAAGAATTTAGTCCAACATCAGTTACAATTACGGAAATTACTACAACTGTTCCGGAACCAAGTGTTGATGATGAAACTTCCGATACAATGGAATTAAAACAAACTTTAACAGGTATTCGTGAAAACTTAGAAAACATTAGTGATAAAATGGCGGATATTGAAACCAAAGTTGATAATCATTTTGATAATGAAGATGATTTAGATAAACCAAGAAGTGCCGTTGAATTATTAAATCAAATCGAAGATGAATTAGATAAAACATTAGAATTAAGAAAGCAAGACATTGAAGAAATTAAAGATGATTATTTAGATGATTTTGATGATGTTAAGTTTGATGATGAAGAAGAAGTAGTTGAAGATGTTAAAACTGAAGATGTTACTGATTCAGATAATGATGAATTATTTAATTTAATTGATG
This sequence comes from Bacilli bacterium, assembly GCA_017612805.1. Lineage (GTDB taxonomy): Bacteria > Bacillota_I > Bacilli_A > RF39 > UBA660 > RGIG8386. Next base: position 3,971 of record JAGAFD010000005.1, on the reverse strand, counting down.
CAATGTATGATAATAATGAAGATGATTTAGATAAGGATAGTGAAGAATAATGGAAACGCTACAAACTATATTACCAATCATAATTGATATTTTAATTGTTATTATATTAATTGTGGGAATAATTTTAGGTATTAAAGCGATCATTACGATTAATAAAGTAGATAAAATTGTTGATGATGTTAATGATAAAGTAGAGTCATTAAATGGATTCTTTGCAGTACTTGATTTTATTACTGATCGTATGTCTTCAATAAGTGATTACTTTTTTGAAGGATTATCAGGGTTATTTGGTGGTTTAGTTGCTTCTAAAGCTCGTCGTCGTAAAAGAAAGGATGAGGAAGATGAAGAAGAGTAGTGGTTGGACTAAATTTTTTGTAGGAGCAGCCATTGGAGCTGGTCTTGCTTTATTATTTGCACCACGCAGTGGAAAAGAAACCCGCGAGATGCTTTGGGAAAAGATGGTATATCTTAAAAAGAAATTAGATGAAATTGAACCCGAAGATGTTCGTGATAAAGCAGTTCAAATAATGGATGACATTAAAAAAACTTTAAGTGAATTAGATGGTGAAAGAGTAAAAGAAATTATTCAAGAAAAAAGTCTTTATGTAATTGCTAAAGCTGATGAATTAATTACTTTAGCAAAAGAAAAAGGAACACCAGTATTTCAAAAATCTGCTTATGATATTAAAGATAAAACAAGTGTTGTTTTAAAAGATATGGCTAGTAAATTAGATGAATCTAACAAAAAAAGTAAATTAAGTAAGAAAGTAGCTACTAAAAAAGTAGCAAAGAAAGTTACTAAGAATGCAAGAAAAGCCTAAAAATTTTACCATGATAGATGAGGAGTTTACTTGTGCGGTTTGTGGTAAAAAAGTTATGCCACTTAATTATTCGGCAAGAGATCATTGTCCATATTGTTTATCATCAATGCATTTAGATATTAATCCTGGGGATCGTTTATGTGATTGTAAGGGGATTTTAAAACCAATTGATATTGAAAAGTTTAAAGATACCTATAAGATTATCTATAAATGTGAAAAGTGTGGATATTTGCATAAAAATAAGGTGGCAATTGATGATGATTTTGATAAAATTTTAGAGATTATGCAAGATAAATAATTAACAAGCAATTGTTAATTTTTTTTGTGCCTTATTTTTTGCTTTTTAATGGTAATTATTGTATAATGACTATAGATACTAGGAGTCTATTTATGAAAGGCAAGCATAAGATATTGTTTACAATTAGCTTACTTATTTTAACAGTGATCATCATTGCTGGTTTTTCGTATGCTTTTTATTTTAGTAAGCTTAATAAAGTAGGTAGTAGCGAAGCTTCCCTTTTATCTAAGACGTTATCACTAAATTATACGGATGGTCCAGAAATTGTTATTTCAAATATTTTACCTGGTCAAAAGATTATTAAAACATTTACAGTAACAAATACGGGTAGTGAATCAGTTTATTATGCTATTGAGATGAAAAATGTTACTTATGATTTTGAAGGTTTTGATATTACTTATTCTATTGCATCAACTAATTCTGGTTATACATGTTCAGACGTTATTTATATTCCTGGAACAACTTATTTAGGTAGTAGTACGATTCTTCCTAATGTGACTCAAGAATACACGTTAACGATTGAGTTTTTAAATCAACCATTTGATCAATTAAATAATTATAATAAATCACTATTCTTTGAATTAGCAATCACTGATAAACAACCAATCTATGGGATTAAAAGAAGTTTAACAACTTCTTCTAGTACTTGGGAAAGAACGGATGATAGTGTTGGGAAAGTAGCTAATGCTACACATAATGGAACAGCGGTTGTTAATGACTTTGATAATATTGAACCTTGGTCATTAATTTATTCTTATAATTATGATCGTGATTCGGGATTAGAAACTGCTAGAATTGGTGATTCTAACTTCAAGTTTGATGGCACCAATGGGGAAGTATTAACCAAGATTCCATCATTTTATTATCGCCGTTATCAAGATAGCGATTATGAATATATTCAAATATCAATGCATCCAGTAGAAGGTTTTACGAAGATTAATGCTTTTAGTGTTGGGCGATATGATAGTTCCTTTGATGGGACTCAAGTTCATTCTTATAGTGGAACTGAACCGGAAGTGAATCGTAACATTACTTCTTTTAGAACTTTATCGAGAGAAGTAGGAACCAATTTTGGCCAACTAGACTGGCGTATCTTTGTATTACAAATGTTATATTTAGTTGAATATGCGGATTATAATTCTCAAACTACTCTTGGTATGGCTTCCAATTTTAGAAGTACTTCTGCTGAAAGTGAGCAAGCATTGGTTGCTGAGAATAATGTCAATCGTATTATTATTGATTCGTCAATAGCTGCACTTTTTGCATTAGGCCAACAAATATCAATTGGAACATCATCAGCTGGTGATTTTGGTGTTGCAAGATTTAGAACAATTACTGCTAAAGAAGCTTATGATGATGGTAATGTAACTGGTACAGCAGTATATTTTGATGGAGATCCTGTTAACATTGCAGTTGGTAATGCACTTTGGTCTTCCGGTCAAAAAAGCGGTGTTACCGACGTTTTGGGTATGAAATCTGGTTGTATATCTAATACAAAAAGTCCAATTATTTATCGAGGTATCGAAAATATCTTTGGAAATGTATGGCAATTTGTTGATGGTATAAATATTAAAGATTTTGTTGCATATGTGTCATATGATCCTATAACTTATCAATCAAATGTGTTTACGGGTGCTTATCAACCGATTGGTTATGTTAATGCAACTGTTTCCAGTAGCACATATGCTGCAAAAGTTGGCTATGATAGTAACAACCCTTTAATTATTTTTGCAACTGATGTAACTAATGGATCAAGTTCCTCATACTTAACAGATTATTACAGTAGTTCAACCGGTAACAGAATAGCACGTGTAGGCGGAAACTTGAGTAGTGGATATGCTGGTGGATTATTCTGTTGGTATTTAAATAGTCCTTATACCATTTCTGCTTATAATATGGGTTCGCGCCTGCTTAGATACTAAAATAAAGCACCAAATTACTTTAAGATATATAGTATTTATGCTATAATAATTATATATACTAGGAGTCTTATTATGGGAAAGAAACATAACATAGCAATTATTCTTTGTTCAATAATATTAACAGCAATAATCATTGCTGGTGTTTCTTATGCCTATTATATGACGGTTTTAAATAAGACTGATGATTCTACGGTAATTTTTTCTACCAAAGAATTAGCTCTTAACTTTAGTGATGGGCCACAAATAACTATGCCGAATGCAGTTCCAGGTCAAAAAGTAATTAAAACTTTTAGTGTTACTAATACTGGTAATCAAACAGTTAATTATACAATTGAATTTTATGATGTATTATACGAGTTTATACGTCATGATTTTGCCTTTTCTTTAACGGCTACGAATGGTGGCTTTGAGATTGATAAATTTGATTTTTGGGGGGACGTTAATCCAATTATTGGTTCAGCAGAAATTGCTCCTGGGGTTACTCAAGAATATACATTTACTTTAGAATTTAGAAATTATCCATGGAGTCAATCAGCTGATATGAATAAAACCATTGCCTTTTCCATTGGTATATCTGAAACCATACCAGTTTATGGTATTAAATATGATATAAATGGTCAATATGGAATTTATTCAAATCGAACTGATGCTGCGATGGGAATAAATATGGAGTATTCTACAGCTAATCATGAATTTGATCATATTTATCCATGGAGTGATATTATTAGTTATAATTATGATCCAGTTACGCAAACTAGAACTGCTACCTATGGTGATGAAAACTTTAAGTTTGATGGATCTAATGGTTTGGTAATGACTTATATTCCAGAATTTTATTATAAAAGATATATTGAAGATGGATATTTATATATGAAGATATCTAAATATCCAATCGAAGGCTTTTTGAAATCCGAAGCGTTCTCAGTAAGT
>JAGAFD010000004.1 GCA_017612805.1 Bacilli bacterium | reverse complement strand
TTCATCCTGAGCCAGGATCAAACTCTCAATAAAAAAGATTTATAAATAAATCTCATATTTCAGTTTAATCTAAGCTACTCAAAATTGACTTTTTTACTTAGTTTTCAAAGATCATTTTGCGTCCTATTTTCGGTTACGCATTAGTAATATATCAAATCTAAAAAACAATGTCAACACTTTTTTTTAATTTTTTTTATTTTTTTCGACAAATTGTCTTTTTTAGTGTAAATAATGTTTTTTTTAGTAATATATTACGTTAAATCCCGATACTTTTATCCGTATCTGCATCTAACTATACACTATAATTTATGTTAATGCAATAAAAAAAATGCCACTATGTTGACATTTTTTACAGATTTTTGTAAATACTATAATATTTATCAATTAATCCTGGTTCAAAAGGACCAGTCAATGACTTTTTCATTTCAATTAATTTTGACAATTCATTTTTAGCAATACAATCAATCTCATTTGAATAGCCCATAACCTTCTTATGATAATTATACTCATTTCGATCTAATACTCTAAAGCCGCCATCTGGGAATACCCTTAAGTCTAAATCATAATCGATATATTTGATTATACCATTATCAATTAGATATGGCGAAGCAATATTACAGTAATAAAATAGTCCATGAGATTTTAATTGTCCCATAACATTAAACCAATAATCTTTATAAAAAATAATAATTGCTGGTTCTTTTGTTTTATAAGATCTTCCATCACTTTCGGTTATACGAGCCTTGTTATTTGCAACAACTAACTTATCTTCACTTATTTCTAATACAACGGCCTCGTCACATGTGCGATGAATTTTGCCATCATGTTTATAACAGTGGATCGTTAGCTTGTCGCCTACCTTAATTTTACTCATACGATCCCGTCTTTCGTTTTTTATTATACCCTATTATTTAAAAAAAGAAAATAAAAAAGAAAAAGTTATTTACACTTTCTCTTTTATTTAGCTTTCTTTAAAATTTCGACTGCTTTATTATATTGGGCATCAATTACTTTACCATCTTGTAATACAACATCAACTTCATAATCTGGTTTGATTCCAACTTCATCAATACATTCCCCATTTGGTCTTAACCAATTAGCCGAAGTATATTTTAATGTTGAACCATCGTTTAATTCTTTAGTTTGTTGCACTTTGCCTTTACCAAATGATGTTTTACCAACAGTAGTTGCTCCATAGCTATCGATTAAAGCCGCAGTTAGAATTTCACTTGCAGATGCACTGTTTCCGTTAATTAAAACTACAATTGGATAACTTCTTGATTCTTTAGTCTCATCTTTATATTCAATCTTAGCATTCTTGTCAGCTAGGGAATATATAACTTTACCTTGTTCAATAAATAAACTAGCAATTTGCTTGGCACTAATTAAATAACCACCGCCATTACTACGAACATCAATAATTAAAGAAGTAATATTTTTCTTTTCTAGTTCCTCTAATTTTTCTCTGAATTGAAAATATGTATTATTATTAAAAGCATTTATATAAATGTAACCAATGTGGGTTCCGTCTTCAATACTTGAATAAACAGATGGAATATTAACATTTGATAATTTTACTTCAAAAGTTTTTTCTTTGCCACTACGTTTAACCGTAATACTAACCTTATCACCGTTTTTATTACTCTTAATTAAAGCAGCTACCTCAGAAGATTCATAATCAGTTACATCTTCGTTATTAACTTTAATAATAATATCACCTTTTTGAATTCCTGCTTCAGCGGCTGGTGAATTCTCAAATACGGTATTAATTGATCGATCAGGTAATATTTCAATACCAACGCCTTGATATTGGCCACTTAATGAATCAAATAAAGTAGTAGCATCTTCTTTAGATAAACGCATAGTATATTTTTCATCTAAATAAGTAGTCATAGCAGTAATTGCGCTATCAAGTAATTCCTTACGATCAACATCTTTATAATAATCAGTTACTAATTCTGCATATACTTCAATAAATTCTTGTAAGTCTTTATCATTAGTTAAATTAACATATGAAACTTTTTTAAAATTAACTAAGGCATTATATGAAACAAAACCAGTAACAATAGCTGATAATACGGCAGTGATAATTACCACTACAATTACTTCAGTTAGCTTAAATACTCTTTTGTCCATAATATCACCTTTTTATTTTTTTAAATTTTTAATTCACTACGAATATCATTCTTGTCTTCTAAATATTTAACGATTTTACCATTCTTAACTTTTAATAAAGTTATTTCGCCAAACGCTAATTCTTCAATACTAGTTGCTTGTGGGTTACTTTTATCACTAGCGAACTTTTTATTAAAGCCATCATTTAAATCCAATGTATATAATTTAGTTTTTCCATTATAAGCACTAATCATATTATTGTAGTCAAATGCTAAATCACCAGTATTATCAAATGCAATTACATAATACTCATCATATGGACGATTTAATAATTCACCAACAATGATTTTAGAATAATTGAATTCTGGTATTTTAGTTTCAGTAGTTGACTTAGTTTCTTCTTTACTCTTAAATAGATCTTTTGATATAAACGCACGACTAAATAAATAAACTAAACTTAGTACTGCAATTACGATCATTACGATCATTACTAATTTATAAACCTCTTTTTGTTCTTCTGCCACATATCCTTTTGCCATTTTATTCACCTAAAATCATTATACAAAAAAATAAGTTGAAAAGCAATATTACTTTCCAACTAGAATTGTATTACCAAGGGAATTAGCAATGGTTATTAAATCAGTTTGTTCTAGATCATTACTCGTTAAATAATAATCAATGTTATTACTTGTCCAATATAACGAATTGCTACCTAAAGCGCCAATTGAATCATTAATAAACATTGGATCACCAAATACCGGAATAATTTCAAGTTCAGGATTAATTGCTGCTACTTCTTCAATTAAAGTAAAATTTTTATCGCCATTAAAAGTTAAAATATTCCTTTTGCCATTATCTGTATCAATTGTTTCTTTAGTATTTAAAAAGGTATTAGTAGGAATATATAAAGGATAAATAAAATCATCTAATGTTCCCGTGCTTTGTTCACTTTCAACTTCTTTTATTAAACTATTTAAATAAAATTCTTCATCACGAATACGATCATTTAAATCAACATCTTTAAAGATAACTTTAATCTTAGCATTATTTTCATTATCTTTTACTACAACTTTAGATAAATTATAATTGTTATCAAAATATATTTCTTGATTTGTTAAATCACCATTATTTGGATAATTAACTTTGGTTTTAATAATTATCTCTCTATCTTTTTTTAAAACCTCATAACCAGTTTTAATGTCTTTAACTAAAGATTTAAGAATATATGCTTGACTAGAATTATCTGGCCAAGTACTTTGAAATTTAAAACTTTTATTTAAAGCAGGAGTTACTACATATACACCATCACTATTTTTTAAAATAACTTGTTCATGGTTATTGTTTTGATTAATTAGCGTGACTTTATACATATCCGGTTCTTTATATAATACATTTAAAGAATAAGTATATGTATCTTCTTCGTTATATATTTCCATAGCACCTTTAATGCTGTAAGCTTCACTATTATTCACTTTTTTTATAAACTTATCCACTTTAACATTTTTCTTGGTACCACACGCGGTTAATAATAGTGGGATTATCATTAATAATAAATACTTTTTCATATCACCATTTTCCTTTTCTAATTAAATATATTTGAAAAAATATTGAATATGAATAGATTTTTAAAAACTAACCATACTATTAGTAGAAAAGAGGATTGTATGGAGACATTAGAAAAAACATGTTTAGTATTTACCATTATTGGTGCCATCAATTGGGGCTTAGTTGGATTATTTGATTTTAATCTAGTTAACTTCTTATTTGGTAGTATTGGTTTAATTGAAAGTGCCATTTATATCTTAGTTGGTGTATGTGGATTAATCAATATTGGTTTATACATAATGCATTTTGAAGAGCACAAATAAAAACACATTGGTTTTCAATGTGTTTTAGTTTTGTCTTAAAGTAAAGTATCCAGGTCGGTCATGTTCTGGATCATCAATACGAGCATAAGTTGCATCCATATAGTCATAATTAAACTCCGTACCTGATTCACCAACAATACTAGTGCATTCTTCAAACATGCTATTACTATTTTCTAATGATGATAAATCAAAATCAGCTGAAACATAGATTTTGGATAAGTTTGCCATCATAGTAAACATATATGACATATCAGTTACTTTTGATGTATCAAATTTATCACCTAAATCTAATACTTCTAAGCATTCCATAAAGCCAAACATATTTGACATATTGGTAACTTTTGATGTATCAAATTTATCACCAAGATGTAATTCCTCTACAGGAACATAATAGAACATAGAGTTCATATTAGTTACTTTTGATGTATCATAACTATTTCCAAGATTTAATGTACTTAAACTTTCCGTTTGAGTAAACATACCATTCATATTTGTTACATTTCTAGTATCAAACATGGACATATCCAAATCATAAAGGCCAGATAAATTTGCAAACATGAACGAAGCATTTTCACTCATTAATAATTGATTTGCCTCAGTGTAAATATAAATCGTTCCGGAACTAGGTTCAAACCACATATATGATGGATAATCAGAATCCGGTGTAGATATCAAGTTGTTAGCAGTCAGATTATCTTTAACATCATTATATTTCCCTTTAGGAGCATACTTAATGTATTCAACATAATTATTAAACCAATAATCTGACTCATTATTGTTATATTCATAATGAATATCCAAATTTCCCCAAGAATTTTCCCCAATGACCATCTCTAAATCATCCTCACCAGTTGATAACTTATGCATTAATAGATTTAGCTCTGGGCCACTTATTATTTCACTATAAGTTTCCTCATCATTTGGTATGAAAGTAAAGAATCCGCCAGCAATGCGAGCATATTTAGAATTGTTATAATCTGCATGATCATAATATGTTACGCCACCCCCACCAACTAAACTATCAGCATAGCTAAACATTTCTTCAACATCCGGGTTAGATGAAAAATCAAAATCATATTTTGTGTAAATAGTTTTTAGATGATAAGATTCATTAAACATATAAGACATATCAGTTACTTTGGAAGTGTCAAATTTATTACCTAAGTTTAATTCAACAAGACCAGTCTGAGCAAACATAAAGTTCATATTTGTTACATTTGATGTATCAAACTTATTGCCAAGATTCAAACTAGTTAAGGAAGTAGTAAGAGTAAACATGTCTGACATATCCGTTACCTTTGATGTATCAAATTTGTCACCCAAATCTAGATTTATTAAACTGCTTGCATTAGCAAACATATCAGACATATCAGTTACGTTTGATGTATCAAATTTGTCTCCTAAATCTATTTCTTGTAATCGAAAACATTCGTAACAGAATTCTGACATATCTGTTACTTTGGATGTATCAAAGTTATTACCTAAATTAATGGCCTTTACATTATGTAGAGCAGAGAACATTCTTTTTATATCTGTAACATTAATAGTATCAAATTCGCTTAAATCTAATTCCGTAAAATTTTCCATACTACCAAACATTGCGGAAGAATCTTCATTTAATAATAATGCAATTGCTGAAGAATAATAATATAAGGTTGTTGTACTTTCGTCATACCACATATAAGCTTCCAAGTCCACATCAGAAATAGATATAATATTTTTTTCCGTTAAAGAATCTTTAATAGCATCATATTGTTCTTTTGTTGCTCTAACAAAGTGCGTTGCATTGCAACTAACATTCATATGACCGGGTTCATCAGGATTATTTATATAAAAATAATCATCATTTGAAATAGGATATTTTTTAATCAAATTATCATTTCCGGTACATAATTTAAACATCATTAAATTTAAATCTGGTCCACTAAGTAATTCGGTAGATGTATTTTGAACTTTATTGGTTGTAAATTTAATAATAAATGCTTCGGTATCAGCTTTTGTTCCAAATGGAATTGCTAGTGTTGCAAATAAGCCAATAACTACTAATGTTTTAAATAATTGTTTTTCTTTAGTTATTGAAATTATTAAACCAACTAAAGATAATAATCCAATTATTATATATTTATTAATGTTATCACCAGTATTTGGATTTACGATATCTTCATCATCAATCTCGGTTACATCACTAGCTGGGGTTGTTGATGAGGTTCCATCATTATTAGTAATAATTTCGCTTCCAGTAGTTCCATCACTTTTTTCATAAGTTAATGTTAAGCTTACTGGTTTATTAGAAATATTTAAGCCAGTTGTTTGTTCTATATATTTGATTTGTAATTCAAAGGTTTTTTCAGTTTTCGATTCTACTACTACATTTGTTAAATCTTCATAAGTATATTCAAGATTAGTAGAATCATTGTTATCCGTTATTGATTTAATTGTATAATCGTCATTAGAGGTATTTTTGATTGTGATGTTATACTTGATATAATCATCTTTAGCTGAGAAAATAATATCGTTTTGGAGTTGTCCTTCGGACAAACCAACACTATTAACAACTACTCCTTCAGATTTATCTTTAACTTCAATCTTAGTTATTTGGAATATTGAAGTATCTGCTAAAATACTACATGTTTTAAATATACAGAATGCAAGCACCACCGCAAATAAGACACGGGATGCAATAAGCAAAGCTTTCTTCATAAACACACCTCTACTATCTTCTTTATTATAGCATTTTAATAAAATTTAATGCAAGAAAAAAACACATTGTGTGAACAATGTGTTTTATTTAGCATTACTAATAATTACCTTAATTGGTTTAGTAACCACATATTGAACTCTTGGATCGGTGTTTTCAACATAAACATTAACTTCATGTTCACCAACCGTATAACCAGATAAATCGATGTAAGTAGTAATGTTTTCCGGTTTAATGTTATCAATTACGGATTGAACACCTTTAATTTGGATATCTACCGTACGATCAGAATATGTTTTAACGTTAGCTGCTAAACCAGAATCTAAGTTCTTAGTTAATGAAAGTGGTACTCTTTCAATTAAACGTTGTTTTTCATCACCAAAGTTAACAACAATAGAAGCACTAGTTTCACTCATGTAACGAACACCAGTTGGTTTAGAAATAGTAACATTATAAGTTTTAGAACCACTATTACCTTGATCATTAACATCAATTGTTACTGGTACACTAGTAATTGAATCTAGTGCTTGTTGATCACCATAAATATTAATTGAATAATCAGATTGACCATTAATTGAAATTGATGAAATAGCTTTACCGGTTAATAAGTTACCAGTTGTCAACACATTTAGTGGAACCTTAATATTATAAGAATCTAATTTAACAGTAGCAGAAATACTTTCTGGAACGATTTCAACACCCTTAATAATTGCTCCATTATCGTCATATGCAACTAATGAAACATTATCAACGTTGTATGTTCCTTCTTTAACAAATGATTTATCACTTAAATCAACTAAAGCTTTAATAGTTGCAATCTTATCGATTGTTTCTTGACTACCTTTAACAACTACTTCTGTTTTATTTAATGATACTGAATCAACACTTAATTTAGCATCTAGTTTATCTTGATTCATTAAATCATAAGTAACTGTTTTTAATGTAGCTACTTTTTCCGAAATCGTAACTGATACAGTTTGTGGATCTAGTTTATAGCTTAAATTATCAATCGTTTGGGTATACATAAGTTTAACTTTATAAGGATTTTTGCTAGCTTTATAATCAGTTAAATCAAGTACTACCTCATGTTCACCTAATTGTTTAGATAAATATAAGTCACTCTTACGACCAATAAGCGTAATATCAACTGTTTCTGGAACCCCTTCAACTACATAAGCTTCCTTATTATATTCAACGTTAACAGGAACATTTACTAAGATTTCAGCTTCAGTTTCTACTAAACTGATTACTTTATTATCTACTAAATAGAAGAATAAAATAGCTAATCCTAAAGATAAATATAATAAAGTTAATGGTTTATTTAAGATTTTTTCAAAACGGTTAGTATTAGCTTTAATCTTTTTACTTAATTCATAAACAACACGACTTACTGGAACAATAAATAATTTATCAAATACATTATAGAATGCCTTTAAGATTTTCCATATCGCTTTTAATATCTTACTCATTGATATCACCAGCTTCCTTTTCCGTTTCTTCATCGGCATCATAGAACATTTCAGCTTGTGGTTTTAATTCTTCAACTAAAGCCATACGGAAATCTTCTAATGTTAAGTTATATTTTAATTCGTTATTAGATGCGATACTTAAACGTCCAGTTTCCTCAGATACAACTAAAGCTAATGCATCTGTTTCTTCAGCAATACCTAAAGCTGCACGATGACGAGTACCTAATCTTTTATTAATAGTTGGGTCCATACTAGTTTTAAATACCGCTCCGGCACAGGTAATACGGTCTCCTTGGATAATTACCCCACCATCATGTAATGGACTATTAGGGAAGAAAATTGTTCCTAAAAGAGAACTAGTTAAATCGGCATATACCTTTGTTGCTGGAGTAATGTAATCTTGTAAAGATACATTTCTTTCAATAACAATTAAGGCACCAATACGATTTCTCTTTAAGTATTCAACAGCTTCCATGATTTCATAAACAACACGTTCACGTTCATCGAAAGTTAATACTTTATGACGACCTAATAATTGACTTCTTCCTAAACTTTCTAGAACACCACGAATTTCTGGTTGGAAGATAACAATTAAGGCTAAAGGTCCCCATTCTATAACGTATTCAAGTAATAAACCTACAGTGTATAGATTTAAAATTGAACTTAATAACTTAATAATTAAGATTACAATAATTCCTTTTAAGATTAATACTAGTTTAACATTTCCCTTAATATTCTTTAATATATAATAAAACATTAACCATACTAATGAGATATCAATTATCTTCGTAATAACTGACCAAATAGTAGCTAGAGTCATATTACACTCTCCTTTATGTTCAGTTTTTATTATAGCAAAAAATGCTTCAGATTACAAATGAAATATTTGGTTACTTATGTTACTTTTATAATCAACAAAAAAAGAACTTATACAAGTTCTAATCTTGAAGTTAACGCATCATCGCCAACTCTTTCGTTTAATTTAATTATTCTAGTGTATCCACCATTTCTAGTTTCATAAGTTTTTGCTAATTCATTAAATACTTTATTAACAACTTCAGTATCATTATTTACAAATGCTAATGCTTTTCTTCTAGAAACTAAAGTACCCTTTTTACCATAAGTAATCATTTTATCAACAAATTTTCTTACTTCTTTAGCTCTAGCATCAGTAGTAACTACATAACCGTTCATAATAACTGTTTTAGTTAAACCAGCTAAAATAGTTCTACGCATAGCTTTATTTTTTCCAACTTTATTATATATAGCCATCTTGTGTACCTCCTTCTAATTAATCGCGGAAACTAAGTCCCATTTCTTTTACTTTGTCTAATACTTCCTTAAGAGATTTTTTACCTAAATTTCTAATTTTAGTAACGTCTGATTCACGTCTGTCTACTAAATCTTGAACAGTATGAATACCAACACGTTTTAAACAGTTATATGCTCTTACTGAGAATTCAATTTCTTCAATAGGAGTTTCTAATGTTTTAGCTACAGTATCAACTTTCTTTTCAGCAATTAAACCAGTTACATCGCTAATATCATTTAAATCAGCAACAATATTTAAATGTTCGATTAAAATACGACTAGCAAGTGCAATAGCTTCTTCTGGAGTAATTGATCCATTAGTCCATACACTTAAAATTAATTTATCAAAGTTTTCATTATGACCAACACGCGCATTGTCTTTTTCATAACTAACTCTTTCAATTGGAGAATATAAAGAGTCAATAGCAATAACGCCAACTTTATTTTCTCCTAATAATTTTTGATTTTCTTTAGCATCAACATAGCCACGACCACTATTAACAGTCATTTCCATATCGATTTTGCCACCTTTAACAAGGTTACAAATTACTAAATCAGGATTAACGATTTCAATATCAGCATCTTTATCGATATCACCAGCAGTAACTGGTCCTTCTTTTGAAGCTGATAAGTGAATTGTTTTTTCACCTTCACAATGTTTTTTAATTACAACGCTTTTTAAAGCTAAAACAATACTAGTTACGTCTTCAACAACGCCTTCAATTTTTTGGAATTCATGTAATACACCATCAATCTTAACAGAAGTGATTGCACTACCTGGTAAGCTAGATAACATAACACGACGAAGTGCATTACCTAATGTATCACCAAATCCTCTTTCAAGTGGTTCTAATTCAAACTTTCCATAATGATTACTTTCAACATATTCAGTTATTTTATATTCTGGTTTTTCAAAACTTATCATACTAAAATACCCTCTCTTTTTAATTAATTTCTTGGACGTTTAGGTGGACGACAACCATTGTGTGGTACTGGTGTTTCATCATTGATTGCAGTTACATTTAATCCAACAGATTGTAAAGAACGAATTGCACTTTCACGACCAGCTCCTAAACCTTTAACAAATACTTCAACTTCTTTAACGCCTTGATCCATTGCAGCTTTACCAGCAGCTTCAGCACTCATTTGCGCAGCAAAAGGAGTTTTCTTCTTACTACCTTTATAACCAATTGTACCTGCAGATGCCCAACTAATTACGTTACCATCTACATCACAAATTGAAACGATTGTATTATTATATGTAGCATGAATATGTGCAGTAGCTACCGGAATATTCTTTTTAACTTTTCTTTTTCTTCTATTATAAGCCATTATTAATTCCTCCTACTATTTAGTTGCTTTCTTCTTATTAGCAACAACTTTTCCTCTACCCTTACGAGTTCTTGCATTTCTTGAAGTTCTTTGTCCACGAACAGGTAGTCCTTTTTTATGTCTAGTACCTTGATAACTATTGATTTCCATTTTACCTTTAATGTTCATTTGAACATCTCTACGTAAGTCACCTTCAACAGTATATTTTTCTACTTCTTTTCTTAAAGCTGTTACTTCATCTTCAGTTAAATCTTTAACTAATTTTGTTTTTTCAACTTTTGCATCTTTACAGATAGTTTCGCCTAAGCTTCTACCAATACCATAAATTGCTGTTAAACCAATACAAATATGTTTATTTGCAGGTAATTCAATATTTTTAATACGTGCCATATTTACCTCCTATATTAACCTTGAATTTGTTTGTGTTTTGGATTTTCACAAATAACCATTATTTTACCTTTTCTTTTTATTACTTTACATTTGTCACAAATTTTCTTAACTGATGATCTTACTTTCATAATTTACCTCCATTATCTTTTGTTCCATGTAATGCGCCCACGTGTTAAGTCATAAGGCGATAATTCAATTGTAACTGTATCACCTGGTAAGATACGTATCATGTTAACACGCATTTTACCAGAAACGTAGGCTTGTACAGTATGACCGTTTGGTAATTCGACTAAGTAGTCGCCGCCTTTGATAACATCAATAACTTTACCTTCTACTTCAATTTTTTCTTGATTATCCTTTGCCATAAAATCACTCTTTCGTTAAAATTTCATAACCATCTTTAGTAACCACAACTGTATGTTCAAAATGAGCAGATGGTAAACCATCTTGGGTTACAATTGTCCAATCATCTTCTAGGATACCAACATGGTAATCTCCTAATGTGATCATTGGTTCAACTGCAATAACCATTCCGGCTTTTAATGTTTTACCAGTTCCTTTAGTTCCATAATTAGGAACATCCGGATCTTCGTGCATTTCTGTTCCAATACCGTGACCAACAAGTTCACGAACAACGCCTAAGCCATGAGCTTCAGCATATTCTTGGATAGCTGCACCAACGTCTCCTATTTTAGCACCTTCCTTAATTTGTTGCAAACCTACATATAAAGCTTCTTCAGTATTTTTTACTAAGTCTTTAACTTCTTCAGTAGTATCACCAACAATATAAGTTCTAGCACTATCGGAATGATATCCATTTAGTAATACGCAAAAATCAATTGAAACTACATCCCCATTCTTAATCTTGCGATTAGATGGAATGCCATGAACCACTTCATCATTAATTGATACGCATATACTTTTTGGAAATCCTTCATAATTTAAGCATGATGGATAACCACCATTCTTAGTTATGAAGTCATAAGCAATTTTGTCTAATTCATTAGTAGTAATTCCAGGTTTAAGATGTTTTTTTAATAATTCATGGGTTAAATAATTTAAATGTCCAGATTCTTTAATTAAATTAATTTCTCTTTCACTTTTAATACTTATCATTAATTATCACTTACTATCTTTTTAACTTCTTCAAAAATTACTGCTAAATCATTACTTGCATCAATTTCAAATACCGTAACATCATTCATTTGAAAATATTCAATAACAGGATAAGTGTTATCTAAATATGTTTGATAACGGGTATTAAAGGTATTAATATTATCGTCATCACGAATGATTAAAGGCATTTTACAATCAATACATAAATTGCCATCTAAAGGTAGCATCTCTTTATAATTCAAATTATAAGTACGTCCACACTTTGGACATATACGACGTCCCATAACTCTTTTTAAAAGATCTTCCTTTTTAATATCCAAGGTTATTACACAATAATTTGTAATGTCCTTCTTCTTAAATAAGTTAAGTAACATTTCTGCTTGTTTAATATTTCTAGGATTACCATCAAATATTAAAGATTCTTTATTATCTGATAGTTCTTCTTCTAAAACGGTAAAGATTATATCATCACTAACAAATTTTCCTTGACTCATGATGTTTTTAACAGCTTTACCAATTTCGGAATTCTTATTAATTTCATTACGAAGCAAATCACCAGTTGATATATGTGAATAACCAAGCGTTTTAACTAAATATTCACTAATTGTTCCCTTTCCAGCGAAAGGGGGAGCGATAAGGATTACATTAATCATTATCGTACCCTTTTCTTAGTATAGTTTTTACTTACTAAGTTACTTTCAATTTGTTTATATGTTTCGATTGCAACACCAACTACGATTAATAAACCAGTACCACCTAAAGTAACTGATTGTGGTAATTTGAAGATTGCACCATAAACAATTGGAAGACCAGCTAAAATACTTAAGAATAATGAACCAACAACCGTTAGTCTTCCTAAGATTTTAGTGATATATGAAGAAGTGTCAGTTCCAGGTCTAACACCAGGAATGTATCCACCACTTTCATTTAAGTTTTTACTCATTTCTTCTGGATTCATTGATAAATATGTATAGAAATATCCAAAGAAGAATATTAATGCAATATATAAGATAAATCCAGTAATAGATGTATTGCTAATCCATTTTTGCATGAAATCAATGATTGCTTGCTTTTTTGCAAATTGAGCAACAGTAACTGGAATAGTTACAATGATTGATGCAAAAATAACTGGCATAACTCCGGCAGAGTTAATTTTAACTGGTAAGAAGTTTTGTCTTCCACCATAAGCGCTAGTTGTATGGTTAGCATATTGAATAGGGATTCTTCTTTCCGCAAGTTCAATCCAAACAATACCAATTATAACTACTAAATAAATAATTATAAATAAAGCAAATAGTAAACTACCAACTATAGTGCTATACTTACTTGCTGTTACAAAACTTGCAAATGCAGTTTTAAACATTGCTGGTGTTGATTGGATAATACCAGCCATGATCATTAATGATTGACCATTACCGATTCCCTTATTTGTAATTTCATCACCAATCCACAATAGTAATGCAGTACCTGCTGTCATTACTAATGATGTTTTTAACATTACTAATACATCAGTATTACCCATATAGAAGATTGTAAATGCATATGATTGAGCAAAGGCAAACACAATACCTAAATATCTAGTAATACGATTGATCTTTTGACGACCAGTATAACCTTGTTCTTTTAATTCTTTGAAATAAGGAAGAATATCCATTTGTAATAATTGCGTAATAATTGATGCAGTAATATAAGGAGATACTCCTAATGCAAAGATTGAGAATTGTTTTAAACCGCCACCACTCATTAAGTTGAAGATTTCTAAGAAACCTAATTCTTCATAAATGGTTTTAGCCCAAGGAATAGTAATGTTAGTACCTAAGCAGAAAACTCCTAAACCGATCAACGTAATTAAAATACGTTTACGTAGGTCTTTATTTGATTTAGAAAATAATTGCTTAACCAATTTAAACATCTAAATCACCTCAGCTTTTCCGCCAGCACCTTCTATTTTAGAAATAGCAGCTGTAGAGAAGATATTAGCTTTAACAGTTAATTTCTTCTTTAATTCACCATTTCCTAAAACTTTAACTCCGTTTAATTGTTTTTTAATAATATTTCTTTCTTTTAAGATTTCTGGTGTAACAGTATCACCATCTTTAAAGAATTTATCTAAATCACTAACATTAATAGTTGCATATCTAATTGTGAATCTAGCATTGTTAAATCCACGTTTAGGAATACGTCTATAAAGTGGTGTTTGTCCACCTTGGAACCAAGCTGGAATACTTGCACCTGAACGTGATTTTTGACCTTTTTGTCCACGACCAGAAGTTTTTCCTAAACCGCTTCCTGGTCCTCTACCAACTCTTTTTTTAGCTTTAGCTTC
This sequence comes from Bacilli bacterium, assembly GCA_017612805.1. Taxonomy (GTDB): domain Bacteria; phylum Bacillota_I; class Bacilli_A; order RF39; family UBA660; genus RGIG8386. The sequence continues at coordinate 50,162 of JAGAFD010000004.1, read as the reverse complement.
TGGAGCTTTTGTTAAACTTTCTAATTTCATATTATAACTCCTCCACTTTCTTTCCTCTTAAAGCTGCAACACGAGCTGGAGATTTTTGCATTTGTAATGCATCTAATGTAGCTTTAGCAACATTTAATTTTGTGTTTGATCCTAATGATTTAGCAACGATATCTTTAACACCAGCTAATTCAAGGATAGCACGAGCAGCACCACCAGCAACAATTCCATAACCTTCTTTTGCAGGTTTAAGTAAAACTACAGCACGACCAACTTTAGCAGTAGCTTCATGTGGAATAGTACGGTTATCAATTAAAGCAATACGAATAACATTCTTATTAGCTGCTAATTCAGCTTTACGAATAGCTTCTTGTACTTCGTTTGATTTACCAGTACCAATACCAACTAAACCTTTACGATTTCCTACTACAACAGTAGCAGCAAAACGGAAATGTCTACCACCTTTAGTAACTTTAGTTACACGGCCAATAGAAATTACTTGAGATTCAAGCATATTTTTCTTAACATTGTTTGCATTATCTTTTTTTGCATCATTTTGTTTCTTATTATACATACGTAAACCTCCTATAATTCCAATCCATTTTCACGAGCAGCATCAGCAAGAGCAGCAACGCGTCCATGATATAAATAACCACCACGGTCAAATACTACAGTTTTAATTTTAGCTTTTTTACATTTTTCAGCAATATCTTTTCCAACAGCTTTAGCGCCTTCAACGTTTCCACCATTGTTTAACTTAAGTTCTAATGAAGAAGAGCTTACTAAAGTAGTACCGTTTTCATCATTAATAACTTGAGCAAAGATGTGACTATTAGATCTAAATACGTTTAATCTAGGACATTCTGCTGTACCAGTAACTTTGTTACGAACACGAGTATGTCTTCTTAAACGAGCAACATTTTTTGATTCTTTTTTTATCATATTCTCTTACTCCTTACCTATTTAGCAGCTTTCTTACCTTCTTTACGACGAATATGTTCACCTTTATAATGGATACCTTTACCTTTATATGGTTCTGGTTCTCTTATTTTACGAACATTAGCCGCAAATTCAGAAACTTTTTGTTTATCAATACCACTAATTTTAATTTCAGTATTAGAAATACTTTCAACTTTTAAATTAGCTGGTACATCAACTACTACTGTATGACTATAACCAGCATTAACAGTAATCTTATTACCACTAACTTGGAATTTATAACCAACACCAGCAGCTTCTAATTCTTTTTCATAACCTTTTGAAACACCAATTATCATGTTATTAATGCAAGCATTAGTAGTACCATGTAATTGTTTTGCTTCTTTAGTTTCATTAATTCTTTGTGTAGTAACTTTACCATCTTCAACTTTAACAGTAATTAATTTTGAATATGGAAAAGTTAATTCCCCTTTAGATCCTTTAACAGTTACAACATTATTTGCTACTTCAACAGTAACACCAGCAGGAATTAAAAGTTCTCTATTACCAATTCTACTCATAGGTTTTACTTGCTACCAAATGTAAGCAAGTACTTCACCTCCGATTCCAGCTTCTCTAGCTTCCTTATCAGTCATAAGACCTTGAGAAGTAGAAATAATTGCAATTCCTAATCCATTTAATACACGAGGAATTTCTTCTTTTTTAGCGTAAACACGTAAACCAGATTTAGAGATACGTCTTAAACCATTGATTACACGTTCTTTCTTTTCACCATATTTTAATGTAATAGTGATAAGATCGCCATTTGTATTTTTTTCATATTCATAATCTTCAATAAAACCTTCACGTTTTAAGATTGCTGAAATACCTTCAGTCATTTTAGAACCTAAAACAACAACAGTTTTATCTTTCATTTGATTTGCATTACGAATTCTTGTAAGCATATCAGCTATTCTATCATTAACCATTCAAATTCCTCCTTACCAACTAGATTTTGTAACACCAGGTATTTGTCCTTTAGAAGCTAATTCTCTAAAACAAATACGGCATAATTTATATTTTCTTAATACACCATGAGGTCTACCACATCTTTCACAACGAGTATATTCACGAGTGCTAAATTTTTGAGGGCGATGAGCCTTAATAACCATACTTTTCTTTGCCATAATTTATATACCCTCCTTTTACTTTCTGAAAGGCATTCCAAATTCACTTAATAGTGCGAATGCTTCCTCATTAGTTTTTGCAGTTGTAACAAATACGATATCCATACCACGAACACGTAATACTTTATCATAATCAATTTCTGGGAAAATTAATTGTTCTTTAATACCTAAAGTATAATTTCCTTTACCATCGAATGCAGTTTTAGAAACACCTCTAAAATCACGAGTACGAGGTAGTGCAGCACGAATTAATTTTTCTAAGAAAATGTACATATTTTCACCACGAAGAGTTACTTTAGTACCAATTGATTGTCCTTCACGAATTTTAAATCCAGCAACAGATTTATGAGCTTTAGTAACTACTGCTTTTTGCATTGCAATGTTACTTAAATCTTCAACAGCAGCTTCAATATATTTAGAATCTTGAGCTCCTTCTCCAACACCCATGTTGATAACAATCTTTTCTAGGCGAGGGATTTGCATATCTGAAGTATAACCAAATTGTTTTTTAAGATTAGCTTTAATAGTTTTATTATATAAATCTTTAAAATTACTCATTATTTAATCCCTCCTTATTTAGTTTCTTTCTTTGTAGTTTTTTTAGTAGCTTTCTTTTCTTCTACTTTTTTTGTTTCTTTTTTAGCAGTTTTTTCTTTTGTAGCTTTATCTATTTTCTTAACGTTTGAAACATCGATTGGAAGTGCAATATCAATGATACTTCCTTTTTCGTTAGTGTTATTTGGTTTTTGGTGTTTTTTATGCATGTTGATATTTTCAACAACTACTTTATGGTCTTTTTTATTAGTACTGATAACTTTTCCAGATTTACCTTTATCTTTACCAGCAATAACTAGTACTTGATCTCCAACTTTAATCTTCATACATTAACCTCCTAAAGTACTTCGTTAGCAAGTGATACGATTTTCATGAAATCTTTATCACGTAACTCACGAGCAACTGGTCCTAATACACGAGTACCAATTGGTGATTTATCATCCTTAATTAATACACATGCATTATCATCAAATTTGATATAAGAACCATCTTTTCTTCTAACACCTTCAACAGATCTAACAATAACAGCTTTAACAACTTTTCCTTTTTTAATATTACTATTAGGAATAGTTTTCTTAACAGTACCAACAACGATATCACCAATGTTAGCATATTTAACAGTTGATCCACCTAATACACGGATAATTAATAATTCACGTGCACCAGAGTTATCAGCAACTTTTAATTTAGATTCTTGCATTAACATAGTTTGGTACCTCCTATAGAATTACAGCAGATTCAACAACTTCTACTAATTCATATCTTTTAGATTTAGATAACGGTTTAGTAGAAATGATTCTAACTGTATCTCCTTCTTTTGCGATATTCTTTTCATCATGAGCAGCATACTTTTTAGAGTATTTAACACGTTTTTTGTATAATGGATGTTTTTTATAAGTTTCAACTAATACAGTGATCGTTTTATCACATTTAGCACTTACAACTTTTCCAATTAACTCAGTTCTTTTTTCTTCTGCCATTATTTATCGCCTCCAACTTCATTTTTTCTTTCGTTAAGAATTGTATTCATTCTAGCTACGTCTTTTCTTAATTCGCGAACCTTTGAAGGTTTATCTAAACTACCAGTAGATTGTTTTAATCTAAGGTCGAATAATTCTTTTTTAGATTCTTGAATTTTCTTAACTAAATCTTTATCAGATAGTTTTCTTAATTCACTAACCTTCATTTAGTTCACCACTTTCTTCTTTTTTTACGAATTTAGTAGTAATAGGCAATTTATGTGATGCAAGTCTTAAAGCTTCTCTTGCAACTTCTTCAGATACACCTGCAATTTCAAACATAATCTTACCAGCTTTTACTACTGCTACATATTCATCAACTGGACCTTTACCAGTACCTTGACGTTGTTCTAAAGGTTTTTTAGTTCTAGGCATGTGTGGGAAAATATTAATCCATACTTTACCACCACGTTTCATATAACGTGTCATCGCAATACGAGCAGCTTCAATTTGTCTTCCTGAAATCCAAGCACCTTCTTTAGCTTGAAGTCCATATTCACCAAAATGAAGTTCAGTATTACCTCTTGCATGACCATCATATGGAATACGATGAACTTTACGATATTTAGTTCTTTTTGGAATTAACATTTTTGTCTTCTCCCTTCACTGCTTTTTTAGATGGAAGAATTTCTCCTTTATAAATCCATACTTTAACACCAATCTTACCATAAGTAGTAGTTGCTTCACTTACAGCATAATCAATGTCAGCACGAATTGTATGTAGAGGAACTGTACCTTCTGTGTAGAATTCAGTACGAGCCATTTCAGCACCGTTTAAACGACCTGAAACCATAGTCTTAATACCTTTTGCACCAGCTTTTAATACGTTTCTAATAGCTCTTTTTTGTGCACTTTTATAGTTAGCACGATTTTCAATTTGACCAGCAATTTGATCAGCTACGATTTGTGCATTTAAATCTGGGTTTTTAACTTCTACGATAGATACATAAACATCTTCATCTACTAATTTAGAAATTTCTTTCTTCATTACTTCGATATCTTTACCACCTTGTCCGATAACTACACCAGGTTTAGCAGTATTGATAGTAACGTTAGTTTTCTTATTATTTCTTTCAATAATTACAGAGGCAACTGCGGCATCTTTTAATCTTTTAGCAATATATTTACGAATTTTAACATCTTTATTTAATAATGTTCCAAATTCTGAACCTTCAGCATACCATTTAGATTCCCAGTCTTTGTTAACGCCAACTCTGAATCCTATTGGACTAACTTTTTGTCCCATATTATTTTGCCTCCTTTTTTCCATCACTTACTTTAACAGTAATGTGACTTGTACGATGATCATTTCTGTTTACACGACTTCTTGATCCAATTTTATATCTTTTTAAAACTTGACCAGGATTGATAAAGCATTCAGAAATGAATAATTCATCTTCTTTAGCACCGTTATTATTAACAGCATTAGCAACAGCAGATTTTAAAACCTTTTCAATCATTCTACTAGCTTTAGTGTTAGTTACTGCTAAAATGTTTGCAGCAGTCTTAACATCTTTACCACGAATTAAATCTAAGGTCATTCTTGCTTTACGTGGAGCAATCATGGCTCCTTTATGTATTGCATAAGTTTCCATTTCTTAACCTTACCTTCCTACTTTTGTCCAGCATGGCCACCAAATTTACGAGTTAACGCAAATTCACCAAGCTTATGTCCAACCATATCTTCAGTTATATATACCGGAATAAATTCTTTTCCGTTATGAACTGCGATAGTGTGTCCAATGAAATCTGGATAAATAGTTGAACGACGAGAATAAGTCTTTACAACCTCTTTTTTATTATTTTCATTTAAAGATTGAATCTTCTTTAATAAACGGTCAAATACATATGGACCCTTTTTTAAACTTCTTGCCATATCAATCACCTATTTACCTTTCCTACTTGTAACAATTAACTTGTTAGAAGCTTTTTTGCTCTTACGAGTTTTAAGACCAAGAGCTTTTTTACCCCAAGGTGTAACTGGAGCTTTACGTCCGATAGGAGCACGTCCTTCTCCACCACCATGTGGGTGGTCATTAGGGTTCATTACAGAACCACGGTTAGTTGGACGAATACCCATATGACGAGTACGACCAGCTTTACCTAAATTAACTAATTCATAGTCTTCATTACCAACAGTACCAACTGTTGCATAACATACACCTAATACTTTTCTTACTTCGCCTGATTGAAGTCTTAATAATACATATTTATCTTCACGGCCTAAGATTTGAGCACTAGTACCAGCTGAACGAGCAATTTCTGCACCTTTACCTGGTTTTAATTCAACACAGTGAACAGTTGTACCAACTGGAATGTTTTTTAATGGTAGAGCATTACCAATTTTGATATCTGCTTCTGGACCATTTTCAATAATTGCACCAACTTTTAAATCTTTAGGAGCAATGATGTATCTTTTTTCACCATCACGATAATTGATTAATGCAATGTTTGCGTTACGATTTGGATCGTATTCAATTGTAGCAACTTTACCAGTTACATTTAATTTATCTCTTTTGAAATCGATAACACGGTATTTTTGTTTAGCACCGCCACCAATATGACGAACAGTCATATGTCCTTGGTTGTTACGGCCACCAGTTTTACTTTTCTTAACAAGTAATGATTTTTCTGGAGTAGAAGTTGTAATTTCTTCGTTAGCTAATGTTGTCATACCGCGGCGACCATTAGTCGTTGGTTTATATTTCTTAATTGCCATAAATTACACCTCTTTCTAGAATTCAATCTTGTCGCCATCTTTTAAAGTGACGATAGCTTTCTTATAAGTTTTTGTTTTACCTGTATATTTGCCAACTCTTTTATCTTTGGCTTTAGTAATTAATGTATTTACTTTAACAACATTTACTTTAAAAGCAGCTTCAATTGCTTTTTTAATTTCAATTTTGTTAGCATCTTTACTTACTTTAAATGTATAAACATTGTTTTCAGTAGCATAAGCAGCTTTTTCAGTAATAACTGGTGCAATAATAATATCAGTATAATCTTTCATTATTTAAGCACCTCCTCAATATATTTAACAGCAGCTTCTTCAACTACTAAGATGTCTGAGTTAACAATGTCTAAGCAGTTAATTTCGTTAGCCATAATAGCATAGGCATAACCTAAATTTCTTGAAGCCATGTATAAGTTTTCTGATTCGTTTTCAGTAACAAATAAAACTTTACCAGTTAAATTTAATGTTTCTAACATTTTCTTGAAGTCTTTAGTTTTTAAAGTCTTCATTTCAGCACTATCAAGTACAACTAATTCTTTATCTTTGAATTTGTAAGTTAAAGCACTCTTTAATGCTAATGTTCTTTCCTTTTTATTCATTTTGAATGAGAAGTCTTGGTTAGTTACACCACCATATACTCCTCCACCAACCCATTGAGTTGCTCTTGTTGAACCTTGACGAGCACGTCCAGTTCCTTTTTGTTTCCATGGTTTTCTACCACCGCCAGATACATCTGAACGTCCTTTAGTAGAACGAGTACCTTGACGCATAGCAGCCATTTGTAAATCGATAGCTTTTTTAAGAACAATATCGTTTACTTCAATATTCCAAACGTTATCAGCTAATGTGATATCTTTTAAATCTTCATTTTTAATATTTTTAACTTTAATCTTTGCCATCTAACTATTCTCCTTCGTTTGAAGCTTCATTAGTGCTTTCTTCTTCTGTAGCAGGTTCTTCAACTACTTCTTCAGTAGCTTCTTCTTCTACAGGAGCTTCTTCTGTTTCTGGTGTAGCTTCTTCAGTTACTTCTTCTACTACTGCATCTTCGGCAGGAGTTTCTTCAACAACTTCATCTACAACAGTTTCTTCAACATAATTTAAAATTTCTTCAGCATTCTTTTTATCTTTTTTAACTGCTGATTTAATTAAAACTAAAGATTCTTTTGCACCTGGAATATTTCCACTAACTAAAATGTAATTTTCGTTAGCATTTACTTCAATGATTTCTAGGTTTTGAATTGTAACTGTTTCAACACCCATATGTCCTGGTAATTTTTTACCCTTTAAAACTCTCATTGGTCTTAAAGTACCCATAGAACCTGGTCTTCTATGATATCTAGAACCGTGTGCACTTGGTCCTGAATGTTGTCCGTGTCTTTTAATAACACCTTGAGTACCATGTCCTTTAGTAGTACCAGTAACGTCTACATATTCACCAGCTTCGAAAATTGAAGCAGTGATTGTATCTCCTAAATTATAAGTTCCTTCTGCGTTTCTAATTTCTTTTAAGTAGCGCTTAGGATTTGTATTAGCCTTTTTAGCATGACCAATACTTGCTTTTGTTGCATTTTTTTCTTTTTTGTCAACTACGCCTAATTGAATAGCATCATATCCATCAGTTTCAGTTGTTTTAACTTGAGTTACTACGTTAGGTAATACTTCAACAACTGTAACAGGAATTAATTTACCTTCTTTAGTAAATACTTGAGTCATTCCAATTTTGCGTCCTAAGATTCCTTTCATTATTTTTCCCTCCAAAATTTTTTCTTATTATAATTTGATATCGATGTTAACACCTGATGGTAAATCTAAATGAGTTAACGCTTCGATTGTTTCTTTGCTTGGTTCTTTGATGTCGATTAATCTCTTATGAGTACGACTTTCAAATTGTTCACGGCTATCTTTGTATTTGTGAACAGCTCTTAATACTGTAATTTTTTCAACTTCAGTAGGAAGAGGTACTGGGCCAGAAACAACGCCTCCAGTTCTTTTAACAGTTTCGATAATTTTTGAACAAGCTAGATCTAAAGCACGATGATCATAAGCTTTTAAATTAATACGAACCTTGTTATTTGCCATATTTCATGTTCTCCTTTCGCCTATATCTAGTATAGACTCGCATCCGTAACGAATTACCTGATTCTAGATTTTATTAAACAACTTAACCTAGCGTATCAGCAACCTCGCACATCATAGCAGTCATACATAGTCAATATTATCATTAAATCTTATGAAATGCAAGCGATTTCTTGCAAAAAAATAAAAAAGACAATTACTTGTCTTTTATTATTAAACTACCTTTTTCATTCATTTCTTTTGGAATAGCAATATTCATGTAAGTTAAAATGGTTGGTGCAACGTCTGCGATTGTTCCATAGCCTTTTAGTTTAACTTTATTATCCATTATTACAAATGGTACTCTTTCCATTGAATGCGTAGTAACTGGATTACCTTCTTCATCAATCATGGTATCAGCATTACCATGATCTGCTAACAATACAATGGTATAGAAGTTTTCTTCAGCTTTTTCAATTAATTTGCCTAAACAAATATCCACTGCCATAATCGCTTTTACCGTTGCATCAAAATTACCAGTATGACCAACCATATCCGGATTAGCAAAGTTACAAAGTATAAAATCGTAATCTTTATCCATGCAATCAATAACTCGCTTCGTTACATCAACAATACTCATTTCAGGTTTTAAATCATATGTCGCTACTTTAGGTGATGGGATTAAAAACTTATCACAGCCTTCAATAGAACCATCATATTCACCATCAAAGAAATATGTAACATGAGCATATTTTTCAGTTTCGGCCACCCTTGCTTGTGTTAATCCTAGGTCACTTAAGTACCTGCCTAATGGATTATTAACAATATGTCCTTCATTTAAAACGGTTGTTTTAATATCTTTATCAATTTGTACCAACGTATATACTTTTAAATTGGTATAATAGTGAACATTAAATTGACTAAAGTTTTTATTTACTAATGATGAAATAATTTGTTTAGCACGATCAGTACGATAATTCATCCAGAATAAGACATCATCATCTTTAATTATACCTTCTTTATCAACAATGATTGGTTTTAAGAATTCATCAGTAATGCCTTGTTCATATAAAGCATTAACTACATCCATTGGATCATTACCATGATATCCAGCACCATTAGTTATTAAATTGTAATAATAAACGGTACGGTCCCATTTCTTATCACGATCCATTGCATAATATCTTCCACAAATTGTTGCTACTTTACCAATGCCGGTTTCTTTAAACCAATTATTTAATTCGTCATAAAAAGTGTTAAATGCTTTTGGATCAGTATCTCTACCATCCGTTATTAAATGAAAATAAACATTTTTAAAACCATATTCTTTTAATTTATAAAAAACTATTTTGAAATGATTAATATCACTATGAACTAATCCATTACTAAATAAACCCATTAAATGAACACGTTTATTAGGATCAATCGCTTTTATAATATTATCAATTTCATTACTATTTAAATATTCATCAGCTAGTTTTTTTGGTGACTTAATAATTCTTCCAGCCCCAATCGTCATGTGGCCAATTTCACTATTACCAAATTGATCTTTTTCTAAACCAATTGGCGTACCTGATGCTTCAAGTAAAGCATGAGGATATTTTTGAAAGAATTCTTTAAAGTTATTGGGATTAGCTGACCATATTGCATTACCTTTAGTTTCAGTACGATAGCCATATCCATCAAGGATTAAAGTTAATACTTTTTTCATTTAATCACCCATTCATTTACTATGATATCATAAATTAGCTAAATTAAAAAGATTAGATATATATTTCCTTATCTAATCTCAGTTTATCAGTAATCGTTGCAATAAATTCAGAATTAGTAGGTTTAGCGCGATCATAATCAACACTATGACCAAATAAATCTTCCATTAAATCATAATCGCCTCTTGACCATGATACTTCAATTGCATGACGAATAGCTCGTTCAACTCTTGAAGAGGTTGTTTCATAAGTTTGGGCAACTTTTGGATATAATTCCTTAGTGATTCCATTAATATGTGGGTCTTTATATAAAAGAGCAATACTTTCTCTAATATATTGGTATCCTTTGATATGTGATGGAACTCCTAAGTCATGTAATAATTTAGAAATCTTTAATGACAGAATACCATCTAAATCATATAATGTTTTGGATAATGACATACATTCCAATAATCTTTTTTCAATAATACTAAAATCAATTGGTTTTAACATGTAATAACTAACGTTATATGAATTAACTTTCTTTAAAAGATATTCATTTTTTAAACTAGATACAACTACAATATTATTAAAGTTCTTGGATTGATATGCTTTTTCAATTAAATCAATTCCATCGATATCATTTAAGATAATATCACTTATTAAGATATCAGCATATAAACCTTTCTCGATTGCTTTTTGGGCATCACTACCATTATTAAAACTACTAACAATTTTAAATACTTCATGATTTTCAAAATACTTACTAAAACTATCTAATACACTTTGATTATCATCAATAATCATTAAACTAATTTTTTCTTGCATTTTTTTCCTAACAATCTAGCGCACGTTTTCATTATAAATAAAAATAAGACAAAATACCAGCAGATATTTTGTCTTATATTGTCAATTATTGTCAAATTATAGCTTATTTAAAATACTAATTAAAGAATTAACATTTAAACTAGAAGCGCCAATCATAATACCATCAATTTCTTTAATTGTTTTAATGTTCTTAATATTATCTTCATTAATACTTCCACCATATAAAACATCTAATTCAACTCTATATTTGTTCTTAATATGTTTTTTGATATATTTAACCGTATTAATGATGGCTTTAGTAGTAGGAAGCTCATTAGTACCAATTGCCCACTTAGGTTCATAAGCAATAATTACATTAGCTAATGTTTCTTTATCTAAACTACCTAAAACACTTTCAATTTGATATTCAAGGGATGCAAGAACCTCATTATTTTTTAATTCGGTACATGATTCACCAATACAATAGATAGCTTTCATTTTATTATCAATTACATTATTTATCTTTTCAATTAATACTTGGTTAGTATCATGAAAATATTTCTTTCTTTCATAATGACCAACGATAACATACTTGCAACCAATCGATGCTAATTGCTTGGCTGTTATTTCGCCAGTATAAGCTCCTTTTTTAAATTGCGATACATCTTGAGCACCAATACTAACATTATCGCTTAACATATTTAAATAAATATATGATGGACATACAATTACATCTAATGAAGTCTTAATACTACTTAGTGCTTTATTATAAACTTCCATATCTTTTAAAGTAAAATTTGCTTTTAAATTAGATACGATGTATTTCACCTTTAATCACCCTTTATATCTTCAAAGGATTTCATGTGTCCTAAAGTTAAGTATTCTAAAGTAGCTCCCCCACCACTTGATACATAATTAAAACAGCCATTAAATCCTAAAGTATTGATTGCAGCGGAAGTATCGCCACCACCAATAACAACAATTTTATTTGATTCTTTTAATACATTAAATAAATCTTTAGTACCGTTAGCAAAACGCATATCTTCATATTTACCAACTGTACCATTTACAAAGATAGTATTTGATATTGCTACTAATTCTTTTATTTTTTCAATAGTCTTATTACCAACATCACCAATAACATCATCAACACTTATTTGATCAATCAACTTATAATCAACATAAGAAGAATCATAAGTGTTACCCACAATTACATCAAGAGGTAAAATAATTTTATCTTTATAATCATATAATATCTTTTTTAGTCGTTCAATAATATCTTGATTTAATGAAACTAATGATTCACCAACATTAAATCCTAATGTTCTTAAACAAGTATTAGCTAAACCACCCGTTAAAACTAAATAATCACATTTTTTTAACATGGCTTCAATTAAATCTAATTTATCATCAACCTTAGCGCCACCCATTAATACCGAGAATGGCTTTTTAGGGTTAATAATGTATTTATCTAAGTTTTCTACTTCTTCCATTACTAAATAACCAATACAGGTTGGTAATAATTTAGCAATACCATTCGTCGATGCATGTTTACGATGTGATGATGCAAAGGCATCCATAACAAAGATATCGCCAAAACTACTCCAATAGTCGGCTAACCCCGCATCGTTTTTGCTTTCTAATTTAAATGGTAAATCCTCATAACGCGTATTTTCCATTAATAATACTTCGCCAGGTTGTAACCCTGCTACCATTGTATCTAATTCAACACCACGAGTTTTAGGACTAAATTTGACAGGGCGATTTAATAACTCGGATAAACGGGTACAAACTGGTGCCAAAGAATTTTTTGGCAAGTCATCTTCAAATTTAATTTTACCTAAATGAGACATAATTACAATACGACAATTATGATCAATTAAATATTGAATAGTTTTTAATGATTTTTGAATTTTAGTGTCATCATTAATCTTACCTAAAGTCATAGGTACATTAAAGTCACATCTTAATATTACACGTTTATTATCTAAATCCATTTGTTCAATTGTCTTCATATTATCACCACCCTAATTATATTATATTTTATTTTGTTTGACAAACTAAAAGAAGACCATGTGGTCTTCTAGTTTACTATAAAATTATGAAATAAATAATTTCTAGAATTACAAACATAATTAGAGCAAATTTCCAAATATGTTTTAACCATGTTTTGTAAGAAATACCAGTATATTGTAATCCGAAGATTAAACCTAAACTAGTAGGAGCTACAAACATCATTAAACCATAGATAGTAGTTAATACAATACTAATTGCACTAACATCTTTTGGATAAATACTTGCAAAATATGATCCTAATGAATAAGCAGCATATCCATAATCTACATTAAAGATAGATGCAAACATACCACATACAGAAGCTAGGAATGGAGCAAGTTTACTATCAACATCCATGATTGCATTAACAACTGTTGGAACAAATGGACTCATGTAAATAATTACAAATACTGAGTAAGCTAATACTACTAATGCAATTGGTTTAATAAATGCTTTAATACCATCAATCGCACTTTCAACAAATTTTTCTGCTTTAATACGATAGATGATACCCATAATTAATGTTGCTACAAATGTAATAACTACACCACTTTCAAGTGGGAAAGCACCAAATGCAGAAACATTACCTAAAATATTTTTAAAGATAAAAAATTCTTTACCAATCTTTACTTCATTAATCTTAGTTAATAAATCAGTAAAGATGGTTGTTTCATGGAATAAATTCCAATTAACAAATCCTAATACCATAATTACAAATACTAAAATAAATGTAACATAAATAGGCCATGGATTGGTTGTTTTATAATCAGTTTCATCTTTAATAGGGTCAACTAATTCTAATGCATTATTTTTCTTTTTAACACTTAATAGTCTTAAAACAGTAAATACATTAAATCCAATAAAGCCTAATACTAGGATAATTACTTTAATATACATTAAATCTGTAATATTAGCTCCTGCATAGTATGAGAAGAATGTTAATACTTCTGTACCATATGTAGCACCTAATACACCAACTAAAATTGCACCAAAACTAATTGCAAAAGCAGCTACTTTATCCATTTTCATTTCTGCAAATACAGAAATAAAGAATGGAATAAAGAATAAGCAAATTAACCATTGAGAACTAAATGATGCAAAAATTGTGATTAATGCAGAAATGATTAAAGCAAATACAATTTCCTTTCCGTTTAAGAATTTAGCAAATTTGCTAACTAATGTTTTATAACCACTTGTTTTACTAACAACACCATAGAACACAGCAATTGATAATAAGAAAGTGATTTGAACTACGAAATAATAAATACTATAAAAAGGAATAGTAAAGATATCATGTAATCCTAAACGTGTATAGTCGCTAGCAGCAAATTCACTACCTTGGAATGCTCCACCTTTTACTACCCATGTTAATACGATAGCTAGTAAAAGAACTACACCTACTGCAAAGAATAAACTATTTTTCTTTTCAGCAGTTTCTATTTTCTTTTTCATAATTACCTCCTATCACAATTATATCACAATAAAAAAGACTATTACTAGTCTTTTTTGTCTAATCTTGCGGTTTCATCATAGGGAATAAAACAACATCGCGAACTGACTCTTGATCGAACATTAACATGATTAAACGATCAATACCAAATCCAAGTCCACTTATAGGTGGCATACCTTGTTCCATACTCATTAAGTAGTTTTCATCTAAATCCATTGCTTCATCGTCGCCATCTTCTTTGGCTTTTAATTGTTCTTCAAAAGAAGCTCTTTGTTCAAATGGATTAACAAGTTCAGAATAAGCATTACATAATTCCGTACCACATACAACTACTTGGAATACATCAGTACGAGTTTTATCTGCATCATTTCTTCTAGCAAGTGGTTTTAATACTGCTGGATAATTATAAATAACCGTTGGTTGGGTAATATTAGCTCTAATCTTTTTCTTATATAAGAAGTCAATTACTTGCCCAATTGATTTATATTCTTCCATATCGCCATAACTGAATAAACCAGCTTCTACAACTTTTTTCTTTAATTCATCGACAGTTTCAATCTTTAATGCATCAAAACCTAAAACATTAATTAATTCTTGGCAATAATCTACTCTTTTCCAAGTACCACCAAAATCAATTTCTTTTCCTTGATAACTAATAATATTAGTTCCTAAAACATAATTAAATAATTCTTGAATAAATTTAGTAAAGAAAACAATATTATCTTCAAAGTTCCAATAAGCAACATAATATTCTACTTGCGTAAATTCTTGTAAATGTTGTGGATCCATGCCTTCATTTCTAAAACATTTAGCAAGTTCATAAACACGATCAAAGCCACCAGCAATACATTCTTTTAAATAACATTCGGGAGCAATTCTTAAATTACAATCTAAATCTAAAGCATTATGATGCGTAAAGAATGGTTTAGCAGTTGCACCAGATACAGCAGTTTGTACAATTGGTGTTTCAACTTCTAAGAAACCATTTTCACCAAAGAATTTATGTAAGAAAGCATAAACTTTACTTCTTCCTAAAAAAACTTTTCTAGATTCTTCATTAGTAATTAAATCAGTATATCTTTGACGATACTTAATTTCAGTATCTTGTAAGCCATGGAATTTTTCTGGAAGTGGTCTTAAGGCTTTACCTAAGAATTCAAAGGTATTAACGCGTAAGGTTTTTTCACCAGTTTGAGTAGTAAAGATTTCTCCTTCAGCACCAATAAAATCTCCGGTATCAACTAATTTTTTAAAGAATTCATACTTTTCTTCACCAACCGAATCAACTTTGATTTCAAGTTGCATATCAGCTTCTAAATCTCTAATTCTTACAAATGATAATTTACCCATTTTACGTGCAAAAACTATACGTCCCGCAATTCTTACATTAGGAGTACCATCAGCTAATACTTTAGCATCTTTTAACGTATGAGTTCTTTCAAATTTTTCAGGATAAGGATTACAGTAGTTTTTAATTTCTTCTACTTTATTTCTTCTTACCATTTCTTGTTCGGAATAAACTTTTTCCATACAACCACTCTTTTCTTTAAAAAGTATAACAATTTTTAAAAATAAAAACAATGTTATTATACTAAAAAATATTTATTTTACAAGTAAAAACATCTGACTAAGCAGATGTTTTAATTATTCATAATCTTCTAAATCAAAGTAAGAAACATATTTAATTGGTTCATAAACAGTTCCCATAAACCATACTTCGTTAGTAGCTTTATCACGAATGATATACATAAATGGTTTATTGAATGTTAAATCAATTACCTCAACAGGAACTTCAAATTGATAGTTAAAGCATTCATCGATTGCGCCTTTACCACCAAGAGCAGTTACGGCAGCAGCTTTAATACCATCATTAGAGAATTCAATAGTAGCTTTATGAATGGCATCAGAAATATAAGCTTTTTCTTTAGTCATTTTTGAAAGATTAGCTTTTCCTGAATCAAAGATATCAGTAATACTCAATGTTTTTAAATCTTTGATTAATTCTAATTGATAATCATAGTTAAACATTGGAATAAATCCTTTAATTTCCGTAATAGTACCTTCTTTAAAGTTTTCTATCTTAACATCTTTTAAACTACTTACAATATTATTTAAGTCATCAGCTTTAATAGTTTTAATATAGCTATCTAAAGATGTTTTAGTTGGCATAATACCAACATATTGTAGAGTTGTACCATTATAAGTTTTTAAATCTTTAGCAAATACTTTAATATTATCATCAACTAAATAACTAAAGTCGGTAGAACTACTAATTTGTTTATAGTTTTTATTAATTTCAGTTACATATTTTTCTAAATCAGCATCATCATTATATTTAGGGCAATAAGAAATAACATCTTCATATTCATTATCTTGCATTTCTTTAACCCATTTTTGATATTCTTCTTTAACCGTCTTTTTTATAGTATCTTTTCCTAAAGTTTTAACTATATCATATTTATTAGCTACAGCACCAATTTCAGCAGACTTAACTTGGTATGAAACACCACTAAAATCTAGACCAGTATAATCAGCACAATTAAGAGCACCAATACCTTTACTAAATTTTTCGTGTTCA
Organism: Bacilli bacterium; assembly: GCA_017612805.1. GTDB lineage: Bacteria > Bacillota_I > Bacilli_A > RF39 > UBA660 > RGIG8386. Next base: position 33,125 of record JAGAFD010000004.1, on the reverse strand, counting down.
TAAATTACTTCATAATCTTCTTTTTCGCTTTGAATTTTATTCTTCCATTCCATATCAATTGCTAAAGCATTTAATAGGATAAAATCTTTATCAGAAATATCATCATATAAATGATCAATTAACTTAAATGTTTTATCACTTACCCATGAATTTAAAGCATTTGGGCTTTTAAATGAATCATATACAACATTAGCATTATATTTAGTTGATAAGGTTTTAGTATAAGCTTCTTTGATACTGTTCTTGTAAGTATCTTTAATGAACATAGCATTAGCAAATGACATATTAGAACTGTTTTTATATTCTTTGTTTTGATATGTTCCTAAAATATTAGTGATTTGCTTTTTAGAATCAGCCGCAGTTCCTTCATTAAGCATTTCTAAAGCATACTTAATTGAAAGTGGACTATAAACAGTGTTCTTTTTATTATTTTCTAATTGTAAGAAATAAATATCAAATGCTTCAATTTTATTACCAGTTAAACTATACTCAGCATATTTATTTACTTCAATAATATTAGTTTTAGTTCCTGTATGTTTAGATTTACTTAATCTTAAACCAAAGAATGCGCCTAATACAATCACAACAATTAAAATTATCACTAAGATAACTATTACTACGCCACCAATAATTAGCGGTAGTGGATTAAACTTTTTCTTTTTTTCTTCTTCCATTTTTATTCTCCTTCTACTTTTTATTATACCATAAAAAAAATCACTTAAAAGTGATTTTAACGATTTAATTTAAATCTTTCTTTAGGATCTAATACTTTCTTTCTTAAACGAATATCATCAGGTGTTACTTCAACATATTCATCTTCTGCAATAAACTCTAAAGCTTCTTCTAAAGTAAATGTTCTAGGTTTAGTTAATTGAATAGCTTCGTCGGTACCAGATGCACGCGTATTAGTTAAATTTTTATTCTTACATGGATTAACATCTAAGTCATTATCACGATTATGTAGACCAATAATCATACCAACATATACTTCTGTTGCTGGTTCAATAAATAATTGACCACGATCAGATAAGTTGAATAATGAATAACCTAAAGCTTTTCCGTTTTCCATAGAAACCATAACACCATTTTTACGATGAGATATTTCACCAACATATGGTTTATATTGATCAAATGAACGAATCATTGTTCCTTCGCCTTTAGTATTCGTAATAAATGCTGAACGATAACCAATTAAACCACGGGTAGGTGCACTAAATTCTAGGTGAGCTTCACCGTTTTCAGATGAAACTACTTCTAAAACACCTTTACGTTCTTGAATATCATTAATAATAGTACCTTGATATATTTCTGGAACATTAACAATAACGTGTTCAAATGGCTCCATCTTGACACCATTTTCTTCATGCATTAATACTTCAGGTTTAGAAACTGATAATTCATAACCTTCACGGCGCATGTTTTCAAGTAATATTGATAAATGTAATTCACCACGACCAGATACTTTGAAACCATCTTGATTTGGAAGTGGTTCTACTTCTAGACCAACGTTAGTTTCTAGTTCTTTTTCTAATCTTTCTTTAATATGACGATTAGTTAATAATTTACCAGAGCGACCAACAAATGGTGAGTTATTAACTAAGAAGTTCATTGAAAGAGTTGGCTTTTCAATATAGATTGGTTCTAATGGATCAATTTGATCTTTAGTATTAATTGTATCACCAATCGAAATATCCGGACATCCAGCGATAGTTACGATATCACCATAATAAGCAACATCTTTTTCAACTTTATTTAAACCTTCATTAACAAATAACTTAGTTACTTTAAATGATTCGATTTTTCCATCATTTTTTACTAATGAAACTAGTTCGTTAGCTTTAATCTTACCTTTAGTAATACGACCAATACCTAAACGGCCAATATATTCATCATAACCTAAGTTAGAAATTTGTAATTGAAGATTATCATTTTCATCACCTTTAAATGGCTCTACTTGTTTAATAATTGTATCTAAAAGTGGAGTCATATCACAATCAGTATTATTTAAATCAAAAGTAGAAACACCTTGTTTAGCAATCCCATATATAATTGGGAAGTCTAATTGTTCATCAGTAGCATTTAATTCCATAAATAAATCGAAAGTCATATCAACTACTTTTTCAGCACGAGCATCTTTTTTATCAATTTTGTTAATAAATAGGATTGGTCTTAAGTTTTGTTCTAAAGCTTTCTTTAAAACAAATCTTGTTTGTGGCATTGGGCCTTCTTGACTATCAACTAACAAAATAACGGTATCAACTGTCTTAATAACACGTTCTACTTCTGATGAAAAGTCCGCATGACCGGGAGTATCTACAATATTAATTTTATAATCTTTATAACGAATAGCACAGTTTTTAGAATAGATAGTGATACCTCTTTCTCTTTCAATATCATTACTATCCATTACACAATCGACTTTTTCGGATCTTTCGTCAAAAACACCGCATTGATCCAATAGGGCATCAACTAATGTTGATTTACCAGCATCAACATGGGCAACAACGGCAATATTAATAATTTTATCCATATTAAACAACTTCTTTCAAAACTTTTAAAATAATACAACAAAAAAACGATTTTTTCAATAAAAATCGTTTAAATTGTATTTTTTATTTCTTTTACTTCAAGTCCTTCAATTTGATTAAACAAAAATTCATTATTAATACTGGTTGTTGGATAATTTACAATCCTACTTTTTCCAATCATATTATTAGCTAAAACATAAACTTCTTTACCACCAAATGAAGAATGGGCTGGTGACACTGAACCGTTATATAATTCTTTATCATCAACGCTCTTAGAAGCCTTATAAATAACATTCATTGAATCAAAAGAACGGAACTCTGATACCTTTTTTTCATCTTTAATATAATTAACATCATTAGCAATAAGACCACTTTTTTCATAAATCGAAATAACTGGTTTATTATCAACCATCATGTCAGGAATTGTACATAATAGTTTTTCATTATCACAAGCTATATATAACACCATATTATCAGATAATTTAATATTAACCTTTAATTTTTCAACATCACTATCATCAACCGTAGCACTTATTGCTTGGTCATTATTATTGATTAACATATCATTATCTAGTACATCTTCAATACTCTTTTCAAGTAAGAATCTTAATATTGGTTGATTATTTAATAGTGTATGATTAGGATATTTTCTTTCTAATTGTAATAGTATTTCATTAGCTATTTTTGACATATATATTCCTCTTTTCTAATTTTTAATTGTTTTGATAAGCCTTTTATTAAAGTTTTTAGGGAAATAAACAAGTACAACAATTAAATAAACTACTTCCACAACAATTCTTGAAATAATATCAACCATCGTAATATTAGGTATTTCATAAATTGTCATAAAGTAAAGAATTGTTTCTCGAACTAATAAAATTGGAAATTTTAGTAAAATGGTAAAGAAAATAACATAAATAATTACTAAAATACTTTTTTCTTTAGTTTTACGATCTAAATCCTTAAAATTCTTAACATAATAATTCAAATATTCAAAAAACTTCTTTATCTCTTTCATAGCCTTACCTCTATTTTCATTATAGCATAGACTTGCTAAAAATACACAAATAATTGTATAATGATTCTAGAAAAGAGGTCGAAAATGAAAAAAATTGAAATTAAGAATTATGGAAGTGTTTTAAGTTTAATATATGCAATCTTAATATTAACCCTAGGCGTATTACTTGTAAGTTATCCTGATGAATCACAAAAGTTTATTTCTTATGTAATTGGTGGTTTATTAATTGTTGTTGCAGTTATTAAATTTACATGGGTTTATTTTTCTAAAAAATATCAAGAAAAAAGTGGTAAATGGGATATCGTAGTAGCAATTATCTCATTATTATTAGGATTAGCCTGTATCTTGTTCTATGAATATATTGAACAAGCGCTTCGTATTGGTTTAGGTATCATAGTAGCATTCATGGGAATTAATCGTTTTATTAATGCCTTTAAAGTTTTAAAAACTAAAATGTTTATTCCCCTATTAGTTATGGCGGTTTTATTAATTGGTGCTGGAGTATTTACTATCTGCTATCAAAACTTAGCAATCATTGGATTTGGGGTTATCTTAATAATCTTTGGTGCATTAGAAATAGCTGGTTACATATGTTATCAATTTGTAAAACCAGAACAAACTACTATTGAAGTTAAAGAAGCAGAATATGAAATCGTTAAGAAGTAGTAATACTTCTTTTTTTATGCAAAAAAATAGAGATATAAATCTCTATTTACAAGTAAAGCCTTGATCTTCAAATGCTTTCTTTAAATCACTAATTGATTTAATTTCTTCTGCGTTGTAATTTTCGTCATCAATTAATTTAGCCATTTCTGATTCATCAATTTCGTATTTTAAACTAATAATACCGCCATTAATTGATGAAGTACATTTTCCTGATAAATCATTGTTATCAGCGAATGTAGAACAAAGATCTTGATCTTTAATAGTTTCTACAACTTCACTACCAACATTCATGTCCATAGTTACAGAAATGTTTTTAGGAACATTCTTAACTGAATCGTAATCCATATCTAATTTCATATTCATAGACATGCTTCCTTCAGCTTGAGACATGGTACAAGATAACTTATCAGAACCAGTAACTTTATTAGTTGCTTTCTTAGTTTCGTTTTTAACGTCTTCAATAATTTCTTTACCTTTTTCTTCAACCGTATTTTCAACTTGTTCTTCTACCTTATTTTTGACATTATCAACGGCTTTCTTAACTGGATTTTCACAACCAGTTACTAATAGCAAGCAAGCACATAAACTAATGATTAAAAATAATTTACTTCTCATATACTACTCCTCCATAAGTAATATAATACTATTACTTAGTTTGTTTGTAAACATTATAATTTTTCGATATATGAATCCTCAATATCTAAGATAAATCCCCATATTCTAAATTCTTCAGGGTTATAATCAAAAACTTCTTGTTCTTCATTAATAATTTTTAATAAATCAAGCTTTTCAAAATCTATTTCAGCTTGTTTTACATCCTTTTTATCAAATGTACTTAAATACAAGCCATAGAATACATCTTTTAAGTTTTCTTCAGTTGCTTTAATATATCCTTTTTCTAGTAATTCTTTAGCAGCTTTTAATCTTTTTGGATCATTTTTAATAAAATAACCGGCTGATGGATGTTCCCCTTTTAAATAACAATTTTCTACACATTTATTTAATAAAAAGAATTGAGAATAAGTCAAATCAATTAAATAGGTAACTTCTTTAATCTCTTCATCAATAATGGTTGGAAAAGAAACCGTTCCAAAAGCATGACGGATTTTATTATTCGTAAAACTAGCGGCATTATTAATTGTTATCTTTAATTCTAGTTCTTCTAGTGGATATAAAGAAGAAAATTGGGCAAAACCACAAACACCATCTAAATCTTGATCATCACCAAAATTAGAATTTTTAATATTATTTCTTGTATTATTGGTAGTCCAATTTAAAAGGGTTTCTATTTCTTCATCCGAATAGAAAGTTAGTGGCGTCTTTAAATCATCAATAATATCTTTATTAACCGGTAATTCTTCTTGTTTAAACTCAATATTAAATAAACGGCGCCCTTTTTCTTCTAATTGCGGCGTTATAACTGGTTTTTTATATATTTTACTTAACATAGCTTCTACTTCATATAAATGATTATAGTAACTGTCAATTGGTGTATGAACGTTATAACGACTATAACTTAGTTTAATCAATTGTTCATACTTTTCTTTTAAATTAAGTAAGGTTTTTTCTTCATAATTGAATTCCGCCATAATTAACTTTCCTTATCTTTAATAAATTTTATGGCATTAACTGCAGCAATTGCCCCATCAGATGTAGCTGTTACTAATTGTCTTAAATCTTTTGTACGACAGTCCCCAGCAACAAAAATACCAGGAACTTTAGTATTACAATCTTCACCAGCAACAATATAACCATAATCATCTAAATCAATTAATTTAGCAAAATTTTGGTTTTCGGGGATATGACCAACAGCGATAAATAAACCACTAACATTTAAAATTGTTTCAACACCATCATTATTCTTAATAGTAATACTTTCTAAAAACTCATTACCATTAATCTTTGTTACATTAGTATTATATATTTTTTCAATATTAGATTTATTATTAACTTTATTAATTGTTACTTCTTCTGCTCTAAAAGCATCACGACGATGAATTAAATATACTTTAGAACAGATATCACTTAAATATAATGCTTCTTCTAAAGCCGAATTTCCCCCACCAACAACAGCTACTTCTTTATTTTTAAAGAAATTGCCATCACAAGTAGCACAATAAGACACCCCTTTACCTAAAAGACGATCTTCATTTTCTAAACCTAATTTACGATAATCCGAACCAGTAGCAATAATTACTGCTCGCGCCTCATATGTATTCTTAGTGGTGATTACATTTAAATTGTCTGTAACTTCAATAACTTTTTCAAAACGAATTTGAGCTCCTAATTCTTTAGCTTGATTATACATATTAGTAGCTAGATCAATCCCATTAATATGGGGTGTTGCAGGATAATTTTCAATATCTAAGGTCCCAACAATTTGGCCACCATAATTTTTAGCTTCAAGTACTAAAACACTTTTATTAGCTCTTTTACCATATATTGCCGCTGTTAGGCCAGCTGGACCTGCTCCAACAATCACAATATCAAATTTTTCCATATAATCACCTTCTATAAATAGTATAGCATATAATAACTTTTAAATTAGTTAAAAAAAGTATCTAGTTTACATAACTAAATACTTAATTAATATTAGCTTTTGGTGCGATAATTACCGGAATATATTTACAAGTAGTACTTTTGGTAGTACCTAATATTTCCGATTTATTAGCATCTTTTTTGGCAAGAGCAAAGCCATTTAATTCATTATAATTAGTACTGGTCCAAAAACATCCCGAATGATCTAAAAATGGATATTTGTTATTTAAGAACTCATACTTACCGTTTAAAGTAATGGCACGAGCAATTTCAGTAGTCATTCTTGTTCCATAACTTAAATTACCAATAATTTGTGGTGAAATATTACTTGCGGTTAATGCTGAATTTACCACATCAAGCGAAATAATTTTTAATAAATCACTTGCTTCTAACATTCTAGTGTTAGCAGACCATGTGGCAGTAGCAGTAGTTAGTGCCGTACTGTAATTGCCATAAGTTCCTTCACTAAACGTATTATAAAGGGAAGGCAATAGAGTAACCGTGGTATCACTTAATTTAGAATTATAATCAATAACCGTAGTACTAATACATGTTGAACTAACCGCATTACATTTTTGATTAGCAACAACATCATATAAAATCGTATCACCCAAATTATACTTCGTATCACTAGCCGTTGATTCTTCTATGTATTGTTCCGCAGTAACACTAATAATTATTTGTACAACGGGACGCATGTTATAATCAGGATCACTTGCTTTATGAGCTTTTTCGCCTTGAATAAAGGTATATGCATCATTACCCCAAGTTGAATCAAGGGCATCATTTAGGGAATCTAGTGGCCATGAAACCGATACTTCAAACATGGAAGAATCATTATTATGTAATACATAATTCTTACTTAAATTAACATTAACATGAAAAGGATAATCGTGGGATAGGCGATCGTTTAATTCATCACTGGTATAACTAGCACTATCTATAACCGTATCCATTAAGCGTATTGAAGATATTTCATAAGTTAGTTTGGCGTCAGAATCACCTTTATTTTGAATACTAACCTTTTCATCAACTGGATCCATTCCTGGATAAACATTATCAAGAGTAATAACAATATCATTTGATACCGTCTGTCCATCTTTTTTTAATTCAATATACCAAGCCTTAACATCAATTTCAGTTGATACTCTACTTAAACCGGAATATGCAAACCAAGCAAATGTGGTAAAAATAAAAGAAGTAGCGATAAAAAAGATAGGTATCAAGTATATTTTTAGATATCTCTTATAACGCTCCTTCATTTAAATCACATCCTTATTCTTGTGCTCTTCTTTTTTCCTCTTTGTCTAACATTACTGAAATTATTTCTGAAGATATAATATATAATATTGGAATTATTATAAATAAATAAAAACCAATATTAGTACTAACTATCTTATATACTAGTGAAATCAAAAAGGTTTTATAAATTACTTTACCATATAATTGATCTTCAGAGACAACTGGATCTTCAACAATATTAGCTAAACCTTTAGTATGAAAAATTAACTTTCCATTATCACTTTTATCAATACCAACAACTTCATGGGTAACAACTTTATTAGCAAAGTTGTTAGTTTTACCTAAATAACTAATGTTATCACCAACTTTAATTGATGTTGGATCAACTTCTTTAGCAATTAATACGTCTCCAATCTTATATAATGGTTCCATTGATCCTGAAATTACCGTAAACATACGATAGTTAAAGATTGACAAACGATTATTACTAAAACGTTGTAAGCAAACACATAATACAAAACCAGCTAATAAAATAAAAATAATGGTTTTGAAAATAATTGATACAACTTTAAATATTTTATTTTCTTTTAATTTCTTCATATATCCTCCTATAAGTACTTAGTAGTTCTACTTAAGTAATCATCCATTTCTTTTTGGAACTTTTTCTTAATATCGGAACTACCAATTTGATTAACATTTTTCTTCTTAGTTAATTCCGTACTTAATAATCTTAATAATTCTTCTTCACTAATTTTAATACCATTTTCTAACAAAATATTAACGGCTGTTTGTACTTGATTCATTATAATTAACAATGCATACTTACATAGTTTATCTTTTTGTTCGTTTTTATCAACCGAAATGGCATCTAAAACATAGTAATCCATTAAGAATGATGAATCTAAAACATATTTTAATAAATCATCACCCTTAGAACTAAGGCCACTAGACTTTTTATTCTTTTGTTCATTAACACTATATAAGAAATCCCATAGCTTAGTCGCCATTTTGAAGTTAGGATTTTTTAAAATAAGATTTGTTTTTTTAACCGGAGGCATTACTAAAATTGCATGTTGTTTTTCTAACGATACAATTAATTCTGATGCTAACCAAGCATTAATAAATTTCTTGATTTTTGCCATCCTTTTTTTAATATTACTTAGTGTTTTATCAATATCACTACTACCACCCGGTTTTCCAGTAGGTCTAGTATTAATTGAGAGATTTATTTCTACTTTTTCTTTACCATTAGAAGTAGTAGCTGTATAACTTAATTCTTTATTAGTTTTGGGTTTATAACTTTTTAGTTCTTCTTCTTTTTCAGTAATAAACCTTAACAGATTTAATATTAATGTATAAATAAAACGATTTTCATAAGTGTTAAAAGTATCTTCCCTAAAACTAACTAATAGTTTTGAGGGAAGAACATCACCAGTTTTAGGATCAACTTTATCGATGTAATCGGTATGTTTTGATAAATCCTTAACGGTATCAACACTTGTTTTTTTAGCTTTTTCAATTTTTCGAACTTCAGTTTCACCAACTAAAGATACTTTTGGTGCACGAACGATATTATCTAAATATGGTACTACTTCTTCAATGATTTCTAACCATTCCAATGAATTAAGGTTACCATTATATGAAGATTCATAATCTAATTTAGATTTATTATGTCGATTAAAATTATCAGTTTGATCTTTGGTCTCTTTATCAACTGATAAACAAATCTTTTTAACCATTCATAACACCTTCTTTTATTAAGCTGATTTTTTAAGTCTTTCTAGGAATTCAATACATTCTTTCATATTACCAGTACCAAATTCTTTGTTTAAATATTTGATGAAACCATCAATTTCATCACGAATTAAGATTAAGTTTAATTGTTCAAATTTTCTTAATACCTTTTTTGCTAAGAAATAATCGATACCAGAAACTTCATCGCCACCACATGCAACATATACTGGAACGAATGCTTTTAATTGTTTCATAATACGATTACCAAACGCAATACGGAAATGTTGAATAACATAATCATCTAGTTTATTAATAATGTTAATACCTTTTTCAGATACGGCATGTTCTTGAATAGCATTATTAAATAAGTTTTCAACATAACTACAGTTAATATCCATTGCTTCTTGTTCACGACAAGCGAATGGATCAATTTTTTCATTGATATCGATAGGCATTGCTCTATCGTATACTTTATCGGTTACCATGAAGGTAGAGTCATCGTTGTTGATAGTTCCGATATACCATAAGTTAGATGGTAATTTTAATTTACCATGATCTAATAGTTTAGGGTCATCTAACCAAGTAGTTGTTACTAGTTCAATTACCCATTCATTACGGTTTGGAACTTCCAAAACTGATAACATTTCTGCGAAATAGTATTCTACACGAGCAATGTTCATTTCATCTAGGATAACGGTATGAACATCATCATCAAAACGTGAAATATATAATTCTTCTAATACGTTACTTTCATTGAACTTTTTGGTGAATTCGTTAAAGTAACCAAGTAATTCTGTTTTATCACGCCAAGATGGTTGTACTGATGCAATACATGAATTATGTTTAACAAATTTTCCCCAAGCATATGCAAGAGAAGTTTTACCAGTACCAGAAATACCTTGTAAGATGATTAATTTAGAACAAGCAAGTCCACCAAAGAATGCTCTTAATAATGATTCATTATAATATAGATGTAATTGGGAAGCAGCAAAGCATCTAAAATTATCAATTAATTCTTCTAATGTGAAGTTATTATTATAATTCTTAGCTTTAAATCCTTCCATTTCTTGATCAATACGATTAAGTTTAGGGAAACGAATATTTCCAGCATTTTTATCTTTATCAGGATCTTCAGAATCAGATGCATCACCAGCATCAGTACCTTCACCGGTTCCTTCTTCACCATCAGGACTTAAACCTAATTGTGAAACTTTCATCGCCATTAATTCATCTTTTTCTTTCATTAATTTACGAACTTTATTATTTAAATTATCAATTTCATCTAATAATTCATCTTGATTAAGTTTTTGTCTTCTTAATCTTAAATATTTTCTTAAACGTGATATTACTAAAATTAAGAAAGCAATAACAATTGATGTTAATAATACAATCGTTAGGATAGCTAAAATCCATTCACCAACATTAAATGCACTACCATAACTTTGTAATATTTTTTTATAACTAAAGATATTAAACATCTTAGTAATACCTTTATAAATACCTTTAAAGATATCAGTGATACCACCTATAAAGATTGATACGAATTCATAAAAGAATCTAAAAAATGTATTCATTATAGGTCACCTCCGATATTTCCTAAACGTTTAGTTATATTGTCGTTAATAGTTTTCTTAACAATATCTTTAGGTAAAGTTTTCTTGATTGCTTTAAAATCAATATTTTCATCAACAAAATAATAATCTGCCATATATAAGTATCCTAAATCTTCATTAGCTAGATTAATACTTTGATTAAAGATTACGGCAAATTGATAACCTTTTTTCTTTAATCTTTTAATATCATCTTTATTTCTTAGCATATTAGAAATAGTAGTAGTTATATAAATATGTGATTTAGCATAATCATTATCAAATAAAGATGCGATATGATCTAATTTTTTATCTTTATCATATAAATCTTTAGGAATATAAATAAAGTATTTATCATTAAAGTTACGATTATTTAAATCATTGATGATACGACATAATAGCATATTTACTAAAATAGCTAATTTATCTTCTGAAATAACGCCTTCATTATAAGTTTTATCAACAATATAATCACTATACACTTTACTAAAATTGATATTATGTTCTAGATAAGTACCAATTAAATGTGGTTCATTATTAAATTTGTTATATGATACAGAAAAACTATTTGATTCAAATTTTTCTAAGATATCTTGTAGGTTTTGATTAGCAAAATTAATAATGTTATTAATATTTAAAGCCATATTATTAATATAACTTGCTGGATAATCAATAAATAACTTATTTAATTCTTCTTTTAAATCAAGATTCTTTTTGTTTTCAATCTTATTAATTAGTAAGAAGCAATTAGTATAAGCATCAATAATATTTCTTTTACGTTCATCGCGAATAAATTGTTTAGTTAATTTATCATGATATTCTTTTAATAATTTAACAGTATTAGCTCTTTCTTCATCTAAGCCAAAGTATCTAATAGTTAAATATTTATTCATGTATTCAGTTCTTAAAGAAGATTTAATTATATAAACTCTTTCATCTTGTAATAAAACATTAATTATTTCATCATAGATAATTTTTTTAATAAAGAAAGCTTTATCTAAAACATTCTTGGCTTTTTTAGCCGTTATTAAATTAGTTATATAATCTTTCGTTATTTTGGTTTCAGTTTTAACTTCTTCTATTTCTAGAGCTTCTAATTTAATGTCGGTTTTCTTTTTAGGTTTCTTTTCTTCTTCTGTAGGTTTTTCTTCTTCAATTTCTGCTTCTGGAATAATTATTTCGTCTTCAGGATCTTCTTCAACATGGATTATTCTAAACATTTTAGTCATACTTTCTTCTTGTTTTTCCATTTCATCAAGATCATCACTATTTAATGCTTTTTCTAATTCTTTAACATCAGCTATATTATCAGCATCAACTGTGTCATAATCATCATCATTAACACTAATTATTCTAAACATTCTAGTTTTACTAATTTCTTCTTCATTAACCGGATTAATTTCTTTATTAGGTACCTCATCGTCTTTAAAATCATCAATTTGTTTAGAAATGTTATCTTTTACGGCCTTTTCTTTTTTAGGTTTATCTTTAAATAATTTAAATGGTTTCTTATCTTCTTTTTGGCTCATCTTAATATATAAACTTAAAAGGGCAATCGTTATTAATACAACAATGATAACTACAGGATTTAAAACAGTCTTTTTAATAATGCCAAATCTTGGTAAAATTTTTACTTTACGACCAATAATTTGACTTTGATCGATTGCTTTATCTTTGGTATTATTATTATCACCTTTTGTGACATAAGTTCCTTTATAAGATTCAATTACACGATGAGTAATAAAGTTTTTGCCTTGTTTATAAGTTACGATATCATTTACTTTAATATCTTGAGTAGCTTTTACAATAATCCAATCACCAGGATTAATGGTTGGTTTCATACTACCAGTTTCTACTTCAAATAAAGCATAACCAAATAGGTTAGAATAATCATTTTTTAGTACTTTTACTTGAACAAAGTTATAAATAGATATCAACAAAAAAAAAGCACAAAAAATCATCACAATATTTAAGATAATATCGATTAATTTTGTTGATAATTTTTTGCTCTTCATATTAAAACCTACTATCTATTTTATATACATAATTTTACCACAAACCAACATTTTTGCAAAGAAAAAAAACGCTTATTAAGCGTTTTGTGGTTCATCATCTTTTCTAAATTTAATTTCAATAATTAAAGTATATAATTGATATACGAAAATGAAGAAGTTTGGAATTAAAATGACAAATAAGAAGCCCCATTTAGACATAATTATTCCATAATAAGTACCAATCTTTTCATACTTTTTAGTACCAACACCCATGATAAATTCCTCTGAGTATGTTTCACCATTTTCATAAGTGATAGCTTTATCTTGTTCATGTACTTGACCAATACGACCAAAGTTGATGTTAACACCACCTTGACCATCTAAATGATAAGTAAAGACATCTTCACCTATTTTATAATCTTTAATTGGTTTGGATTCAACAATTACTAAGTCACCTTTTTTATAATTTTCTGATGCAAAACTTTTCTTAATAACTAAGATCGTTGTTTCATCAAATTGTGATAATCCGTATTTATTATTATTAAATACTAGGATTGTTAAAAATATTGTGAATCCTAAGAATAATAGGATTAATATGCTTATAATAACTGTTTTAATTGTTTTAAATACCTTCATTTGGCACCGCCTAATCTATTCTAAAATTATAGTATCATAATCAATTTTATTTTTCAACTCTAAACACAGCCAGTTGATTCTTCAATGTCAATATCATTATAGTCATCATTTAATATATTTTGTTTATTATATAATGAGATCTTTTTATTACTTAATCCCGGAACTAATACTTTAAAATCATTAATATAATTATTGTTATCACTAAGTGATGAGGCAATATTTATATGGTCATCTAATACTCTTTTAGAACTATCAAATGTCACTCTAACACACTTATCAGTATTATAAGAATTAGTGATTATTAAATCATTATATAAATTATTAGGATTAATACTTTTTGTTAAACTACCAGTATTTAATTCAGCTTTATGTAAGCGATAAATTCCGGTTAATGTTTTTTGATATGGTGATGTTGCTCTTAAAGTTATTTTAACCCTTACATCAGTAATACTATTATCAATATTTAAATTAAAATATACATCTTGATTAACTTTATTATTTACCCATGTATAACCACCTAGTTCACAATCCGTTTTATTAAGATTTGAAACATCAACTTGATCTAAGTTATTAAAACATGATTCATTATGTGATAACGTTAAGTTTAGGGAACTATTATTAGTACCGTTAAATGTACAAGTACCTGTTACATTATCTAATAATTCACAAGATATCGTATATCTTATATCATAGTCAGTAATATTATTATTTGAAGTGTAATTATTAACACTTAAATGAATACTATTACCATCCCAAAGCGTATTAGTATTAAGTAGGTCATTGCCTAAGCTATCACTAGTTAAATAAAAGCCTTTAGATTCAAGATAATAATTATAAATTGAATCTTTAGCATAGATAGCATAAGTTGATAATGAACATACTAATATTGCTATTACTATGATAAATATAATGATAATTTTCTTCATATTAGAAGACATATAATCACCTATACTTTCTGATAACTTCTTATTTCAATATTTAAATAATCAATTAAATTAGCATAATCTAAAGAATTATAATTACTATCAAAAGTAATTTTTAAAGTATAATTATCATTTACTTCTTCATGATAATCTAATTCTTGAGTAGTTGTATTACATACTAATTCATTTTGATTATTACGACTATATGATTCATCACAAGTCATTAATAAAGTTTCATCTTTATATAATTCAATTACTAATGGCATGTAATGTGGTGTTAAAAGCGATAAAGTATAACTAATATTAACATCACTAATTACATGATCAGTATTATTACTTACTTCAAAACTGTATTCTTTAACATCGCCAGGCTTTAAACCACTTAAAGGAATCTCTAAGTGATCTAGTGAATCACTATTAAAAATAAATTTGGCAATATGTTGATCAACACTAGTCATATTCGTATTTGAGACAAAATAAGAATAGGTTGCTCCAGCAATTAAAAGAATTAAAATTGCTGCAATTGATATAATAATTATCTTTTTCTTCATGCTAATCACCTATCTTACTATAAAGTACTTACTAATTTCATCAACTTTAGTAGTACCATCATATAATTCAAACACTAATTTATATGATTGACGATCTAATGATGTAGTATTAACACTATAAGTAAATGTATTATTAGTTAGAGCATTACGTGTTGCATAATACTTGTTACCTTGATAATTATCTAGGGTAGCAGAAGTATATAAAGACATATTAACTTGATTATAAGTTTGATTATAAGCTGTTAAATTAGCCTTTTTAAACAATGAAACTTTAATATTTGGTGATGCAATACCAACTACCGTAAAATCAAAGGCTAAATTAGCAGTATCACCTTTATTAATTATTAAATCATCATTATTAACACTTACATCATAACTATAGTTAGTATAAGTTTTTTCATTATTGATTGAAAGAGGAATAATAATGGAGTTAGTTACATCATTAGAATATATTCCATCATTAGCAACATAACCATAAATAACTAAATTATATGTTCCGCTTTCTAAACTGTTTCCAGCATTAGTAGTTACGGTTAATACTTTATTAATTGAAGTATTTTGATTTAAATTAATATGAATAACATTACCTAAATCAGGATAATAATTATTATTGTCCATACTAAATTTCATATTTTTAAAGAATTGGTTGCCAACATTATTACCACTTTGATCTACAATTTTAATGGCAATACCAATAGTTTTATCATTGAAAGTAGTATCATAATTACTTTTATAATCAACAACACTGCTAATTGGTATTTCATAAGTACTATTACTATTAACTGCAATAGTGGTATTAAAGGTTGTAGAAACACTATGAGTTATTTTATCTAAAAGACTAGTAGAAATATTAAATGATTGATTAAACATTGCCGGTCTTACAACATTATTGTTTTTAATACCAAGCATTGAAATAGCTAAATTACTAATGTTATTTAGGATATTGGTATCGGCAAAATCGATAATAAATGAATATAATTCACTAGTTACCGTTGTTTCATTATAATAACTATTTAACGATTTACCTAATTCATTAAATTGTGATAGTGGATAACGGTATAAGTTATCAACATAAGTTCCACTATTACTATCAGTTACATAACGATAAACTTTATTATTTGTTTTTAAAGTTATTGCAGTATTATCTGGTAATCGTGAGTTAGATACAAGATAATGAATTACATTATCACTCATTCCATTATCATAACGAATATCAAATGATATTTTTGATTTATTAGTGATGTTTGAACCACTATTAAATCCAAATGGTTTAAAATTATCAATTACATATCCATTATAAATAATTTTTGGGGTTGAAGCATAGCTAATATTACCAATTTTATCAGTTGCTTTGACATATAATACATATTCACCTAGATTAGAAATGCTTATACTAGAAGTATAATTACTCCAATTAACCGTTGATAAATCTGCAATAATACTGTTACTTAAATAATATTCAATACTATTAACTCCCGTTAAACTATCAGTAGCACTTATTGGAATAGAAAGGGAATTATTAAAGAATGCATCACCACTAGTTAAACTGCTATAATGATTATTATTTAAGTTAATATCAATAGAAGGACCAGTTTTATCAATTATTAATAAATCCGAGTTAATATAATTAACATTATTATTAGTATCTACTAATTTAACATAGATAATGTATTTACCTTCATTTTGAATAGATACTACACTATCATATAAAGTCCAAGAAACATTATCTAAATCACTATATTCCATAACTTCTTCTAAATTTGATAAATAATAGTATTTAGTTGTTGGATGTAAGTTATCTTTATCGGTAATAACAAATGAAATATTATTATTAAATGATTTAGAATTAATAATTTCCGTATAACTATCCCATTTATTATTATTTATGTGTAACGTTGCATAAGTTGTATTAATATCATCAAAATATAATACCGGTAGATCAACCCCATTAAATAACCATACATTATCATTATTGGCATTAATGTTAGCAATTTTAGTGTATGGAACATAACCAGTTAAGAAATTTTTATTTATTAAATCATTCATTGTTACTTGTGTACCATTTAAAGAAGTATCAAGATTAATAGAATAAATACTGGTTGCAGCAAGCGTTGATGTAGCACTATTTCGTAGCATTGCATGAGTATTGGTAGTAAAGGCATTATCCAAAGTAATGTCAGCATCAATAAAATAACCAAATAAATTATCTAAAGAACTAGTATTATAAATATTATCTATTGTTGTAGTACCATTTACTAAGCCAATCGTAGTACTTAAATAAGTAGCTATTTCACCAGTATTGTAACTGTTCTTTAACGTTGTTGTATTAACATTATTAAATAAGCCGCTTCCTAAATAAGAACCATATAAATTAGCATGATTAATAATATTAGTAGCAGTTGAATTAATAATTTCATTTGCAATACCAGCTACTTTAGTATTAGTCATATTTTCATAATCGCTTAAAATTTGTAAATGATTAGTTTCATTACCATTATAAGTTGGTGTAATAATTAAGCCACCAACTAAAATATTTTTAATGGTACTATTAGTAATACTATTAGCTAAGATAGCATTACTAGTAGCACTATTTACTAGCGCATTTTCTAAATATAAAGATGTTACTTCACCGTTAATACTATTAAATAACGCCGTTGTATTATAATAACCAAAAATAGTTTTGAAGTTGCCATCTAAATGTCCTTTAAAGTTACTTAAGTTACCAAGCAGATTAATAGTACCAATTGCTTCATTATCAAATGTGGCAGTATCATAATAATTATTATTAGTTGGATCAATATAATAAGTAACATCATCCAAAACATATTTTAATTGATTATCTTCATATCTAAACATACCCCTATTAATAACAATATCGTTAGCTAGTTTAAAATAAGTATCTTGATAATCAACGGTTTGTAACTCTAACGCAAAAAATGCTAATTCTTTACCATTAGCAATTATATAAGGATCGGAAGAAGTACCGCTACCATTTTTATATCTTGTAGCAACGGTACCATCCCAAACTATATTAGGTTCATAAATATTGCGATTTTTATATCGAGCAAGACTAGGAATGACATATGAAAGTACTGCTGCAAGTGAAATTGCAACTAAGGAAATAATAAAATATTTATTTTTCAATACTTTCATATTAAATCCTCCTAGAATCCTTCGTAACCAGCCAAGTCCTTATCAAACTCTAAATTTAGATATATTGGAGCTCCTTCTGAGAAAACCTCTAAAGCATCAACATCTTGCCCTTCAATCCATAAATAAACTCTGGCTTTCGTTATACCATTAGGTACTTGGAAGATTGGATCTTCAAAATCCTTTTCAAAAATGGTATGTTGTAAGGCAAAATGTTCTGTATCTAAATTAACCCCCGAATTAACAAATCCACTCTTATGATCTAGATATCTTCCTTCTTTGATTACCCCATAAGTAGGAACATACGTCTGATCTTCAATATTAATATTAAATCCAGCAACCGCATTAACCGATTCCTCATTATGATCCAAACTGTATGGTTCATAAATCACTGACATGCATTCATTATTGCATTGTAGGTTTTGAATAGTTTTAACATCTGATTTAGTTGATGTTTCACCAATTTTAACAATTCCTAAACGCAAAGTATTTAAAATATCTTGCATATTTTCTATTGTTTCTTGTGATGCTGTAGAATCAAAACCAATGTAGGTCATTGGACTTAAGTATAAATTATCTTTTTTTGGTGAACCAGAAGCATTTTTTAAGAATATATCAAATGCTACATATTTGTTAGCTTCACTAGGTTCACTTTCATCTAGTAAATAAGTATTTAAATATCTTTGTCCTTTACGAGCACGGTCAGTATACTTACGCATACCGCCAGCATAAACGGCAAATTTACTTGAATTAGGATCAGGAATACCATTGGTTGAAACTGACCATAATCCATTTATTGCCCATTGATTAGTGTGATTAGGATAAGTTGCTTTTAAATCTCTAATTACTGAATCAAGGGACACTTCAATCGAATCGGAAAAAGTAATACCATCTAGGGAAATAAATAATCCGGTATCGGTTGAAACTTTTAAATCAAAGAACTTTACTTTAACGTTTAATGAAGCTGAAAACCATGCATAGGTTGCTGCAAGTAATACAGCAGTAACAAAAAACGTGATTAGAAGTATAATAACGGTCTTTTTTCTGATTTTGAAAAAAGGAAATTTATTTTTACTTTTATTTTCATTTTCCGTTTCCATAAAGTCCTCCATTAATAAATTAAGGAATAATCAAAAGCGACTATTCCTTAATAATTGTTGATTATAAATGTACTTATTTTATTATTCGCTTGGTGTTACAACAACTGTTACAGTTTCTGTAGCAACGTTACCAGCTTCATCGGCAACTTCATATAATATTCTATAAGTACCAGGAACAGTATTATTTACTGTACCAGTAATTGAAGCTTTGATATTTGAACCAGTTGGTCCAACCCATTCATCAGCATCATTTTCTGTATTATGAGTATAAGGTGTTAAGTTATCAGTAATCGCTGTAATTGTTGGTTGTGTAAATGTACCACCAGCAGTTATAGTTTGATTTTGTGATCCACTTAATGTGATAACTGGAGCAGTCTTATCGATTGTTTTTAATTTAGCCATGATTTGTGCTTCAGTAGCAGTATCACCTAATTCTTCTTCTAATGCTTCAATAATTTGAGCTCTAGTTTGGTTAGGTCCTTCACCTCTGTTAAGTACTGGACCTTGATAGTTAATATCATCTTCAGTGAATCTTTCTTTAGTGAATCCAAAGTTAACTTTAATTTGTTTACCAATTGATGCAAAATCGTAATTATCGATATCTTGTCCTTCAATATAAATGTATACTCTAACTTTAGTAATACTATTTGGAGCTAAAGTAATAAATGCAGGGCGTTCAACACCAGTTTTTAATTTCATTGTATCTGTGAAATATGGATAAGCATATAAGTACTTACCAGTATTTCCTTCTTCAGTACTAATTGCTGTAGCTTCATCAGCAGCAATATCAGCAGTATATCCGTTAAATGCTGAACCATCATATACGTCTACAGCATTAACAGCTTCAATAGCTTTACCAATAGCATATGTTGGATAAGCTTGACCATTAACAACAGTACCACAAACGCCACCATAAGATGCAGCTAAATTTGTTTGAGCACCAGTTCTAGCTTTACATGTAGTATTATACCAGCTTAATGCATCTACTACGTGATTAGTATCATTTGGTTCCCAAATTTGAGCAGTACGACAAATACCAGTTACAATAGGAGTTGGATTTTCTCCACTTGTTGAAGTATTTGAACAAGTAATACCTTGAATTGTACTAGCATCAGTTGTCGTTGAAATAACACGACCAATTTGTGCAAATGCTACACGTACAGAATTTTCAATACCAGTATTAGCAACACCAGTAGATCCAACTTGTACTTTTGAATCATTTGTTAAATAAATTGCTTCTTCATTTAGAGGATTATCAGTTGCATAGTATTCTTCACCAGAAGAGTTTTTGATAAATAAGTCGAATGCAACATATCCATCAGGAGTAGTAGAGTCATTATTTACTCTACTAGCCATTAAACGATATCCACCAGTAGTTTGAGTTAAACTACCTTTTTCAAATAATGTTAAACGGCTTGTTGCTTTGTTAATAACACCAATAGATGACATTGGAATTAATCCACGTCCAGCCCAAGTATTGGTATTGGTACTGTATGGGTTATTTTGAGCATCTAAAGTATTTTGTGCTGGAGATTCAGCAGCAGGATTTCTAAAGTTGCTACCATTAATAGAAACAGTGTCACTCCAATGAACTCCATCTAGCGATAATGCTAAATCTTCAGTAGCAGCTATTTGAACTTCGAATGGATTAACATTAACAGTTCTCATACCTATGAACCATGCATAGGTTGCAGCTCCAAAAACAATAGCGGTAAATGTGAATATTATTGCTAAGTGTAATATTCTCTTTTTTCTCTTATTATTATTCTTTGCCATATTATTTCCTTTCTATTAATTACTTACCGTTACGGTAGTAAACGCTTCAGCATAATTTCCTTGCCAGTCACTTACTAAATAACGAACTACGTAAGTACCAGGAGTAGCTGTAACTGGATTAGTTACTTGAATCTTAGTAGTTAAGTCATACATACATTTTGTATTTTGAGAATCCCATGTTCCAGCATTAGCAGTACATGCTTCTTCAGTTGTTTCAGCACCTACATCGCTAACTGTTACACCATCAAGTGGATCATAACTTGCAACTTCAGCAGTACTTAATGCAAGTGTGCTTTCTACACCAGCAAATACAGGTTTAGTAGTATCACCAGTTGGCATGTATGGACCATCTTGTCCTTGTGCTTCTTCATCAGTAAATCTTTCTTTAGTGAATCCGAATTGAACTTTTATTTGTTTTCCAATAGATGAGAAATCATAGTTATCAACATCTTGACCTTCGATCCAAATGTATACTCTAATTTTTGTAATACTATTTGGAGCTAAAGTTATGAATACAGGTCTTTGCATTCCTGCTAAATCTTTTTCAGTATCTGTGAAATAATCATAAGCATATAATGGTTGAGCACCAGTATATGTTTCTCTTGTTGTTTTAGTATATCCGTTGTATTGAGCACCATCGTATACATCTACGCGGTCAGCAATATCAACTACACGACCAATAGCATATGTGTTACGAGCAGTTCCGTTTGCAACTGTTCCACAATGACTACCAGAAGTATAAGAAGCAGCAGAAGTAATATCAGTAGGATCAGTAGCAGGAGATACAGCGTTAGGTCTTAATCTACAAGAAGTATCATAATAACTAATAGCTGCAGCTACGTGTTCAGTATCATTTGGTTCCCAAATTTGTGCAACACGACAAATTCCAGTTACTGGAGAATTTTGTCCAGGTAAACATTTAATACCAGTAATTGTATCAACATCAGTTGTTCTACCATTTACACGACCAATTTGTGCAAATGCTACACGAACTGAGTTTTCAATACCAGCATCTTGTACACCAGTAGAACCAACAGTTACTTCTGAATCAGTTGTTAAGTAAATTGCTTCTTCATTTAATATATTATCTTCAGTATAGTAAGCAGCACCAGAGAAGTTTTTAACGAATAAGTCGAATGCAACATATCCACCATTTTCAGTATTAAATCCATATGCATTTACTGCATTAGCATAATCTTGATTAGATTGATAGTTGTGAATACGACTAGCTAATAATCGATATCCTCCAGGTGTAGCAGTTAAACTTCCTTTTTCAAACATCTTCATTGTTGATGATGTTGTATCAATTTCTCCAATACTAGAAATTGGTTTTAAACCAGTAACAGTTCTTCCTGTTCCAAGTCCTGCCCAGTTGTTAACATTTCCAGTATAAGATACTGATGTGAAGTTACTACTATTAATTGTTACTGTAGTATCCCATTTACTTCCATCTAGAGATAAAAGTAAACTATCTGTACTTGCTATGTCGATTTCAAAGCTTGAAACATTAACAGTTCTCATACCTATGAACCATGCATAAGTTGCTGCAATAAAAATTATTGAACAAATCAAGCAAATAGCAATCAGTTTTTTAATCTTTTTTGATTTAGTATTTTCCTTATTATTCATACTCTCTTCCTTTCGCTTGATATGTAAAATATATATTGTAATTACCTTACATATACTACCCTACTATCATACAATTATAATTTTATATGAAAGCCGTTGAATTGTCAATTAAAAAGTCGAATTTTGTTGAATAAAAAAATGCAAAAGATTATTCTGACTTTGCCTCTTTTGCATTTATTTTTTCATTTTGAACAATAAACCAAATTTTTTCGATTGATGACTTACTGTTTTCGATAGCGTTGATTCTCAACATGAAGTCGATTTTATTTTTTACAACTTCTAAGCTGTCTTCATCAAGATCGTTTTCTTCTAAGTTAATGTTTTCTAAACGATATTTATTATAAATAATGTTAGCAACATCAACATTGTTGAATGCTTCAATTCCGTTAACAATAATATTGTTAGGATTAGCTGCAAACTTATCGAACTCATAACACATATCATTAATTTCATTATATTCTTTCAACGCAAATGCTTTTTGAATTTCTTCGCGTTTGAAATAATCATAACTATAATATAGTTTTAATACATCACTGATTGCAATTGATGATTCTTTTTTCATGTTGATTATTTTGTTTTCAAACTTTAATTTTTCTTGTTCATAATATAATGTATATAATTCTTTAGCAATGTTAACTTGTTCTAATTTTAAGTTCTTTGTTGATTCAGGTTTTTTACCAAATAAACTAAAACCTGATTTGCCAAAGATTTTTTTGTTGATGCTTTCTAACTTAGCTTCTTTATTAGCTATTTCTTTTTCAACTTTCTTTAAAGCTTGGTTGTTTGCTTCAACACCTGCAACTTTTTCGTATGTATTTTTAAAATCGTCAAATAATGGTTTGAATTTTAAATAATTTGAATATTCAATAACATTATTTTTTAATCTTCTTAATGTATCTAATAATTTGTTAACTGATTCCGGATCACCATAATCAATTTCATTAATTGTTAATGTTGAATAAACAGTTATTCTAAATTTAGAATCTGGAAAATAATTGTTGATATCAATATCGTTGTTCTTAGCCATTTCAATGATATCACCAATTGATTCACTATTTGCTTTTTCAATTTCATTATATAATTTTTGATACTCTTTAAAGAAATCTTCATAATCTTCAAACTTATTTGTTGAAACAATTTTTTTCTTTTCAACATTTAAATAACATTCTAAACTTTTTTGATACTTAACAATTAGTTTTCTGAAGTTAAGTTCAATGTGTTCAATAATATTTGGATTATACCAATAGATCTTTTCAAATATCGTATTTAAGTTTTCTAAATTAGAATTATCCTTTAAAAACTCACTCATATATTTATAAACAAAATAAGTATATTTAAAATCTTCAGCAGTTAAGTTAACACGGGCTTTTTTAAAAATATCAACCAACTTACCGATACTATTATTAATATCTTCAAAAGTAAAAGATGCATAATTATGAATTTCATAGAATAAAGAATCAAAGCCTAGTTTTTCAACATAAGTGTTTGACGGATTTAATATTTTTAATATTCTTTTATATTCTTCTAATTGTTCCTTTTGTTTATTATCATCTTTTTTACTTGTACCGCATTCAAAAGATTCACTCTTCGCATTAATATATTTTAATACGGCATCCTTATAATAATCATATTTCTTTTCAATTGATTCAATCTTAGCGTTATATTTTTTTACATTGGTCTTGTTATTAGTGGGCATTGATTGAAGAGTAGTTTTTTTAGTTTCTATATCATTATTAATAAACTCTAAAAAATTATTCATTTCCTGCCTCACTTTCATCCATCTTACTTTCTTCTAAAAAGTTTTGGAATGAAACAATGACATTATATAATTCAATAAGTTCTTCTAACGTTAAATTTGAAATATCGAAATCCTTTTTATCCTCCATATTCATTCCCCTTTTTAGTCTATATTCTTTTCATATTTTTTAGGATCAATATCAACAAATTCAGAATTAAATTCCATATGCATTTTTATTTCGCCGCCTAAGATATTATCCGTACATTGTAAGTCATGTCCTTCAATCCAGATTACAATTGTATATTTATCAATATCACCTGGTGCAAAATCCTTGCGATGTTCAAAAGATACTAAATCATCTCTAACAAATGGAATGGTATCTTTTTCAGCTTGGCCATTTATACCAATTTTAGCATAAGTAATATAATTGCCGTTTTTGTAAACACGAATTCTTACTGCTTCATCAACATTCTTAATAACATCGTCAATAATAATTTCTGACCAATAATCAGAAGTATCAGTTCCGGTGTTTTCAACATAGAATGTATAAGCTAAATAATTTTCACCATTATGCGAACCGTTCGTATTTTCTAGATTATCTGGTAACCATTTGTTAGATATGTTATCAAAGTAATCTACCGGTTTAGCATATAGCTCTGTTCTAAATACTTTGTAGTCAGGATCATCATATATAATGATGCCTCTTTCAAAGTAAAGGTTTTTATCTAACGTAATACTGAAGTTACCATTATTATAAATAAAGTTCATTACTACATAAGATAAGACCAATAATAGTAGTAATAGTAGTAATACTATTCTAGTGATTTTAATAAATTTTTTACGTCTCTTTAATTTAGATACGCTTACCTCGATTTCATTGTTCATTTGTATCAACCACCAGTACCCTACTATAGGTAATTATATAACAAAATTGTTTGGTAAGTCAATCAAATAACTATTAACAAAAAAGTGTATAATATTTTACATCTTTTTACATATTTTACAAATTTACACTGTAAATTAGATTGCAAGTTAGTGTAAAATATACTACATTATAATTAGGAGGCGGTATATCTATGAAGAAACGTATATGCTTGATACTACTATTGATATCATGTGCGGTTTCGCTTGGCTTTATCAGCAATACATATTCTAGATATGTCGCTGGTACAGAAAGTAATATTGATATGTTATTTGCCAAATGGCAGGTGCTTGTTAATAATACTGATATTACAAGTAGTAACAGTTCTAATATAACCTTCAATCCAATCATTGAAGCAAGTAATAATGTTAAAAGCAATACAATTGCACCAACATCCAAAGGTTACTTTGATATCGAAATCGATCCAACGAATGTTGACGTATCATTTAGATATTTAATTGAACTTGAAATGGACAATGAAGATATGCCAGATATCATGATCACTAAATATGCTTTCTTGCCTGATGATTATGAAGATGGTGATTTATTAGAATACGAAGATATAGTTAATGGCGAAATAGCTAACGATATGTTATATGATAATGAATCCAATGGTTTTGACGCTTTCACTATTCGTGTATTCTTCGAATGGTATGATGGTGAAGATGAAACTATGGATGACGATGATGATACCGCAGTAGGTGAACTAGCTGCTACCGATGATACTACATTAACTATTACAGCTAGTTTAACTTTTGAACAAATCTTAGACGAAGATTTAATCGCTAATGTGGATAATGGCGAAAATAATGAAAATAGCGAAAATGAAAACGAGTAATTAATTACTCGTTTTTTTATTCAGCTTCAATTGATATTACGTATTTTTTGTTAACAACAATTCTGCTAATATCTTCTTTATAACGATTAATGTTATTACCAAATATTCCTTTTTGGAAATTTAACATCATCATTCTGATTTCCGTATTTTCTAAGATAATAGCATCTTCTTTTTCTTCAACTAAAAGGCCATGATATTCTAATAGCATTTCACCTCTAGTTGATACTAAGATATTTACTCTTTTACCAACCAATCCTTGAAACATAACATTCTCCTATTCAAATACAATGTTTTCCACTAATTCAACAATTATTTCTTCACTAGTAATATCACCAGCTAATAAAATAATATATTGCTTTTTGCCATTTAATAAATGTACTTCTTTAATAACTTTATCACCACTATAATTAATATTTAAAATATAACCTTCTTTTAAACCTTTAATTAATGAAATACTACTAAAACGTGGTAAAGTAACATCAACAATTGAATTTAATAATTTATTAATTCTTAATTCTTTATTAGAAGAAAATAATGAGCTTTTAAAGTAATAATTTTCTTTAATATGATTTATTAAATCAATGTCATTTTTTATATTATTATTCTTTAAATAAGTTTTCATTTCATCAGTAGTAGCAAAACCTTTAGTAGCATTATCATTTTCACTATATAAAGCAAATGATTTTTCATTTAAAGAGTAAACATATTGATCTAAAACACTATATGAATAAAATGCTACAGCTTTATTTTCTTCATCATATAATATATGTAGATGATTCTTTTCTTCATACCCCACAAAATAACTACTTAAATCATCAATCTTTACTGGGTTAGTTGCTTCCGTTTCAATATTAATTGTTTCTCTAAATATTGATTTAGAATTAATATCTACTTTAGCAACGTAGTTTTTAGCAATCATGAATACGCGGTAGCAAATAAAACCACATACGATTAAAACAACACCAATAACACCCCAAATTATTATTCTTTTTTTCATTTTTTACTCCTTTTTTTATTATTTAATGATAGGCTTCTATTACTATCAACAATTTCATAACCTTCAAATTTAGCATCAACAAATTTTCTAGATGCAACATAATCACATAAATGAACTAATTTTTGTTCTTCGGTTACAGGAACCGGCATGATTACTTTTCCCTCACGATCACGATTCCATGGGCCCATATGGCTAATAACCAAATCGCTAACAAACTTAATATCTGCATCACTAATTAGTAAAGTATTTTTATTATCCAATAAGAAGTTAGCCATTAATACCGGATGATCCATACGAGTATGTTCTTCTTGAGGTAAACCGGATTTTAAACCATCATGAATAAGTAGTGCAAAACGGATTAAATCTTTTTTCTTAGAATCATAATTACAAAAAGTAGGATTATCAAACATTGATTCTAGAAAAGCAAGGGCTAATTTAGTATGTCTTACTAACCCTCCTTCACCTTGATCACAAGCCGGATGATTTTTTCCGGAAGAAGAAGCTGGAATATGATAAAAATAATCTGGTAATAATTCCAACATTCTTTCTGCACTTATTCGAATATTTTTATTTTCATATTTTTCAAGTTCGTTATTAAAAACTTCTTTTTTCATAAACCCTCCTATTTAATTATAACATAATAGCTATTTTAAAATATAGAAAAAACTCGTACGTTTACGAGTTTTTTATTAATCTACATTAACACCTTTATTTAATAGTTTTTTTGCAATAAAATAATACACAATATCATAAACTAAATAGATTAAAATACTTGATAAACCAACAGCGGTTACGTAGTTCATCGTAGGAAAACCATTACCAATAATATCATAATCTATTACATTACTAATAATACCAATTATTACTAACGACATGGTGGATAATAGTGAATAACATCCAATACCAATTCCAATAGATGCTATTATTTTACCATTGTTAAAACGATGTCCTATAACAATTCCTAAAATACCTGATATCATTATATAGATAGATTCAAAAACCACTAGTAATACTAACCCGATAATAAAGAAAATTGCAAAAACACTATTATATATATCTACTAATGATTGATATCTTATTTTTAATGCATCAATTGTTGAACTATTTAAATAAATAAATGCAAAGCAGATTGCAACTACTACTCCAGACATTAGAATTGATAGAATACTAGCAATAATTTTAGCATTAAAAATTTGATTCTTAGTAACCGGTAATGTATGTGTTAAATAACTTTCATCTTTATAAATATTATTGATAAATCTAACCCAGATACGGATAAGACAAGTAACAATGGTTGATGCAGCACATCCAATAAACATTGAAGATAAAGCTTTATCAACAATTACTAAGAAGATTGTTTGATCTAAGCTTTCAACAATTTTTACGGCAATACTAATAAGAGCTAATAAAATAAAATATACATACATAATTTTATTAATCCATTTAAAATCATATTTTAATAATTTACCTAACATTTAAACATCCTCCTAAACGCTTCATCAATTGATGATTTTTCTTTATTTCTTAAATCATCAGCAGAAGATGCTAACACTATTTTACCTTCATCAATAAATACTACTTCATCTAAGATTCTTTCAATATCGGAAATTAAATGAGTTGAAATGATAATACTTGATCCTTCTTTAAAATTAGAAAGAATCGTATCAATAATATAATCTCTAGTAGCTGGATCAACTCCACTTAATGGTTCATCTAAAATATATAGTTCAGCATCTCTAGACATTACTAGAATTAATTGTAGTTTTTCTTGCATACCTTTAGACATTTTAATAATTCTTTTTTCAGCATCTAATTTTAAATCTTTTAACAAAGTATAAGCACATTCCGTATCAAAGTTTTCATAGAATTCAGCAAAGTATTCAATAACATCTTTAACTTTCATACTTTTATCTAAATATGTTCTTTCTGGTAAGTAAGAAATATTTGCTTTAGAATAAACCCCAATTGGTTTACCTTTAAATAGTATTTCACCTTCACTAGGTGTTAATAAACCATTAATTAATTTTATTAATGTACTTTTACCAGCGCCATTCTTGCCTAATAACCCAATAATCTTGCCACTAGGAATTTTTAAATTTACATCGTCTAAGATTTTTTTCTTATCAAATGATTTACTTACATGTTTAATTTCTACTAAATTCATTTTAATTGTTTATCCTTTCTAGGTATTTAATTGAATCGGCTTTTCCTAAACCAATTTTTTTCATACCATCAAAATAACTTTTTGCAAGCGTCATTGCATATTCATCTTTCAATTTTTCAATTAGTTTTTCGTCCTTAGTAACAAACTTACCATTAGTCCTTTCAGTATAAATTAATTTCATACTTTCAAGTTCTGCTAATGCTTTTTGCATCGTATTAGGATTTACTTTAAATGTATTAGCAAAATCTCTAACTGAAGGTAATTTATCACCAGCTTTAAATACTCCTGATATTAGATATATCTTCATATATTCTAATAATTGAATATAAATAGGAATATTATTATCAAATGTAAAATCCATAATTTCACCTCACTGTATTACTTAATTAATACAATGATATTGTATCTCATAATTTATTTAGTGTCAATATCTTTTTATGCAAAATAAAAACTCATGTAAACATGAGCCTATTTTAGATTCTCAATTTTATCTATTTTAATAACGATAGCCCCCTTAGGTTTTACGGCACCGAACGGTGTAACTTCGTTATTAGCAAAGAAAGTTTTTTCACAGTATTCATAATATTTTCCATCTCGATAAAAATATGCTTTACCAAACATGCGTATTCCTACCCACTCACTATCAAAAGAAGTTAACGCCACATTATTATATATTTGTATATTGTTTTGTGTATTATTCATTTCATTACAAGATATAATTAATGTATTCTCATCTAACACCTTTACATCAGACGCAACTGAAACATTAGGCTTATTATGCTTATTAACAGTAGCTATATGAATAGGGTGATTCTCTATTAAAGACTTATATCTTGTTAAATCCATATCTATCACCTGAGATTATTATATCATAAAAAACTTGTAATTAATACAAGTCTTTATTTTAATTCAGGTTTTAAAGCTTTCTTCCTTCTAATTTCTCTTTCTAAATCATCAATATATATATTATCATTATAACGTTTAAATATAGCTTCTAATTTGTTAGAATCATCACAAAAATAATTTAGTAAGTTACAATATCTATTACACTTTTCAAAATATTCTTGAACATAATCATCATTTAACATCTGATTAGAAATAGTTTCCTTTTCATTATAATTTTTATAATAATGATCCTCATCACTTAAATAATCTTCTAATTTTATTTTTTCAGGTATAGATGCATAATAATAAAAAGCAGCACCAATATAACGAGGATCAAATAAAATTATATAATCACTATCAACAGTTCCATCTTTGGATAATCTAATTACTCTTCTATTTATATGATTTATAAAGTATCCATAGGATATTTCAGAAATACTACCATCTAAGTAATAAGATGTGTCAAAATTAAAAGTAATGCTTTTATCTTTAAGTAATTCCCTTACACAATAAAGAACCCAACAATGTTCTAAATTAGTATCTATTTGATATCCAGATATCTTAGCTAAATCTAGAAAAGATATTTCCCTGGTTTCATCAAAAACAGCTAAAAAACCCGCATCATAATTTTTAATCTTCATAATAAACCTCCCGATCATTTTTATTATAACATAAATAAAAAAACATTGTTTTAAACAATGCTTATATTTTTATTAATTGATAACAATTATGGTTTTAAAGACTTTCTTTGAGTCATTTTATCTAGATAGTCTAATAACTCATTCCATTCTTCTTCAGATAACCCTGCTGAAATTGCACGCCTTAATACTCTTCTTGCTTTAGCATGTTTTGCTAAAAAATCAATAATATCTTTAGGGCAACCACGGCTAGCATGAGCCATATCAATTACGAACTCTGCTTGATCTTCAGGAATATTTAAAACTTTTCATAAGTTTATATAATTTATCTAAGTTAGTATTACTTACTGGAGCAACTCTATTGCCTCTTTCAATATCTGATAAATAAACTTTAGTAATTCCAACTTTTGAAGCCACTTCCGTTAACTTCATATTATTTTCTTCTCTTTGTTGTCTGATACATTTTCCAAAAGTATTTTTATCATATGATTCAGCATCGATACTACTAAAATTCATAAAAATCCCCCTTAAGTAAGCCGTATTATATATTAAGATAGTTAACTTGTCAACAAAACAAAAAAGATTCTTAATTAAGAATCTTTTTTCTTACTTATTATTTTTCTTTTACAAGAATAGATGTTTTTTCTTTACCACTTTTAATTATCAATAATTCTTAATACTTCCAATTTTACCTCGGAATTTGCAAAAGAAGCATTAATAGCATTTTTTTCTAATTCAATAATATCTTCATATGTTAAATTAAAAGCATTAGCTACTAGCTTAAGTTCATCTTTTAATTTAGTATTACATACGGTTGGATCATCGGTATTAATCGTTATTTTAATCCCATTATCCATAAAGTATTTAATTGGCATCTCACTAATTTGATTATAGATACAAGTGCAAAGATTACTAGTTGGACATACTTCTAAAGTAATATCAAGATCTTTTATTAAATTAACAATATAAGAATCTTCATAAGCTCTTACACCATGGCCAATTCTTTTAGCACCAAATCTAATCGCATCGCTAACACTACTTGGACCGTCAGCTTCACCTGCATGAATAGTAAAAGGAATATTTAATTCTCTAGCGTATTTAAAGATATCTTCAAAGATTTTAGTTGGGAATAATCCTTCTGCACCAGCTAGGTCAATAGCACATACTCCTTGACCAAGATATTTTTTGGCAATTCTAACAGTTTCCATATTAGCATCATGATTATCATTACCACGCATACAGCAAAGAATTAAATTACTTCTTAGTTTTGAAGCGTTAAGGCCTTCAATAGCAGCAGCAACTACTTCGTCTTGATTTAAGCCTTTATTTAAATGGAGTTGTGGAGCAAATCTAATTTCAGCGTAAATTACTCCTTGTTCTAATAATTCTTCTTGTAAATTAATAATTGATTCTTTAATACCTTCTTTAGTTTGTAATAATGTTAATGGAAATTCAAACTTAGTCAAAAATTCATTTAAATCATGGCAATCATCCGGCACCATCAACATCTTACCAAGTTCATTATCATCTTGTGTTATATCAATATTTTGTAACTTTGCTAGTTTACGGCAATTATTAATTGATAAAGCTCCATCTAAATGTAGATGCAACTCTACAAGGTTATTCATTTGATCTATTTTATCATTAATGTTCATTTTAAATCCTCCATTATAAGTATAGCATAGAAAAAACTCGTTTACACGAGTTTATTTACCACAGCATTGTTTGTATTTTTTACCACTGCCACATGCTCCCTTTTTGAGCATATTTTCACTATATTTGGTACATATAGTATTATGGCTTTTAGCCTTATTTTATGGGCATTTAGTACATATTATTATCAGTATTATTTGTATTATAAATATTACT
>JAGAFD010000003.1 GCA_017612805.1 Bacilli bacterium | reverse complement strand
GGTATATTCATTTTTTGAAGTGCATGGAATAGTATTCTTGTTTGTGCTTGTACACCATCTTTAGCAGAAATTACTAAAATAGCTCCATCAAGAACAGATAAGGAACGATACACTTCTGTTATAAAATCTGTATGTCCAGGATTATCTACAATATTGATTTTGTAGTCATTCCAATTAAAAGAAGTAACTGCTGCCTGAATTGTGATTCCACGCTGACGTTCTAAAAACATAGTATCTGTCCTTGTTGTTCCCTTATCTACACTACCTAATTCTAAAATCGCTCCACTTGTATAAAGCAGACTTTCCGTTAAAGTAGTCTTTCCTGCATCTACATGAGCAAGAATACCAATGTTGATTATTTTCATGGAATTTCCCTCCCTACAAATTTATCTTTTAACTTAAAATCAATATTTGCTAATTTTGTTCTTTTAAACTATTCTCAAAATCAATTATCCACTTTTCTAATGTTTCTACTAATGCTAATTGTTGTTTGAACATTTGTTTTCCAACATTAGGAATATGTTGTCTATGAGATTGTCTTTCATTTAGCAATTCTTTTAATTCTAATATCTTTGATTTTATATTAGAAACAAGAATCTTTTTTTGTTCATCATCTACTAAATCTAAATTAGTGATAATAACATTAAAATCCAAATATAAACTAACATCATAATTTGAAATATCATTCATAAGTTTATTAAAATAATCATTACCTTTGTCAGTAATAGTATATACTGCTTTATCTGGCATATTTCCCTCTTTCTCTTTATGGCTAATAATATATTCTTTTGATTCTAGTTGTAATACTTTCTTATAAATAGACTGTTCACTAATTCTTACCCATCTTGGTATATTACGATATTCTATATTTTTTTTAATATCATAAGCACTTTGTGATTTTTGTTTAATAAGTCCTAATAATACCAAATCTATATTTGACATAATCTCTACTCCTTACTTAATATAATCTGTAACGCCAAGTCTATTTCCAAATGGATCTTCAAACTCGACTGCATTACCAGTTCCAATTTTAAAAGGCTCACTCAAAAATTTTATACCATTATTCAACATTTCTTTATAGAAGATTGCAACATCTTCTACTTCAAACCATATTGTAGGCTTTAAATTCTCAAATTTATTTTTGTCTTTTAAAATTATTGCAGGTTCTTCATTTCCAATATTATAAGCAACCATTCCCTTATCAGAAAAATCAAATTTCTTTTTTAACCCCAATATTTCCTCATAATATCTTTTTGCTTCTTCCATATTATCTACAGGAAGAAAATAGTTGTCATAATTTTTCATATATTTAAGCCCTTCTTTCTACTACAAACTATACTACTATATTTTATAGTAGTTATAATTAAATGTCAATAAATAATAAAAAAATAATTGCATTTAATTCGTTTATAATTCTTATAAAAAATAGATTAGTTGCACTGAACTAATCTATTTGTATAACTGCTTGTCGTACAAAAAAGACTGTCATTACTGACAATCTTTTCGGTAAATTACTATTTATCCGTCTATTTAATTATACCACATTTTCAGTCATATTTTTTATTGACTTACTAATCGGAATATTACTATTTTGCGAATTGTTTTATTTATATTTTTATGCACAAAAAAAATCGTCCCTGTACTAGCAGACGATCTACTACTTGTTGTTAGATATTTACTACTATACTTCCATACTACATTACTGCATTACTTCTACTACAATACTTCTTACTGCATACTACTTTATCTAACAACATATTAATTATACAAAAAAAGTCGTTTATTGTCAATCGATAATTTTTAAATTATTTTGACAAAATTCGACACAAAAAAAGAGGTAGTCATTTAGACTACCCTTCTACTTTAAAATAATTAAATTGTGATGTTTTTTCATAGTTATATGCATTCCACATAACTGTTTGATTTGATCCTGGATCTACCATAATTACACTACTACCATCAACATTTGTAACAGCCACCCAATGCTGATGCCCTGGAGTAGCTCCTTTAACTTCAGCTGTAATATAATACCCAGAATCAATATATTGTTTTATAAGAGATAATTTTTCATCTTTTGATTTTCCTCTTAAATTCACATTACCAACATACTTAAATGCAGGAACAGCTTTGGTAACTGCTGCATACTGTAAGTTGCCATTACCATCAAATCCATTATGCTTGTTTAATGCCTCTAAAAATGTTCCTGGATTAAATGGTTTGATCATTGTATTGCATCCAGACTTTTCTATTAATATTGAAATTGAAGTTATAAGACAACCTATACTTCCTAATGTACCAGAAGAATTACCAACTCTAATACTTGCCCATTGTGGGTCAGTTTGTCGCCAATTAACATATTCGCCAGAATCAACCGAACCAAAGATAGCATTATTCCATAAACTAGCATATCTTTTGTCGGATAATTCATTATACTGTTTTAATTGTGCTGGATTGAAATTATACTTAGTTTTCATTTCTTCAGCAGTTTTACTTTTAACATATATGTGTAATACTCTCTTTTGCTCATCAAGTGTATTATCACTCGTATTAACCGAAGAAGCTTTTACTGTCTCAGTCTTAACCTCAGAAGTTATTTCATTCATATCCCAAAAAATTTGTTTTATTAAAGCTTTCTTTGTATTATCAACCGTAATTACTTCTTGTTGATTAATACCATTTGATTGTTTGATAGTATAAATTAATAAAACATCTTTCCATGATGACATATTTCCTTCTAAAACATATTCATCATGAGGATTTTGTTTTTGAATGGTCTCTAACTTATCTCCAAATTCTTTATTACATTCTGCTACTACTTCTTTCATGGTAATACCATTTTTAGAAGTTTTCTCACTTGAAAAGAATATTCCAAAAATAGAAGTTACTAACAATCCTACAAGACAAATAATAACAATAGCAACTGCAGCCGCAGCACCACCTGCAGCTAACATTCCAATTAATCCTTTAACAGCTGCTATAATTCCTTTTATAGCAGATATGGTTGCTTTTACAGCTACTTTAATTCCTTTAGCAGTTGCTTTTGC
Source organism: Bacilli bacterium (assembly GCA_017612805.1). Taxonomy (GTDB): domain Bacteria; phylum Bacillota_I; class Bacilli_A; order RF39; family UBA660; genus RGIG8386. The sequence goes on along the minus strand of JAGAFD010000003.1, from coordinate 157,838 downwards.
ACTCTTAATTGCTAGCTTTCTACCTTGTTCTAATGCTCTCTTGCTCGCTTTAGCTGCTTCCCTTGCTGCTTTTTCTGTCTTCTTTATTGTATTTGTAGTTGTTTTAATTCCTTTTTTTGTATTTTCTACAGTTCCTTTTATATTTTTATTCTTTCCTTTAATAAGTTTATTTTTTTGATATTTTTTCTTTGCATATTTTATTGCTTTATCTTTAGTATATGTTCCAGCTTTTTTACTTGCATAAATGGTTTCATCTTTTGCTCTATTTGATACATATTTAATTTTATCTTCACCATAATCTAAAACATTTGCTTGTCCATCACTTGCATCTTTAACTTTTTCATTTGCATAAACAAGAGGATCTTTTACTCGTTCAGTCCATGCAATAGCTTTATCAATTGTTTTAACTGTTTTAGGTTTCATATCTTTTGTTTTAATATCTGCCATATTTCACCTTCTTTCAAATAAAAAGAATCAGAACTATTATTCTGATTCTATATTTGGATTTTTTTCAAAAGTTATATTATAGTCATAATCAACTATATCATAATCTAAATATGCTTCTTCTTCTAATCCTGCCATCGTTTTTATTTTTTTTAGGAATTTATATCCCTCTTTTCGGTATTCTGGTGGTAATGCTGGTTGTTGTTCTAAAAATGCCTCTACACCAAGAATTAAGGTTAATACATTTTCTTGAACTCTATAAGTTCTCTGGACAACTTCAGATTTTTTCTTACCCACTATATCATCTCCATAAGATATATTCTACTACATAAAATTACTAATTGTAAATATAAACCTTTCGTGTTTCTTATAATGAAATTATTTATCTTCTCCTGGTTTAGTAGTCATAAGTTTGTATAATTTTGTATCTGTTGGGAACTTATTAATAAAAGGAACTAATGATGATCCTACTTTCAATAAACCTTGTCCGGCTCCTACATTTGTAATGTAACTCATTTGAGAATCTGATATTGATAATAATTTAGCTAACTCAGTTCTATCTGTTGCTGCTTGATTTAACATCACTATAAATTCTGAATTTGCAAGCATTGTTCTTGCAGTATGAGATTGTAATAAATCATCAACATTTTGAGTTATACCAGTACAATATGCACCATATTTTCTAACTCTTTTCCATAATGTAAATAAGAAATTAGCTGAATATTCATGTTGAAATAATAAATATATTTCATCAATAAAAATATATGTATTTCTTCCCTTAGCTCTATTTGCTGTAATTCTATTTAAGATGGAATCAAGTACAACTAACATACCTATTGGTAATAATTGTTTACCTAAATCCAAGATGTCGTAACATATAATTCTACTATTTGTATCAACATTAGTATTTTTAGCAAATGTATTAAGTGAACCATCAGTAAATAGCTCAATAGCAAGTGCAATTTGTTTAGCTTCTTCTTCTGGTTGTTTTAACAATTCTTCCCTAAAATCTTGTAATGTTGGTGCAACTCCTTGATAGTTTCCTTGTTGATAAACACGATAAACTTTTGCAGTACATCTATCTATAATTGATTTTTCTTTTGGGCCAAGATTACCACTTCCCATTAAATGCTCACATAAAGATAGAATAAATTCTGATTTTAGAATAACTGGATTTGCTCCATCACCATATTCAGCATTCATATCCATAGCATTTATATGATTTTTACTTGTAGCAGAAATATGTATATCTTGTCCTCCTAAACTTTCAACTAATTTAGGATATTCCCTTTCAGGATCAATTATAATTATATCTGCATTAGGATCTCTTAAAGCTATAGAAACTATTTCATTTTTGGCTGTAAATGATTTACCAGATCCAGATACACCCAAAATAAAAGAATTACCATTTAATAACTCCCTTCTATCAGCTATAATCATATTTTTACTTATAACATTATCGCCATAATATATTCCATTATCATGGTTTATTTCTTGAACTCTAAATGGCATAAAAACAGCAAGCGATTCTGTAGTTAAAGTTCTTAATGAATTTATTTTTCTAACACCAAACGGAAGTGATGTATTTAATCCATCTTTTTGTTGCCATTTTAGTATTGCTAATTGGCACAAATGTTTTCTCCCTGTAGCTAGTAAACTTTCTGTATCAAGATCTAATTGTTCTTTTGTATCAGCAATTAAAACCATTGTTAAAACACATACAAACATTCTTTGATCTCTAGTAGTTAAATCATCTAAGAACTCCTTAGATTCTTGTCTTTGTTGTTCCATATCATATGGAATAACTGCACTAAAGTTATTATTGTTATTTTGTCTTCTTTGCCAATTAGTTATATTTGTTTCAACTCCAAGTCTTCTATTTTCTACTTCTCTAATAGCTTCATCCATAGGTATTGGAATAACATCAATAGAAAGCATTAGATTTCTATTCATATCAGTCAATTCTGCTACCAAATCATCTTTTATATATGAAGCATAATCTTTTAAGAAAAATACTCTTCCCACTTTGTTTCCCATTTCAAAATAATCTTTTTCAAATTTAAATGTATCTGGTGAAATATAATCCTTAAAAGAATGTCCTTTTCTCATATTATCCAACATATCCCAAGTAAATATATTTTCTTCTCCTATTCTATAAAAATCATGAGCCAATCTTAATCTATCTGTTGCATCTAATTCAATTGATTTAGAACCTAATTGATTAAAATGATTAGATAAATCTGCGCTTATTCTTGCAAAATATGTTTTTGCTTCATCATAACTTTTTTTATTTACAGAAATTGTAAGAAATTTTTCTTGAATAATTGAATTTGATCCAAGTGCTTTATCCATAAGCATTTTATTGTATTCATCTCTATATTCATCTAATGAATCGTTTGCTTTAGGAATCATAATATTTTTTTCAAAATCCACTCTATTTAATCTTCGATTTAATACTGTTATTTTTGAAGTTGCTCCAGGATCTAATGAATTTAATAATTCAGAATAATCCAAAAACATAGCTTCTTTATCTGGTCTTGAAGCTACTGCATAATTAATATCAGTAAATCTAAAACATTTACTATATTTATTTTTAGACACTTCAAAAATACCATCTTTATAAATTGTTTTTATTGGAATACAGTCTTGGACACTTTTAGGCGTTACGAATTTTTCTTTGTCTTGTTTGAACAGATTTCTTATCGTTTTCATCTTTCTTATCATCTCCTATTCTTCCTTTTAAAAGTTCGTAATAATAATTTTCAGGTTTAAAAGTTAATTCTTTTGGTGTAAGAAATTCACTTCTTATATAAGCTAATACAAATTCTTCAGCATTCATACCATTATATTTTATGAATCCTATAGCTGCAAAAGGTGCAGCTCCTAATATACATAACCACGATAATGTTTCTATCCCAAAATATGGTCTAAAAACAAAATATAACACTACTGCCATACCACATGCCAATATAGAAAAAATAAATTGTCTTAATGACAACCCAAAATAAACACTTTCTGTATAATCTCTTATTTCTTTATTTATTTTAACCTCCATTTTCTATCTCTCCATATCATCTTTCTTTTTTATATTTTTGAATGGATCTTGTCCTTTAATAACACTTTCTATAAAATCTTTTTTTATCCATGTATCTTCTTTAAAAGCATTAATATATTTTTCTTCCAGAATTTGTTTAATTTTTTGAGCATCCTTATAGCTCATATATTTTTCACCTTCTTGAAATTCTGGTAATAGTTCATCATAATTATTATCCAATTTATCTTTTCTTACTTCTAAGGATTTAGTGTTATTTACCCACGATCCAACTAAATTATGATTATGACAGCCTTCATGGTAATCTCCACCACCTAATCCATTACTTAAAGATAGTAATAATGGAATTGGTGATATAGCCATATATCCAATTTTATTTTTATATTTAAAAAAATCATAATTAAAATCTGCAGGAACACAGTGATTTAAATCAATATATTGTTTTGTGTCATGATTGTATATGTATCTATAATTATCAACTTTTAAATTTTCTTTTAATGGTAACTCTTTGAATCTATCATAAGCTAATCCATAAAGACTATTATTTATTTTTCCGTCTTTATCACATAATTCAAATTCTCTTTCTAATCCAGAAAATATCCTTGAACATTCACTAGAATATACATCTTGACTATTTCCATAATCTCCAACAACATATACACGATCACCTTTCCAATTTTTAGTTAAGTTATCTAATAATGTTAAATTCATTGGATTTTCCAAATATCCCCATTCTAAGAGTTTTAATCCACCATTAGAGCGAAGATATTCTTTTTTATCAACATTTATAATCATATGATATTGTCCCATATTATCTCTCCCAACTATCTCTAGAGGTTTTATCTAATCCTTCAGCTCTATTTGATTCTCTAATTACATTAGATTGTAATTCAGGATTGTTTTTTGATTCATTATATGCATTAACAATATCCTCTGATAAAAAATGATAATTCTTCTTTTCATATTGCTTTTTATCATCAATGAAACTATTTGTATATTCAATCGCAATTTGTTCTTCTATTCGTAAATCTTTAGGATTTAATCCCATATCCATACATAATAAAGCTTGATTGAAATACTTTTCATCTTCCTTTTTTAAATTACTTAATTGAGTGTACATAATAGTTAAAAATTGTCTTGATGTTATATCGCTCATATATTTTTCTGTTACCTGATCTAATATTTTTTCATAGTGAGCAGGAGGAACTTTTGTTGGTGTTTGAGTTTCTGGATTTATATATTTGTAAGTCATATCGCTTATACTCTTGCTCATGTCTTTTAATTTTAATTGTGTGAAATCATCATATTGTTTTCTCACTATCTATCACCTCTCTCATCTTTAACTTTTTCTTGTAAATATCTATCATCATTAAATCTAGTTTCTAAATCTCCCCAGCCAACGATTTTATATTCTGCATCATCAAATGTTATAACTTCTTGGAGTCCTAATTCTTTTACTTCTCTTTTTAAATTATCAACATCTTTTTCTGTAAAATCTTCCTTGTAGAATTCATTCCAGTCTTCTTCTGTTATATGACACATAGATGCATCAGATTGACATACATCATCATATATATCTTGTAATAATTTAGAACACTTTGAAACTTTAGGTAAATCTATATATTTATCAAAATCATCTAAAATTGATACTCTTAATACTTCTTTAGCAAGATTAGGATCATTATTACACTTAAAGTTCATTTCATTAGCCTCATAACTTGCAATAATATTTGCAACAGCTTTATCATTTTGATATAAAACAGCATCACATCTTACATCATCAAAACTAGTTTCATAAATACTATTTACTCTAACTTTTCTATTTAAAATTTTCCAATTATACCATTTATCAAAATTTATATAATGTTCTGGTTTATATAAAATATCAGATAAAAGGACATCTGAATGAGTTTCCAAATATTTCTCAATACTATCATATTTTTTTTCACCCATTTCCCTTCTAATTTGTTCATATTCTTGAAAGATACTCATGTTATCTCTCCTCTCTATCAAACTTGTTTAAAGCTTTATTTACTATAATTGAATTAATTTTATTTTCCGTTTGAAGTATGCTATTTTTTCCAAATCTAATTTTATATTTCATTATTTGTTCTTCAGTTAATGATTTGAAATCTCCATTATCATAATCATCTCCAACAATTAAAAATGGACCAGCAATAATATCATGTCCTATATCCCTATTTAACTGTAGTCCATTAATTTTTCCTTCTTCATTACAAATAATTACAACTTCTTCATCATTTGGCAAATAAGCACATTCAATATATCCACCTACAATATTTTGTTTTGCTTCTAGTGTATTATTAATTTCTATAACTTCTGGTAACTTATAAGGTTCAACTAACAAACATCTTAATTTATTTTCTATCATAATCCCATCATCTCCCTTACTACACGATCTGACATTTTTATAGTTCCAACAAGAACTAACATATTAAATACTAGTTCACCAATATATTTCCATACTTGTGTAACAGCTGCTGCAGAAGTATCTACTACTGGTGGACTAGATGCAAATAAACTAAATATGATGCACGACAGTACAATAATGACTCCTTCTAAGCATACAGCTGAATAACTCTTTAAAAAGCTCTTCCCAATTGATTGAGTTGGTTCTCCTGCAAATGTTGCTAATGGTACAGGAGCTATAGCTGTATATAAATATAATTTAAAGAACCTTCCATATACTGTCATAATCATAATGAAAGATAATACGGTTACAACCAAACCACCGATTAAAGTTACAGCCCATAACGGAATAGATTCAAAGAATCCACAATCTTCTATAGCTTTAATCATTTGAGATGGTAATGTTGTATTAGTTGCACCTGTTATTTTTGATATAGACATTATTTTTGATACTATTCCCTGAGATATTCTAAATAACGCTAACATTAAATCCATTCCATATGTAACAACTATTTTTGCAATTGCAAATCTAATAAATAATCTTAATGCATGTTCTGGTTTTTTAATTTCTGTTAAAGAACCACATGTTTTCATAACTCCTACAACAAAGAATAATACAAGAAGTGCTAAACCAATTGCTTGCATTCCTCCATGAATATTCTTTATTACATTCCATATTGCACCACCTTTAAATGTTTCTGGTGTTTGAGTTACTAAATTCCATATATCAGCCAATTTGGAGTTCCATGTATTAAGTGCATTTTGTAAATTTTGTACAATCCAATTATCACTCATAATAATTCACCTCCAATTATAAAAGGAGGATATTTTTATCCTCCTGTGATCATACCTAATATTTCTTTTGCAAAAGTAATTACAATACCACCAGCTAAAGTTAGGAATCCATTTGCTCTTTGAGATGGATCATGACTTTTAATTGATAATCCAATTTGAACAATCGAGAATCCTAAAATAATCATACCAACAGCTCTAATTAAACCAAAGATAAAATTAGAAAGATTATTAACTACAGATAGAGGATCATCTGCTGCTAAAACTACAGTCGATGTTCCACATATAGCACATAGCATTATTGCAAAAGAAACTTTCTTAAATCTCTTTAATCCTTTTTCTCCTAATCTATCTCTAAATTTATTAAGATTTGTTTTTATATATTCTGGTGTATTAATTATTCCTTGTTCAATTTTTTTAACTAATTTCATAATATTCCTTCTTTCTTAAAATATTTATCTATTTCTTCTGATGAAACAATGTCATAATCATCTAAAATGTTATAATCTTGTTCATCTTCCGTTTGTTCTAATCTTGTTATATTAGAAAAATCTATATTTACTGAAGCGATTGCATTTGTAATTTCTCCATGTATATATGGCTTACCTTGGCCATCAGCTGATAAAGAAACATTTGGATGTTTTAATACATCATATTTAAAATCCATTATAGGCCTTTCACCTCTTATAAATAATATTGAATATTTATTATCTAATAACCTAACTTCATCTGGTGTCATTAACTCTCTTCCATTTAATTGATAATTAGTTGAATAGTTTCCAGAATGTCCTGTACTTTTTCCATATGTATTTAAATCAATCGTTGATTTACCCATTAGTTCGCTAACATATTTATGAGTTGATTGTTCATTACCACCTAGATATAAAAATTCATCACAGTTACCAACAATTGATTCCCATTGTTTTTCAAATAAAGCTTTTAATTGAGCTAAATTTTGAAGAATAATGGATACTGAAACTTCTCTAGATCTCATTACAGATAAAATCTTATCAAAATCATCTGGTAAAGATACATTAGCAAATTCATCCATTAAAAAATGAACATGTATTGGTAATCTTCCACCATATTTATGATCAGCAGTATAGAATAATTGTTGAAACAATTGAGTATATAACATACTTACAAGAAAATTGAATGATGTATCATTATCTGGAATTATTGCAAATAATGCAGTTTTTTTCTCTCCTATTGTTTCTAGTTCTAATTCATCTGTTTGAGTTAAACTAGCTAAACTTTCAAGATTAAATTTTTCTAATCGTGAAGCTAGTGTTATTTGAATAGATTTTAATGTCTTAGCAGATCCCGAATGATAATCTCTATAATACTTAAGTGCTATGTGATTAGGATTTTCTACTTCCAATTGATTAAAAAGTATATCTAACGGACTAACAAAATTGTCATCATCCTCTTTAACTTCACCTGCTCTTAGCATCTCCATTACCATTGGAAAATTTTGTTCATCTTTAGGAGCTTCATACCATAAATAAAAGATTAATGATAATAACAACATTGAAGCTGCAGTATCCCAAAATGGATCTTGTGATTGACTTCCTTTAGGTGTTGTTGCCTTAAATAAATTAGTTACTAGTTTTTGTACATCATTATCTGATTGAAGATAGACAAACGGATTATAGCAATGTGATCTATCCATATTGATTAAATCTAATACTTTAACAACATATCCTTTTTCTTCAAGAAGATGGCCTTCATCTCTTGCTATCTCTCCCTTAGGATCTAAAACAATTAATGATGTATTTGCTTGCATAACATTTGGCTTTGCAAAGAATCTTGTTTTACCTGCACCAGAACCACCTATTACTAATGTATTTAAATTTCTTCTATGTTTTCTACCATCAAATCCAATACATACATTCTGAGTTAATATTTTATTGGTAGAAAATGGTTGTTGTTCATATTTTTTATTAACCTTTTTAGAATCTCCCCATTTCGCACTACCATGTTCTTCACCTTTTCTATAATTTCTCTTAGTTGCTAAATAAATACCAATACCTAATATATAAGCAAAAATTAAAATTATAATTGCCTTAATAGAAGAATTACACCAAGTAATATAAAAAGGATTCTCCATATATTTTGGAAAATCCTTAATTATACCTGGTAAACCACTATTAATTGAAGGAGCAATTAATAATGCAATCCATATAACTGGTATAACTCCAATAATATAATAATACTTTGGAGTTTCATTATTATTTTTCATCTACCTTCTGCGAAACGGTCTCGGTGAAAGTATCTTTTTTTTTCTGGAGCATCAAGAACTTTTAATAATACTTCATCAACAGCATCAGTTTCCCTTTGTTCTTGAATAAGTTTATTTCTAAGTTCGTTCAATGCATTAATAATTATACCTAATTCATATTTATCTAGTTCTAGTATTTTGAAAACATCTTTCATTACCTAGTAATCTCCTTGTTTTCTTTTTTCTTTTTAGGAGTTTGTTTTATTACTTCGGATTTATCTCTAAGTGATTCACGATGTTTTACTTCTTCTTTAGCTTTTTCAAGTTTCTCTTTTACTGAAGGTTTCTCATTCATCTTAGTACCCTGATCCGAAGTCTCTCGCATTTTTGAGAAAGGCTTTGACTGAGGGCTTTTTTCGGTCTTTGCCAAATGGGGGTTTACTGATTGTTCCTCTTTCTTTATAGGAGCAACTTTTTCTTCATCTTTCAATCTTTCCTCATGAGTTTTTTGTTTAACTCCCTTGTCCTTAGTTGCTTTCTCATTTTTAGTTTTCTCTATTTCACTTCTAATAGTAGCTTCATCATAACTAGATAATTTAAATCTTTCAACAATTCGATTTATTTTTGAAGCATCTTCTGCTCTTACCATAATATCGATAATTCCATCATTAGATTTCATTTTTTTGTTTATTAAAGCACTATATAACACTCCATATCTTTTAGCTTCTTCAGTAAATTTTTTAAATTCTTCTTGTCTAACAGAAAAAACTTTTAATTCTTTCCCTGACTTTAACATATTTGTTAAATTTGTTTTACCAGCTGTCTTATGTTTGTCTTTCATAACTGCAACTAATAATGCTGCAATATCTTTTGCACCACTACCTGCAATTTTTGCTGTTACTTGAAATCCTTCAAGCGACATTCTTACAATTTGTTCAGCTGCATCACCTGATGTGTTCATCGATCATCATCTCCTTATCTTCGATATTTTTAAGATTCTCTTTAATATCTTCTTTACGAATCTTAATATCTTCACACATTTTTACTTCTTTACTTACCTCTTTTATTTGTTCAGAGATATTATTAATTTCAATTTTGATTTTGGTTTGTTCATTTTCATTAACCGTTTTATATTTTTTCCATAAATCTTCTCTTTTTTGTTTAAGATTACTTAATTCATTTACCTTACTATTTAAAAACTCAAAAAATCTTTCTTCTGTTTCAATATTATTATTAACTAACATAATAGCTTGATTACTAAACTGTTCTAATTTTTTAATATCTTCTTTCATTTGGCTAGAAATATAATTTTTTTTGATATAATTTGGATAATTATTTAAAATATTGCAATATCTGATATACATAGAATAAAAACTATTATATTTAGGTTTTGATAAAATTGATAAAATGCTAATTGGTTTTCTATTCCTATAATAAGTCTTCTTCTCTGGTAGATATAATCCTTTAATTTGTTTTTTAATATTATCAATTGAATAATCTTCACCATAGTATCTTTCAATTCTAATATTTCTTTTATAATCTTTTCCTCTTATACTTAATTTATTTGCTCTAACAGTTATTTCATAACCTAAATTATTTAATATAGTTTTAAATTCATCATAAGTATTTGCTCTTGCAATAGACAAATCTAAATCCTCTTTAGCTTTTTTATAATAATTAGAATACTTTATTCCTCTATTTTGATAGTTCAAATAATTTATTCCAGTTTTTGTCTTTTGTTCCTTTAAATAACTAATTCCATGCTCCATACATATAAGATCATTTAGTCTTCTAAATTCTGCATATGAATTTCTATCGGCATTGTACTTTTTGCCATCAATAAAAGATACAGAATTCAATACAAAATGATTATGAAAATGTTTAGTATTCAAATGAGTTGTTACTACCACTTGAAACTTATCTCCCCACATTTCATTAGCAAGCTCAACACCAATTTTATGTGCTTCATCTGGAGTAACTTCTCCTTCTTTAAAAGATTGATATGCATGCCATGCTAAAATACCATCTTTTTTTTCAAACTTGTTTTTAATTTTTATCATCTCATTAGTTGCATTATTAGGATCACAATTGATTCCTGATATATATAATGATTCTTCGGTCTTATCACCATTCATAGCATAATCCATTAAATCCTTCAAATCTTTAAATTTAGATAAATCTGTTTTTTCATTATCTTCTGCATAATCTACTACTTGTTTCAAATTTGATTTTACTTTCCATATTTTAACAACTGCTATACATATCACCACTTTCAAAACTATATATATTTTTCATATATACTATTCTTTAATTTTTCTAATTCATTAAATTGTTGGTTAAGTTTATCTTCGTAAATAATTCCAGTTGAATTTGCAATTTTTGCTAATTGATTTATGTTAATACCAATTTTATTTATTTTATCAATTGCTTCATAAAATTCTTTTGGTGGACACTCTTTAACTTGTGTTTCATATAATAGTTTTCTTATAGTATTTGATTCACTAAGATTTAGAATAGAAGACAAGTATTTTAATTGCTTGTCTTCATCATAACTAAACCAAAAATTTTTTTTAATTGTTTTTCTTCTCATTTTTTATACTAGGCAATTCTATAATACTATTACCAGAAACACTTTTAACAAAATACAAACATATAAAAGTTATTCCAGATAATAGACCGATAATTAATCCTAGTAAAAAGAATAATAACTCAATCATATTTATACCTCCATTCAATTATTCAGGGGATTGGGGATTTCCCCATAATACGAGGAAAGTGCCTTGTGGGAGGAACTTTCCAATGCTTGCTAAATAAAAGAGCCAATAAATGGCTCTATAATTATCTTTCTAAATTGTTTTTATTTTTAATATTATTATTTCTGTTGGCTAAGTCATTTAATCTATACCAAATTGACTCATATAAATCACTTATTCCACCAGCATCACTCTTCATATAAAAGTTATATAAAGTATGAGCAGGATATTTTTCTTTTATTAAAGCTTTGACTTCATCTAGTTTTAAGCAACCACAATCAGGATCACACATATCTACAAAATCACTTAATGTAGAAATTTTATATGCATTTTCAAATATTTCTTCCTTTGAATTTTGTAATTGTTCTTTCTTAAATTCATCAAATTCTTTAGTAACAATATCCCATAACTTATTTCTTAATTGTTCTTCTTTCATAATTATAATGCTGGTTCTGGTTCCGATTTTGCCTTTGAAGATAAGAATGTTAATTTTTCAGCAATTACTTTTTGTACTGATTTCTTTTCTCCATCTTTTTCATAGTTATCAACTTGGATTCTTCCTTTTACTCCAACTATATCACCTTTATGACAATATGCAGCAGTATTTTCTGCAATACCATTCCACATTGTTACTTCAATAAAATCTGTTTCATAAACTCCTTCTTCATTCTTGAAACTTCTAGGAACAGCAATAGCTATATTTGAAACTTTATTACCATTTTCTGTTTCAATAACTTCTGGATCTTTAGTTAATCTTCCAACCATTACTACTTGATTAAGCATTTAATTCACCTTCCTTACTTTTTTTATATTCTTCTTTTTTTAGTTTTAATTCTTCCATCCAATCATTTGATATTTCAATTTCAGCAATGTTTTTATTTAAAATATTTATTAAAAATCTTGCTTCAGATGGATATAGATTCATTGTTACTTTTTCATCTTTTATGAATGAATAAGTCATAATCTTATTTAAGAATTTTTTAGCTTCTTTATTTTCTTCTTCTAATGTGTTTTGAATTGAAATGTTAGTTAATTCTACAATTTTATTAAAATCATCTTTTATAAATGTAACTCTTACTTGTCCATTCATATTACATATCTCCTTTTGAGAATTGTGGTAAAACTAACATGTCTTTAGCTAAATAGAAAATTCCATCTTCATTTTGATCAAATGAACCTTTAATTCTTATTAATTCATTTCCTTGTAATTCTTCTAAATTACTTTCTTTAAAATCTTCATTATATTTAAATTCAATGATTTCTTCATTGTTTTTAATTTGAAAACTTTTGTTTTCTAAATCTCTGTCATATAGATAACCATCTATTAAAATTTCATTTTTAAATTCACTATTCATAATTATTTTCCTTTCTTATACTTGTATTCTTTTTTACTTCATTGTCTTCAATTCCACATAAAAAAGTGACTAGTTTTTTATTAGCAAGTGCGTTTTTAATTCCAACTGCTATAACTAATTCACTTCTATTGAAATTAGGTTGCTGAAGTAATTCTTCAACCTTTAAATTAATAATTTTACTATCGGTGTTATAACCTGTAGTAGTCAGTTTTTCAAAAACTTTAAATCTTTCTTTAATTACTTTTTCAATATTCATACTCACCACTCTTTCAATTTATATCAATTGGTATTAGCTAGTTCACATATAACAATAATTTGTTTATTAGTGTTATGTCTGCAAGTAACTAATGTTAAGGTGTTAGTATTTTTATTTCTATATATTTGTGCTTTTCCTGTTTTATCTACATCATAAATGCTTACTACTTTGTATGTATAAGTATGCCCTTTATAATCAATAATCACTTCATCATCAATAGATAATTTATATAAATATCTAAAATAAGAAACTCTTGCATTTCCAGAATGAGCAGCTAACATTACATTACCTTTTTCTTGATCTGGCATAGCAGAATTTTTTAATATTTGAACATTGTATTCTATATTATTTAAATAACTATTAGGATTTACTAAACCTCTTTCTAAATTAATTTTAGGGATTTTAAGTACAGCAATATATTCTATTTTCTTTTGCTCTTTCACTTCTTCATTTTGGGGTTCTTCATCCTTTTTATCATCTTCAATAATTTCTTGTTCTTTAATATAAAAATCTTTTAATGCATTTTGTTCTTGATTATCTAGTCTCTTGTTTAATACTACATAATAAGTAATTGCACCTATTCCTAAGAATAAAAGTAAAAAGCCAGTTAAAAATAACCAGCTTTTATTTTTTTCTTTTTTTTCTTGCATATACAACAGCACCTGCACCTAATAGAATTAAAATAACACCACCAACGATAAGCTCTTTTGTTTCGTTTTTATCAGTATTAGGAACTTCAATTATTTCATCCTTCATAACTGATTTAACTACTTGTCCATCTTCAGTTATTTCAAAAAACATCTTTTCATTATTTAATTGATAACCTTCTGGAGCTTCTTTTTCAATTATGTAATATTTACCATATTTAATTTTATCTATTACAATCATACCTTTATCATCTGTTCTTCCTGAGAATATTAATTCATCAGTTTCAGCGTTATATATTTCGATTAAGGTATTAGGTAGTGGTTGCTCAGTAGAAAAATCAACTTTTGTAAATTCCAAAGTACCTGTAATATCTTCATCTTTCATTGTTGCTTTTATAACTTCACCGTTTTCTTTAACTTCAAAAGGCATTTTTTCTTCATTTAATTTATAACCTTCTGGAGCTTCTTTTTCGATAATATAATACTTACCTTGTGGTAATCTTTCTATAATAATTTTTCCATCTTTATCAGTTTTACCAGTGAAAACTAATTCATCATTTTCTGTATAAATTTCAATTGTTGTATTTGGTAATGTTTTTGATTCTGAAAAATCAGTTTTTGTAAATTCCAATTTACCAGTCTTTAATATATTTAAAATTGCTTTTGAATATACAATAACTGGAGTATATTGATCTTTATATTTTAGTTCAAATTCATATTTATTTTCATCTAATATATAATTATCTAATGTTTCAATTTCTTGAATATAATATTTTCCTAAAACCAATTTATCAAATTTTATTTTTCCGTCTTTATCAGTAGTTCCTTCTGCTACTTTAGTTCCTTTTTCAGTTACTACTTTATCATTCCATTTAATATCTTCAGCAGCAAATAAACCAAATTTAACTCCTTTTAAAGATTGAGAATCAAATACAAAACCATCTTCAGTTAGTATTGCGACTTCACCAGTTTTAATTATATTAACTTCACCTTTAACTGGCATATTTTCAAATTCTGTATCAAATATAATTCCATATTCAGAATCAGTTCTTAATATTGAATCTTCTCCAATAGTAAATTCATGTGATTGATTATTCCATAAATAACCATCAATAGCTTGATCTACTTCTTCTAATTTATATGTTCCACTATGTAATGGATAAGCAGTAGTAAATTCACCATTCTCATCAGTTTCCCATTCACAAATTGTTTGTTTATTAGGATAAGTAATTGTTTGACATACATATTCATTATTTTTCACATCAAAAATTTTGAATTTAATATGACTTCTTTTAATCACTTCTTTTGTTTCTGAATCTATTTTAACTACTCTTAATTTAGCAACGATTTCTGCATTTGCTAATACAAGTTTTACATCATCACCTGATTCTTTTACTTCAACAGTAAAGTCTTCAACCTTTTCGTGGTCTTGTGTTGTTGTCAATTGTTTTACTGTATAAGTTCCATATGGTAGTTTAACTTTAATATTTCCATCACTACCAGTAGTAGCTTCTTTATATAACTCACCTTTATTATTATAAAAACCAAATTTAATATTTGATTCAGGAGTCATAATACCAGTTTTTTCATTTGCATATACCTTTGTAATATCAAAAGTACGAGTTATAACTCTTTCATAAACTGATATTTCTGGAAATAAATTTTCAGTTGTAATTTCAAAATAATACTTAGTAGAATCTAATTCATAACCAGTTGATGGTTTTGTTTCTTTTAAATAGAATCTTCCTAAACTTGGTAAATAATCACTTGTTATATTTCCGTCTTTATCAGTAGTAATGGTTCCTACTTTTAAATTATCAGATTCTCTATAAATATCATAAACTGCTCCTCCTAGTGTTGCTTCTCCTTGTGGTTTTTGTTCCATAGTATCAGCATCAGTTTTATGTGCAGTTATAGTTCCACCTTTTATTTCAAGATTTAATTTTGCATAAGTTGGATCAATATCACCTCTTGAAAATACATTTTGAGAAGATGGATCAACATATATAATTGGAGCTGTTCCATATCTATTATTATTTTTAGATAATACAACTTCAAAAATTCCAACTTTATTTGCAGTAATGTTTAATGAATTTCCATTAATAGCAGCTGAGCCACCATTAAATGATTTAATTATATAACCATTACTTAACACACCATTTGTATCATTAAATGTTTTAGTTTCTCCAATAAACATAGAAGAATTAGTTTGATTAAAACTTGGTACTTTATGGTGTTGCGCAAGTAAATTTTCCATTTCTTGCATTTCAGATGTGTATTTAGTAATTCTATTACCATTTAATGTATCAGTAAAATAAATATCATATTCTGTAGGTACACTATGCCAGATCATAAATTGAGTTATTACATACCATTTTATATCAGTATGATCATGAGATGCATCTTGATAACCATAACCATAATATGCTAATTGAGATACACGATTCCATTGTGCTTGAGTCATATTAGAAACAATAGCCCAATCTGAATCATATCCAGTAATAGGTCTTTCTTCAATTGGAACACCAGGTTGAACACAATACACAAAATGTCCATCACTTCTACGAGTAATTACATTCATTTGTTGGTATTTTCTAGTTGAACCATGTTCTTTTACTACATAGTTATTAGCGATCCAATTGCCTCCATCATTAATAACATCAGTATATGTTGCAGCTTTAACATTCATTTTTGGAGTTGCAACTAATGCTATCAATAAAAAAAGAAATGTTTTAATAATTTTTTTCATATAATAAACCTCCTATAAATTTGCATAAAAAAATACTCTTACGAGTATTAATTTAAAGTATGATAATCAACTATATTGCCATTTCTATCAATTAGTTGTAGCATCCAATAAGTAGTTCCACAATCATCATCCAAATACGGACAACTTACACTATAATCAAACATGTATTTTTCTCCTGCATCAAGACATGCTTGTTGTGATCTAAATTCTCCAGCAAACCAACTATTAATAAATTTCTTAGGTGTACAGCTTGGAGCTGCAGGAGTTGGCGGAGTTGGATTTTCAACAACAGGTTCTGTATTTTGAACAGGTTGAGATACAACAGGAGTTTTATTTTCTACAACTTGATTATTATTGTTAGAATTACTGGTCGGATTATGATCTGATTTTTTATTAGATGGTTTAGATTCTTCTATTATAACTTCACTTTGTTTTTCTTCATCATTATTTGAAACAGTAGTTTCTATATCATTTTTATCGTTTTCATCTTCAATCAAATCAGATTTTATTTCTTCTATATTTTTTTTATTAACAATATTATTAGTTTCTATTTTTTGTTTGCTCACCTTATTATAAACACAAACACTACCAACTATTATTGAAACTATAAGCATAATAGCTATAATAATTCTCTTTTTCATTAGAATCACCCTTTCTAACTTGCATTATATTTATAAAAAAATAGTATGCAAGTGTGCGATTTGGGTATTATTACCTTTAAGTCATAAGCATCACCTTGAATCCCTTTCTTTTTGTCGTATATGTTTTGAATAATATTCACATGCTTTTAAAACAAAATCTTCTACTTTATCTCTTTCAATATTTTTAGGAATAACTTTAAAAAGTTTTTCTTCTTTAATTTTAAATTGAAGAATTTGATTTGGTTTTTCTCTATTCATAACATTATCTAAAGTTTCTTCAACTAATAATTTCTTTTGACTTAAATTTCTTAATTCAATAGCTTGTGCATGACTTGGTGTAGCTAAATTATAATTGATAAATTCAACTAATAATTTTTGCTCATCAGGTTTTAAATATGATAGTTCTACTGCAGGTGTTAAAGCTATAGATGGACTTTCTTTCAATTCAGAATTATCTACCATATTTAACAATTCTGGAATAAGATAAGTTAATCGAATAAATCTTTGAACCTGTCTTCCACTATCACCATGTTCTTCACCTAAAATATCATCACTTCTAACTACTGCGCCAACTTGTCGCACTTCTGTGTCATGTTGGTTCGCAGGAGTTTTTCTTTGATGTTTTAAAGCTTCATATTTCATCTTATAGGCAAATGCTTTTTCTGATGGTAATAGTTTTTCTCTTTGAAGATTACTATCTACCATAAATATTGTTGCCTCATCATCAGAAAGATTTTTAATGATACATTTTATCTTATCTATTCCTAGTGATTCACAAGCATATTTTCTTCTATGGCCTGAAATCATTTCATATCTTCCATCTTCTTTTTCTCTTACAATAACTGGAGATAATACACCACTTACTTTAATGCTTTCTTTTAATGATTTCATGTCATCATTATCGATTACCTTAAAAGGATGATCTTTAAAATTATCAATTAATGAAATATCAATTTCTTCAATATGTTCTTTTGCTTCTTCATCTCTTTGTTCTTGAGTTGTAAAAAAATCATCGAACTTGAACGGCATTGGTATTTCTTGCTTTTTCTTCTCGTTCATAATCTATGACCTCCTTTGCAAAATTCTTATAGCTTTCCGCTATTCTGCTATTCTTATCATAAGATAGAATACTTTCACCAATTCTAGTAGTTTCTGCAATCTTTACAGCTCTTGGAATTGTTGTATCAAATAATTTAAATACAGTTCCATAAGTTTCTCTTAATTCCTTGCTAATATCCTTAGCTAGATTAGTTCTACCATCAACCATTGTCAAAAGAATACCTCCTACTTTTAAATTAGGATTAATATATTTTCTAACTCTTAAAATTGATGTCATTAAATGACTCATACCTTTTGCAGCTAAAAATTCTGATTGTACTGGAATTATAACTTTATCTGCACATGCTAAAGCATTTGTAGTTAATAAAGCTAAACTAGGCATACAATCAATTAATATATAATCATAGTCTTTCTTTAATGGTGTTATAGTATTTCTTAAAATAGATTCTCTACATATTGCTTGATAAAGATTTGCATCTGTTGCAGATAATTCTAAATTAGATGGAATAAGTTCAACACCTTCATCATGTTTAAGAATAGCTTCTTTAGGATCTATCGGTTCATCTTTCATTGATTTATCCATTAATGTAGAAATTGTAACAGGAATTCTATCAGCATTATGCCATCC
This sequence comes from Bacilli bacterium, assembly GCA_017612805.1. Classification (GTDB taxonomy): domain Bacteria; phylum Bacillota_I; class Bacilli_A; order RF39; family UBA660; genus RGIG8386. The sequence goes on along the minus strand of JAGAFD010000003.1, from coordinate 138,811 downwards.
CATATATGTTGTTAAATCACCTTGGGGATCTGCATCAATTAGTAAAACTCTCTTTCCTTCCTGAGCAAGTGCTACTCCTAAATTAAATGTTGTAGTTGTTTTTCCAACTCCACCTTTTTGATTAGCTATAGCAATAACTTCACATTTCGGCACTTTCCTCACCTCCCTTCATGATCTATAAACTTATAGTCATCCCAAAAAGAACTATTATCATCTTCTGGATATAGTTCTTCATTATAACTATTAAGTTTTCTAAAATTAGATTCGATTGAAGTTTTAAAATATCCAAATTTATTTGTAATATCTTTACCTTCTTCATCTACAAGATTTCTAGACATAACTCTTGGCACAATATAATGAATTGCAGAATAAATATCTGTATATGTATTTCCATTATTTATATACTTATCGAAAAGACTATCATAAAGTATAATTTGTTCATCATCCTCTTTAAGATAACCTAACCTAACCAACTCATTTATTAAGACTTTATGTTTTAAGGCCTTAGTTTTATCTATATTATCTTCTTTATCTATTTGTTTATTAGTATTTGTTTCTTTAGTATTTATTTGTAGCTGATTTTGAGACATCCGATTATCGGAGTTCCGATTTTCAGGTGTCGGATAATCCATCATTTTAAGTGGTATATCGTAAGGAATTTCATAAACATCATAATTGTATTGAAAATATCCTTTTTCGTTTCTAGATTGGCTTATTTTGATGTATTTAGCTTGTTTTAATTCATTTATCATTGTCCTAACTGCAGATTTTCCTTCTTTACTTATTGCTACCAATCCATTAAAAGAATAATCCCAGTTTTCTGGAAGTGATAGCATAAAGGATAATAATCCTCTAGCTGCATGTGATAATTTTTGATCTCTTAAATGATGATTAGACATTATTGTATAACCATCTAACTTCCTAATATTAAACCTATCCATATTATTCTCCTTTCTATTTTATTGCATAAAAAAAACACATTATCTCATGTGTTATTATCATTGGTCTTGACTAGCCGTTCTCACCATATCAATTCCTACCCAAAAATATACTAATTTTTACTATTTTTACTCATTTTTTTACTTTTTTTATATATTTTTCTTCAAAACATGCAAGATCATTTCAAAAGAAAACCCTTATTTTATAAGGGATTGTAAGAAGTCTTGACTAAATTGTTCTCAACCAATTTATATTAGTTTTATTTTCATTCATTTGGATCAACTCCTTTTACTTATAAAATTCCTCTAAATATTTCAGTTATTTTACTCATATCTTTTTCAGAAGACATAATACATATAACCAATCCTTTTTCTTTATTAATTATAATATATTGTCCATTTGTTCCATCGCGGAAAATATAACCATCTCTTGATATAAATGTGAAATATCCAGCACCATACTTTGGAAATAGTCTTTCAGTTTTTACTAAATAAGGTGTTTCAATTTGCATTTTTATCATTTCTCTAATCCAGTTACTTGGAACAATAGAAACATTATTATATACTCCATCGTTTAAAATTAACATACCTAATTTATGGAAATCTTTTGGTAATAAGTATAGCCCTGTACATCCAGGACAATATTCACCATATTTCTCCCAACTATAGTTATTAATTTCAATCTTATCAAAAATATTTATTTTTATATAATCGTCTAAATCTATGTTATGTTTTTCTTTAAACAAAACAGATATTATAAAAGGTTCAACATTATTATAAGTATAAGTTGCATTTGGTTCATTTGCAATATCATAATTCAAAGCATATTCAAGCAATTTAGATTTATCTAAATTTTTATCTACTATTTCTTTATTAGACATTAACATTTTGTCATAGCCAGTTGTGTGAGTTAATAATGTCCTGATAGTCCATTTCCTTATCTTTTCTCTATTGTTATCGTTAGTAATGTATTCTTCTATGTAATTATAAATATTTTCTTCTAGTGAAAATAAATTGTTTTCAATAGCTATTCCCATTGCCATGGCTACCAATAACTTAGAACAACTTCTTAGTTCATGCAATTTATCAGAATTAATTATTACATTTAAACTATCTTTACTTTGAATATACAAACTATCAATAGATAATCCAAATTCATCAATTCTTTTCATTATTTCATCAATCATATTTTCACCTCTTTTTATAAAAAGTTAGACTGTAAACACCAAGTATTAAATACTCATATCAAATCCTTTATTTTGATTTCTTTATAATTAGGATTTATGTAATCTTTTACATCAAAATCTTCTAATCTTTCTAATGCTATTCTTCTCTCATCTTTGGTATTAAAAATCCCAAAACTATTACAATTCAAGCCTTTAGCAAAAACATAAAAATTTCTTGGATAATTATTATTAGTATTATCATAATTATCATAATAAAGTCTAAACATTGGATCATATAAATACCATTTACCATTAACAAAAATTTCTAAAAATATATGCCCCATCATTAACTCTTTTTCTGGTCTATTATTTCTTTCAGCATCCAACCAGTCAATTCTAACTGTTTCAACATAAACAGTAGGTATTCCTTTTTCTCTTAATATTGATGACATCATTAAACCTATATCTGAGCATCCAGAAAACGTTTTGCTATTAAATATTTCTATTACACTTCGTGAAAATTTAGGGGTAGTTTTATCACTAATAAAATTTTCATAGAATACTTTGTCTACTATTTTTAAATCTTCTATTTTATTTATTTCACCAATATTATTACAAAATATTTTTATATCTTCGTTTATTTTACTTTGACCTTCATTTAATAAATATCTATCCATCATATCATCTCTTCTATTAAAAGTTACTGTGTCGTAATCAAATCGTTTATATTAGTCTTATTTTCATTCTTTTGAATAAAATCATTTTATATTTCTAATTTCATTCCATCGTAAGCTATGTGATAACCATAATTAGTTGATAATTCTTCCATCTTATCATGTATATCATTTCCTTCATGAGAAATATGAGTAGCATAAACTAATGAATTATCATCTATTATTCCTTCTTCTTTCATTTTACTTACATATACTTCTATCATCTCAGCATCTAAATGACCACCGGCATTATATCCTTTACCATAAGTTTGGTCTAAGAATACAACATCTAACTTATAGTTTTTAATTATATTCCATGCTTCATCACTTATTTCAAGTAAATCTGTTCCATAAAGAAGTGATTTACCATTATAAGTTACAATATATATTAATCCTTCTACTCTAGAATCATGTTTCGAATCAATAGCTACTATTTCATAATCACCGATTTTTAATTTATCGCCATGTTTAACAATGTTTAAACTATAATTTAAATCATCTTGCCATTCTTTAGCAAATAAATCAATTGCTTCATTTTCATTTATGGCATGATTCATATCTATTGCAGTTCTTTTAGAACATATGATATTTAGATGTTCTAAATTTTTGGTAGCATAATCACTCCATCTAGTAACAAAATGACCTGCATCAAAATGATCACTATGTGAATGTGTTTGTAATAGATACTTTATTTTTCCAACATCTATTCCATACATACTACAAGCATTAATTGAATCTGGACCCATATCAATTAGTAAATCATCATTAAGTACGATAGATGATCTTTTTCTAATATTCTTACCACCTAGTATTCTTGATTCTGTACATACATCACAATTACAAAATGTAAGTGGCATACTTGTAGCAGCTGCTGTTCCTAGTACTGTTATCTTCACTTTATCACCTCTTCATAAAAGCTTAACCGTCAATACCAAGTATCAAATACTATGCTCTTTTTAATACTTCGATAGCTTTATCACGGTGAAGTTCTTTAACTATTTCTATTTTGTTATTAGCATATTTTGCTAATACATCTATATCAGTAATCACTTCTGGGCAATAATTATTATTACTGTCTTGTAATGTTGCTGCATAAACTATTTTAGAAAACTCTTCATAAAGTATTGCACCCATACACATCATACATGGTTCACAAGATACATACATAGTTGCCCCTTTTAAATCACCATATAAATTTTTATTATTAGATGCACTTTCTATAGCTATTAATTCCGCATGCGAATACATACTATTTTCCAATAAAGTATTATCATCGCTTCTACCAATTATTTTTCCATCTTTAACAACAATTGCACCATATGGATGATTAGCTTTTTTGCTAATTTCAATTGCAATATCAATATATTGTTCATCAATCATTTTCTTCACCTCTATTTATAAAGAATTACTAAAAAACATCAATAGACAGTTGATATTTATTTTACCTTAATTCATTTAGATCATTTTCTTTTATTGCTTTAAAACTCTCTTTTTTACAGCTCCATTATTACTATATCTAATCATTGTTTCTTGGACACATCCAGCAAATAATTCTTCCTCTTCTTTGGTTTGAAATACCGGAGTAAGAACAACATTACCATTTTTCATTGACTCATCTATCGGTAAATGGGTAATTCCACCTGTTGTAATATTATTCATACTTTCAATTGCGCATCTAGCAAATAATTCTTCCTCTTTTTCAGTTTGAAATACCGGAGTAAGAACAACATTACCATTGTTCATTGACTCATCTATCGATAAATGAGTAATTCCACCTGTTGTAATATTATTCATACTTTCAATTGCACATCTGGCAAATAGTTCTTCCTCTTCTTTGGTTTTAAATACTGGAGTTAGTTTTGCTTTACCTTGTTTCATTATTTCACCTTTTTTCATCTGTTTTAAATATTAAATGATTTAATAAATCAATAAAATTATAGCATAAAAAAGACAGATTTTGTACTAATCTGCCTAAAATTATCTTCTTATTAATTCTTTTCTTTTTATTCTTTCACCATTTCTTGAACCTGTTCCTAAAGTAGAAATATCAATACCGGTATTGTTTTCTAACCACGCAAGATATTCTCGTATTGGTTTTTCAAAATTGATATCATCATAATTACCAATAATGCCTTTATGATTATAACTTAGATGTTGAAAGAAATTTAAATATAAGCTAGATGGGGTATTAATATGAATATTATTAATTAATTTTTTAATATCTAAGTCAAATACTCTTCTTTCCATCTTAGTAACAGTAGTTTGTTCAGATAAATCAACAATAAGTGTTGGAGAATCTTTTGTTTCAGTAAAAGGGAGTTCAATATAATTACTTTCATACTCTCGTTCACCAATTGATTTATGATACAATCTTTCTATTTCTAAAGCTTGTAATAAAGTGACTTCTTTAAGATTAATATCTTTATAGTTTTCACCAAAGATTTGTTTTAAATAAATTTCTGGACATCTAACTAAGTCTTTTTGGACAAATGTTAAAAATTCATCTTCTTCATATTCGATTTTAAAATCATTTAACATTCCTTCATAAGGATACCAGCCAAATTGGGAAGCAATATTTATTTCTGTCCATGTAAGTTCTTTTCCAGTACCATTTGCACCAGTATAAATAATATCCCCTGTTTTAGTAATATTACTTATTCTTATTGGGAATGGTCTAACTACCATGATTGTTTGTAATAATCTTTCTGGTGATATTCCCGAGTCAGCAAGTAATTGTGATGTAGAAACATTTCTACTTGTAACATAGGGATAATTACCACTATGATTTAAATCTAAGTCACAACCTTGCGCCCCTTCTAAAATTACATATTCATTGGGATTATCAAGATGGGTATACAATTTTTCTAACCATTCGTCATTAGAACACACCACGGCATTTTCAAAAGTTTTAAAAAATGCTAATCTTTTATCTCTGATTACTTTTTCTTGTGTAACGGCGCCACAACCTTTAAATGTAGAACCACTTTTGATATGTTCTTTTTCATATTGTTTATGTCTTTCCTCTATTAGTGGAACCATTTCATGAACATATATCTTTCGGCCATTTAAAAGATGCTTTACTCTTTCATATTCATCAATAAATACATCCATATCAATTGCAGAACCTGGTCCAATAAATAATTCAGTTTGCGGATTAACACATGATACCGGAATATTTCTAAATATAATACTCCTTCCCTGTTCATCAACAAAAGTATGCCCAGCATTAGGCATGCAATTAGTTATAGCAGCCCCTAAATTAATAGTTTTATCAGTAGCAATTTCGCCTACTACTTTTGCTTTACCACAACTTCCGGCGGCACCATCAATAACCGATATAACATTCTTAATCATCTTAGATCCCCCCTAAGTTTAATTAAAGTTTAATTAATTATGTTTCTGCCATTAATCACAACTATAATATAATTGATTTAGTTATTAAGGCATCTATCCAATATTTTTCTAGGTGTTTTTGCTTTAAATTCATGAGATACTCTTTCAACATCTTTTTCAATATCATAATCATTAAAGATATCTATAAGCTTATTTTTTTGTTCATGATTATTCAAGCCATATTCTTCTAACCATAAATCGAAAAGATATTCTCTAATCTCTGATATATTATTATCAGTTACATCCTGATTAGTTAATACATAATCATCTGGATCAATAATAACAATATTATCCGATGTCGGAATACAATTTTCACTATGAGCATCTCTTATTTTAATACCCTTTTTATTAAGTTCTAACATGAATTTTTTGAGTTCATATATACTCTTCAAAGAATAATCTATTGGCATATCAATTGATTTAATAGGTAATTTAGGTAGATATTTATAAGAATAAGCTCGAATTAATCTTCTTTTGGGATGTAGATTACCTGATAAACAATATTCATCTTTGCATAATATAATTGAGTAATCAATTAATTCCATAAATGCTTTCGACTGAATTTCTTTTAATTTTTCAAATAGTTCTAAATTAATATTACCTATACTATTGTATGTTGTACTATGATAAACCTTTATTGCAATATCTTCATATTTAAAAACAACACTATGATAGCCCTCACCAATTTTTTCAAGATTAGATGTATCAATATCACTATAATTTATTTTTGCTATATTCAAATCTTGTGCTTCAAAATAATTACTCATGCAATTCACCCCCTATTATAAAAAACAAAATGCCAAAAATTTGTAAATTATTATAACATAAAAAAAAGATGAAATCATCTAAAATTTCATCTTATATTATTTCTGTTTTGATGTCATTATATGCTATATGATAACCATAACCCAACTATATAATCCATCTTCATATTTAGAAAGTTTAGTGTTAATAAATGCTTTAGTTTCTTCTATATTTTCATGTGGATTCCAATTCAAATACTTTGTGGTGTTTTGATCAGTAGCCCAATTATTAAACATTGCCTCAGCATCATTAATCGTAAATTTTCTAAGTATTAATCTTTCCGTTTCTAATATTTTAGTATTATCCATAATATTACCTCGTTATTTTAAATATTTAAGTTTGCCATCTAAATCTTTTATCTCTTTATTAATAAGGTTACTGTTTTCGTCAAAAGAAAAATAGGCATCAATTTTCTTACCACTTAAAACAAGTGGTAACCAATATTTATCAGCATCAAACATCTTGTCATATGGGATGTTATCAATCTTAAACCAAAATGGTTTCATTTCATCGCTTTCACTAGGTTCTCCCAACCATTCGTTAGCAATATATAAATGAAATATTAAATTTTGTTTTTCGCCTTTATTATATTCATCAAATTTAACTATTCCAATTTTTTCATATTGGGTTGGCGTAACATGAATTTCTTCTTGAGTTTCTCTAATCATTGCTTCTTCTGGGGTTTCATCATCTTTTAATTTACCACCAACGCCATTAAACTTTCCTTCACCCCAACCTCTTTTTTTCAATGCAAGTAAGATTGCATCGTCTTTCTTTAATAAACATAAAGTTGTTTCGAGTTTTTTCATATTACCACCTCTTTTTTTATATATATCCTTATCGATTATTTAAAAAATCGGTAACAGATGCTTTGATTTTATCAATTTCATATCCAAAAGCTTGGCAAGTTTGCCAACCTCTTTTCTTAGCATTCATTATATTAACAGTAGAATCATCAATAAATAAAATGTTTTCTGGTGATACTAATAAATCATTTTCAATTAATATAAATGCATCTAACGTGTTTTTTCTTAAACCAGTCTGATATGATAACCATACATTATCAAATTTGGATAAATCCAATTGTTTATTTAAAGCAGGAGTACAGCCATATATTAGATCGGAAAATAATCCAATTTGGCATTTATCTTTTAATGAATATATATAATCAATAAGATCACTATAATATCCAACACTTAAATATTCCGCAGAAAACTTTTCGCTAAATTCTTGCAAAGAAGCATTAAAATTACCAAGATTATTTAGCCTTTCTACCCATTTTGCTTTACTTACTTCATCACATTGTTGACTAATATATATTCCGTTTTCATCAATCAAAGAGTTCAAATAAACATTCCAAGCTTCATCATCAGATAAAGTTGGATTAAAGCTTTTGATTACTCTTATTATTGCTTGCTTATCATTATTTTCAACTGGATCACGATGCATAATTACGCCACCCCAGTCAAAAATGATCACTTTCGTTAATTGCTTTTCAACGTATTCTTCTAATGTTAAATTATTTTTATAAAGATATTTGGCTAACTCTTTACCTACATATCTAATATGCCATGGTTCATATCCGTAACCAGTTATGTCTTCTTTTCCTTTGGGATATCTTAAAATAAAACCATAGTCACTTAATGATTGATGTATTTCAAAAAAGATATCTTCATATTTTAATAAATCTTCGTTTTCACATATTTTAACGCCATCTACTATTAATGCTAAATCAATAGCTAAACCAGTGTGATGTTCACTTGTTCTAATTGGTGCAGTATACTTACTAACATAATCAACGCCATACTTTTTAGTAAACTCATCAATAATTTCTTGTTGTTCTTCAATACTTCTATAAGCTGATGCAATCTCGATAAATATATTCTTAGTCTTAAGATAAGCACTTAAGTTAATGTACATATTATAAGCAGTTTTTTCAACACTAATTTTATTACCATCAATATCAAGACATTCAACTAAAGATAGGTTATCAAAATAACTATTAGCTATTGGATTTGATTTATTTACTAAAATTGAATAATCCATTATTCCACCTCATTTTAATCCATTTTCTAAACTAATTACATGACCATCGTTTTCTTCATATCACTATCATTGATTTTAGTAATTTTTCCATCTTTAATTAAATATGCTTCGCCATATATATTAATTGCATTATCATCATCAATTAAAATATATGAACCATTATTAATGGCATAAATATCAATTTTATAAGAATCAGGAATAACAAACTCATTAACCAAGTGTTTGCCATCAACATAGTAATCTTTTACTACATCATAATGTGGTAATACATTAATATTAGTTAGTCCTAAACCTTTATAAAAACGATTAAACTTTGGATCAATACCCTCACCTTCTAAATCCGGTGGACAATAAACAGTATCAGCCATGTTCATAGCTCCAGCTGAACCACCAATTATAAGAGCATTAGTGTTTTTGATAATATCTCGTAAATTTATATTATTGAAAAATTGGTTTTGCGTTGGTACATGTCCCCCACACAAAAATATTAAATCAGCATTTTGAACTAATTTATTAGCTAAATGTTTAGTTCTTGAATCTAAAATATTATAATTCTTGAAAGGTAAAGTCATATTAAAAGATTCAAAAGTTAAATTAGCATATTTATCAGTTGCTTCTGTATTATATTCATCACTTGCAACAAATAAGAAATTATCATACTTTTGTACATACTTTTTAATATTATCTAGGATTTCATTTTCATTGCCAAAGTTTTTAGCAAGCTTATTTCCCATCCCATCTTTATCATATATATCAATGTAGCTGGTAAGAATTAATCGCATTGTATCACCTCCTATTAATTATCTACATTTAAAATACTAAGTAATGATTCTTTATCATGCTCTTTTAAATAATTATATATATTTAAACCATACTCATAATAGCTACCGCTACCGATTTTTGCTTCAAAATCATATTGATTAGATAAATAAACAGCAATACCTTCCCACAATTCATCACTTGGATAACGATGTTTACAAGCAATTGAATGCACTACATGAACAAATTCATGAATAACAGTTTTGATAAAATCATCATAAGTTTTACTATGATGATTAGTATATTTATAATCATCATAATCAAGAACCACAATCATATTCTTATCATCTTCAATAAATCCAGCCGTACAATCATTACTATCATAATTTAAATAATCTTTAAACTCTTTTTTAAAAGCGTCATAACTAAGAACTTTAATTGTTACATTAACATTATCAATATTAAAGAAATCTAATATCTCTTCAATTTTTTCAGTACAATTATTTACTGAATTTTGTACTTTTTCGTTATTAGAACTTATGGAATATTTTTTCATGATTATATCACCTCTTATCATAAGCGCATTACTCATTAATTATATCATACTTTATATAACTCTCGACACCTCTTATTGCAACTTATGATGATTTTTTATATAATAATTCATTGAATTAGGAGGAATCCCTATGAATCAAGATGATTATAAAAAATATGTACCATCAATTGGTGATCATCGTTACCAAGCTTTTCCAGGAAAATTTGCGTTAGATCATCTACGTGTTAAATATTATGAACAGTATCATAAAGATCCAAGTATTACCCATTTAACTAGCGATGAAGTGGCTTTTTATGATCCAACACTACCTATATTTGGTGACTGTTATTATATCAGAGGTCCTTTTAGTTTTAAAATATATTTTCAAATATATTATCAAGATCAATTACCAAATAATAATGGTAGTTTAATAATTAAAATAGCTAAATGTGATATTAATGATGATAATATGATGTTTATTTGTGAATTAATTAAATATTTTACTGGCCAAAAAGTTAATCTAATCGTTGGTAATTATCTAGATAACGAATATCGTATCTCATTCATTAATAAAAAAGAATTAAGTTATCCCAAAATAAATGAAATTGGTTATGGAGGATATTATAACTTCTTTGATATGTTATGCGATAATTGTTTAAGAAATATTGTATATATTGGTGATGATTTAAAAAAAGATCATGATATTGAAGATATTATTAATGTCGATAATGAATTTATTTTAAAACATCAAAAAAAGATTTGTGAAAAGTTAAATATCCCAAATAGAGAATTACTAAAAACCAATGAAGCAATTACTAAAAAACTGATTAATAGCTATAATAAAAAGTAGGATTATTTCCTACCTTTTTTATGCTTTTTATTCTTGTTTTTATTTACGACTTTAGGTACTAATTCTTTAGTTTTAGCACGATTATACATTACATGAGTATCCCAAGTTCTAACAACTTTAAATTCCGAACTATCACTAAACAAGTAATTAAATAAATCTTCAGTTTTAGGTACATAATCATAAAATAAGATAATATGATCATCGTCTTCAAAACCGCGACTATCAGTTGGAAGACCATTTAAATCAACCGTAGTATTAGTAATAAATTCCCCATTTTCCATCGTAATCTTATAATAGCAATTATCACAGTATAGACATTGCATAATGTTATCAAGCCCAAAAGGATCATAACTAGCGCAGTGATTATTAATACCAGTACGATATTGTAATAATGCTTTACCAACTACTCCTACAAAATTATAGGTATTGTCGTAAAAATTATTGTTTGCCATATCCAAAAACCTCCTGTATATTTTATTAATTTTAATGACGTAAAAACATTCTTAATGATCTTTTTAATGATTCATTTTCATTTGATAAACTATTCTTTTCCACATTTAATTGATCAAGAGCATGAGCAATATTTAAACCATGTTCTGGAAAATATTGATAATATTTAATTCTTATTTCATCAGGTAGTTGTACCCAATTATTAAATTCCTCTTCAGTTAAAAATTCTTTTTCTAATTGAAGAATATATTCCGCAAAAAAATCATTGATCCATTTTAATTTTGCTTCTAGCGAAATAAAATTAGTTGCTTCATATTCTGCTTTCTTTTTAGCTAGTTCATCGTCAATTCTTTTTAAATCTTCTTCGGTCACTTGTTTCATGTATAAATCCTCCTCAAGCAATTATTTATTATATAAATTATTTTTTAAGATATCAATATTATTTTAAAGTAATGCTACTAGTAGCTTCATCAATAATGGTAAGCATTGCTTCGTTAGAAATCATCGTATTAGGCATTTTTTTAAAAATATAATAACCTTTATTATTATCCATTTCAATGTTTCTTAATACTTCATCAAAATGATCACCAAAACTATTCTTAATACGATTAAAATCATCTTGATTACCTTTAGCATAAGCTTCTAAGACAAAGAAAGGATCAATTTCTTTTGCCATTAAAGAATTATAATAATTTCTAATAACATCAGCACCATATTGGTAAGCATCATGAACAGTTACCTCAGGAATTGCTAATTCCGTCATAAATCGCGTAAAAGATTCATTTAATTGATCTATTTGACGAATTAATAAATTTTCGCCAATTTTTGTTATTTTTTCATTAATTTCTTCTTCACTGTACGATTCAGCTATTAACCCAGATACACCTCTAGTAGCTTCGGTTAATTGATGAAGGGTTTCATGATAAATAACATCTATAGTTGATTTAGATGTTAGATACATTCTGCCTTCGCCTTGTACCGCTTTAGCTCCACACTTAAATCGATTAATAACACGTTCTTCAGAAATATTGCTATAATCCTCATTAACAAGAATAATGCTTGCTAAAGCTTGGTCAACTTGAGCCATGTCAAATAAATTGCCATAATTATAATTAAAGCGTTCAAATAATTGTCTTACGACTAATAATTTATTGGGATTATTAAAATCAATTTCCATATATTATTTACCTACTTTCATTCCCATATTTTCATATTCAAAAGTTTTATCTTTATCAATTATTTGATAAGGATTATTAGTACGATATTTTTTCATTTCTTCTAAAGTCATTAACGAGCTATCTTTAATACGATCCATATGCAAGATGCCATTTAAGTGATCATATTCATGGCAAAAGATGGTTGCTTCAAAACTACCATGAATAATTATATATTTTTCTTGCGTATTAACACCTCATAACTTAAATCTTTTCATAGTAATAAATATTTTCAACTAACTCTTGATTACTATTATGAACTTTAAAAGGAATTTGTTTAACAAACTTCCCACCCATATGTTTATAAAATTCATTGGATGGATTACCATCAATACAACCATTAACCATTTTGTTATAGCCCATTTTTCTTAATTCTTCTTTGGCTTTTTCAAAAAGAATTTTACCATAACCTTTTCCTTTAACTTCATTTAATAAATAGATTGCTCCTAATTCACCACAATCTTGATAATCTTCGTATTTGGGTTTTCTGATTCCTAAAACCCCAACTGGTCTTCCATCAACACGAAGTAAAAAATAATTATTAGGATCATCTTTTATATAACCTTTTAGTTTTTCACAAAAAGCTTTTAATGCTTCATCAGTATTAAGATTTTCTAAATAAGCTTGATCAATAATACCTTGATATGATTCTAACCAAGCACGGGAATTAACATAAGCATATTCACAAGCATTTTCATTACTTAATTTTTCGATTGTGTAATTCATCTTACAGCTCCTTATTGTGTAAAAAATTGTGATAATTTTTCATACTTTTTTATAATCATTCTTCATATTAATCCTTTATGCATTTCTTTCAATAGTAATATCAGATACTTTTAATGTATCATAACTTAAATTATCTAAAATAACTTGCGCAACATCAGCTGGGTTCATGAAAGTACTAGCTTTATCTACACTAACATAATCTCTGCTTTCGCTCCAAAATTCCGTATTCATACCACCAGGATAAACTCCTATAACCTTAACACTACTACCTTTATATTCAGCTTTTAATGCTTCAGTATAACCTCTTTCACCCCATTTAGCAGCGCAATATATCGTTTCATTTTTATTACCTTTTAAAGCAGCTGAAGACATAATATTAACAATCTTAACATCTTTCTCTTCTTTAGCTTTTAGGACTTCTCTAGTACATAAAATCATCCCTTTAAGACCCATTAAAGAATTATTAATTTCATCAGCTTGATAATCGGTAGCTTTTTTGAAATAAGCTTTTTCAGCACAATTAATTAAACAAGTAATATTACCTAATTCATTAATCTTTTTAATTGATGATGTTACAAAATCCTCATCGGTGATATCACCAATAAAACCTTGATAATTATCTTGATATTCATTTGCTAGTTCTTGCATTTTAGAAATATTTCTAGCTAAATTACAAACAAAATAACCACGTTTAATAGCTTCCTTTAATATTTCTTTACCTAAACCACTAGTTCCACCTGTAATAATTAATATTTCTTTCATATTTAATCTCCTTTAAACTAATATCATTATATCATAAAAAAACTATTCTTGTTGAATAGCTTTTTGCATAATTTCTTTTCTTAACATTGCTGGTTTTAAGATTAATCCCAAATCAATATTATCACCTTTTAAAAATTGATTTAGTTTATCTAATACCATATTATTTGAAACAATTAAATAACTGGTATTATCTTTTAATGATATAAGATTCATTAACCATTTATCACTATAAGAATCCATAATCTTTCTTAATTCTGTTTCTTTAATTAAACTAGCATCCCAGATTGTTAGTTGACCAAAAGAATCAGGAAGCCAATCATTAATATGAGTTATTTTTATATCGTTTTTTATTGCTTCATTTAAATTAGTTATAATCGTATTTTCAACTTCTAAAAAATAGTTAGAAGCAAAATCCTCATTATTAATAAGGTTAGTTAATTTTTGATAAGTTTCAATATCTTTTGATGTCGTTATCTTAGCAGTAAAATTTAGAGTATTATCTAATATTGCTGCCATTAATAATTTAGCAAGGTTCGTATCGATTTGATTAAATAAATTGGCTTGTTCATATTTTTCTACAATTAACGTTGCCACCGAACCAATTGGTTTTATTAAAGCTTTATTTCCTAAACGTTTACTCCAATAAGTTTCAAATCCAGGATGATGATCAATAATTTCAACGATTTTGTCTTCATTAACAAATTCTGGAAAATAAGTTTTATTAGATAAGTCAAGAATAATAAATTCGTCATTATCCGTTACTTGATAATCATCAATGCCATAACCAGTATTTAATAAACTATTAGTTATACTGTAATTTAACATGGCATTACTAACAAATTTAGCTTCAATACCTTGTAAGGTTAATAATTTTTGATAAGCTATTGCTGATGCATAACCGTCTATATCAATATAACTTTTACCAACCGTAATAACCTTCATTGTGCTCACCTACTTCATTATAACATAATAATATTTAAAATTAAAAAATGTAGCTATAACTACACTTTTATTGTTCTCATCGTATCGGAAGTTTCTACTGGTTTTTTAGTTATTACCGGAATTAAAGCATTCGGATAATGCCATTTTTGATAAGCAGCAACTTTCATAATTATTGCTTCGTTACTGCATCCTCTTAAACTAGTTATTCCTGGTGCATCAATATCCTTGATGCCATCATTATCAAAGCTTATTATACTAATTGATTTGGTACCAAGACTTCCGGAAATACCTTCTTTATTAATATTAGTAACAAATACATGACGATCATTAAACATACTTAATTGAATGTTGTCAGCTGAAAAAACAATTCTACCATTCTCAATATCGCGATTGCGATCAGCTAATATTAATAAATATTTATAATCATTATAACCCATTCTTGATACTTTTAAATTTCTAGCATTAATAAAGGCCATTACCGCATCCAAATTGTTAATTAATAATGTTTTATCTTCTGGATGCTCATCATACCACCAGCCATTACATATTTTAAAGTAAGTAGTTAATCCTTTATCAATTAACTTTCTTGTTTCATCACTAGTCATAATTCCTCCAGTAATTATTTTGAAATAGTTTTTTTAGCCCAAGTGTTTTGACCACATTCAGGGCATTTAATATATCTTGTTGTCAAAATATGGGGAGCAAATAATGCTTTAAAATAGCTAATACTAAATTTATGATGACATTTACGACATTCATAATAACCAGCATCAACTTCGACTTTTAAAGCAAAAAATTCAATTAAACAAAAATAAACTGTTGCAACCGCCATAATAATGCCAAACTTAGTTCCTTCACCAAATGCATAAGAAGCAAGTAATATAATCGCTAAATAAGAAATGAAACCACTAATAGCTAAAACGCACGCAATTATTAATAATTCTTTATTCTTTTTATTATCTTTTTCAACACTCATAACTCTTATTCCCTTTCTTAATTTATATTGGCTTTTAATAATGATAAATACTCTTCATTATTAGCTGCTAAATGGCGATTTTCTTCATCATAAGTTATTCCCCCAGCCTGTTTAATTAAATACATTCCCGGAACATAATCCCAATATGTATGAAAATTAAATATAATACCATTTAAACGTCCACACGCAACATAAGCAAAGCTTAGTGATGCACAATGGAAGTCACGGTAATTACGCGGTAAAAAGTTATCATTATTCTTAAATGCTCCACCATTACCTTCAATACAATATAAACCATTTCTTGGTGGAATATTATTAACATGAATTGGTAATCCATTTAAGTAAGCGCCATTACTGTCCGCATAATAAAGTTCATCTAATTTTGGTGCATAGATAACACTAGCTACGACATTACCTTTCTTAATCATGGCAATTTGAATTGCCCAAATTGGAATATTATGTGCAAAATTAATCGTTCCATCAATTGGATCAATAGTAAAGCAATTATCCGTTAATGCTTTATCACTATGGTATTCTTCACTAATAATATCAAAATTAGGATATTTTTCATTAAGCTTTTCAATCATAAACTTTTCGATTGCTAAATCAAAATTGGTAACTAAATCTCCATGATCGTCTTTAGCTTTAACAATAAATTCATCAGTTATCATTAAACTTGCTTCTTTTACTAAATCAATCAAATATCTTAAATCATCTGTCATGTTATCACCTATCTAAATCTATTATAATATAAAAAAATTATTTACACTATATAAATATCAAGTTATAATAAATAATTAATTAAAGGAGAGTTTAAAAAGCATGGCAAAAAAAGTATATAAAAATCTAGATGAAAGCATCAATAAAGAAATGAATGATGACGATATAATGGTATTTAAATATGACCAAAGTAAATATGAAATTAAAGAATTTAATAATAATCATGATGATAGATCATTAATTGAAATTCGTAATACGGAATTACCATTTGCTATTACTTCTTTTTTAGTCCCAGATGGTTTTAAAGCAATTATCCAATTAAGTAAAATAAAAACAGATGAATTTGATACATTTGTGGTTATTAATAGTAAGAATATTTTAGGAATAAAAATTAATCCTAAAAAATTTAATAGTGTAAGTTTTGACTATGATTATCATTTTAAAGATCGCATTCCATCATATTCATATATTAGTGATAACATTTATTTAATTAAACAAAGCAATATTTACACAGATGCTATTTATAAAGATATTTATTCAAGTAGTTGTTCTGATACTATTTTAACAATCACTGATAATCCTGAATGCATAACTGAAACAATTACCCTTGATAGTTTAATTTATTATAATCCAGAAATTGCTAAATTATTAGGCGATAAATCCGTAATTCTTTCAAAAAAAACTTGGGGTTCTTGTTTCAAGGATGCCATAATTCCTGAATTCGATTTAATTTACGGTTTAAATATTGAAGATATTGATAAAAAAATAGAACCTACCTTTGTAACTGATTGTTATTATTCAACATTAAATAAAAGATACCAAATTTTAGATTATGATGCATATAAAAAACAATTTATTACATCACCCGGCAAATATATTAATGCATTAATTGGTAAGGAAATAAAAGAATATTATGATAATTATAGTGATGTTGAAGAATTCTTAAAGTTTGGTAAATCTGATAACCTTATCCATTCTTTAGGGTCAAATAAAAAGTCTTAAAATATTAAGACTTTTTTTAATACAATTCTTTATCTTGTTTATGAAAATATTCATTAAAAGTAACAATCGTTAAATCACGATCAATATTTTCTAAATCTAAGATTTTTTTATTTTCATTATCTGAAATTAAATCATCAATATATTCATAAATAAAGTCATCGCGAAAACCAATTTTATCAGCATCTTGTTTGGTATTACCATAATATACTTTTTTAATATTAGCCCATATAATTGCTGATAAACACATGGGACATGGATAACATGATGTATATAAGATACATCCGGTTAAATCATGAGTTTTTAAATTACTACAAGCATTACGAATAGCCATTACTTCGGCATGAGCCGTTGGGTCATTACTAGCTAATACTTGATTAGAACCTCTTCCTACTACTTTACCATCTTTAACAATGACTGCCCCAAAGGGACCACCTGCATTAGTAAGTAAATTTTCTTTAGCTAAACTATCAGCTAATTTCATATAACTATTCATAAGCTCTCCTTAATACTTTAATAAATTCTTTGGGAATATGACTATCTACGGTATCAATAATATCATCCGTTAAACCATATAAGCTTTCCGCCATACTACCAACAATACAGCAATTAGTGTCGGTATCACCACCCATTAAAAGGGTTGTTCTAATTGCATCTTCAAAGCTAGTTGATACATATAAAGCGTATAAGCAATTATTAATGGTTTCACTACAAGTAAGATTAAATTTAGAAAAGGGTTGATATTTAGGTTTAATATTTAATCTGGTAAAAATCTCTTCTTTAGAATAACCATTTCTTAAATAAAAGATTACTAAAGCAATCTTTTTAGCTGCTTCAATTGCTTCTTCACTATTATGTGATGGAATGGTTGCTAAGCGGGCATGATAGATGACATCTTGTAAGCTATTACACATAAAACCTACTGGTGAAATACGCATCATTGCCCCATTACCAGTACTTTGACCCATTTCATTACCACGAGCCCATTTCATCATATTAGGTGAAAAAACAGTATCAAAATAAGGCTTATAAGCTGGTAAATAATCTTGATATTTTTTAATATACATTCTTAAGTATTGATCATAATCAAAATCATTTAATAAAGCTTCTAAAACCGCAATAGTTAAAATAGTATCATCACTATAAAAAGATTCTTTAGTAACTAAAGTATCCGGATTAATACCAAAAACTTTTTTAAATTGATCGTACTCATAAATACTTCCAGCTAAATCACCATAGATTGCTCCGTACATATTATCACCTAATTAATATTATAACATAACTTCAATTCATGATATAATTAAATTGGTGATAAAAATGATTATTTTAAAAGATTTTTTTAAAGATATCTTAAGTATTTTCGTATTCTTAAGATTTAAAAACATATGGCAATTAAAAACTTACTTAGTTAATAAGAAAAAACAAAGCGGTATTTGTGCAACCGTATATTCTCATTATATTGAAAAGAAAAATAGTTATATTGGCATCAATACTACATTTAAAAATACTCCTTACTTTCCACATGGTTTAAGTGGTATTTTCATTTCTGATCAAACTAAGATTGGTAAAAACGCCGTAATATTTCAAAATGTAACCATTGGAGCAATTAGAACTAAAGGAAGTAAAAATATTGGAAATCCAATCATTGGTGATAATTGTTATATTGGTGCTGGTGCTAAAATTATTGGTAATATTAAAATTGGCAATAACTGTCGTATTGGAGCTAATACCGTGGTATATGAAGATATGCCTGATAACTCCGTAGCAGTTTCATCACCTACAAAAATTATTACTAAAAAAGAAAAATTAGATAATCGCTTTTATGTTTTAAGACCAAATGGTGATATTGAATATTATGAAGATGGAATATTCAAAAAAGAAAAATAGAGCTTAAGCTCTATTTTTTAATTCAAGACGTTTTTCATAAATTTCTTTTTTAGTATCACTAATGATACTTTTTATATCACAATCAATGTAATCACTAATTAATTGGAATACTGGTAAGATATCTTCCATATAATGATCAACATCACTCATTCCAAGTTCACGATTGATAATTGCATTAATATCTGCAAAAGCATATTCATCAATACGCGCATAAACATTAACTTTTTGAGTTTGTTTATCTCTAATAACAATATTATTTAATTGTGCAAAATTAGCACTAGTAACTCTAATATCATAATTTTTTTCACCGTTAACACTATAAAAACTTAAATCAATCGTTTTAGTAGTTTGTTTTTCATCAACAATACAACTTGTAGTAACTGAAATATCATGTGATTTACTAGTATCATAATAAGGGCATTCGTTCCAATGAATATTAATAGTGTAGGTTTCTTCATTAATTTCTTTGGATACAACATCTTTTGCTAAAACATTAATTGCTGGTGCTTCTACAGTTGATAAAACGCTATATTGCTTATCATTCTTAGAATTATAACGATAACCTCTTTTTTGAACAGCTATCGAATGTGGATAATAAGTACTTCCAATATGAGGCCTTACATCACAATCAGGCTCAATTCCTATTTCGTAAGTCTTATCAAGATATTCAAAATGAATAAATCGGCCATTCTCAGCCACATCGGCTTTAACCCCAAATAAACCACATAAATAATCAAACTTTTTCTTAGTAATTGGATAAAATGCTTTTTCTAATTCTTCTGAACTAAATCTTCTTTCCATAATCTACACCCCTTCTTGGTATTTGCTATTATATACTTTATTTACATTTTGTCAAGTAAAGCAAAAAAGAATTGAATTATTCAATTCTTTTATAATATATTCTTTAAATCAGTAATATTTCTTACTTCTTTATAAATATTTTGATTAATATTTTTACGATTATAAAATATTACATTCATACCTAATTGCTTAGGTAATGCTAAATCATAATCTATCGCATCACCAATAAAAGTATAATCCGTAATATTATCTTCTTTAACAATTGATAAAATACCTCTTTTAGACGGTTTTGCTGGTAGAATATCCCATCCATATACATGTGAAAAGTATTCTAATAGGCCATTTAATCTTAAGCGATCCAATTGATCATTCGTAAACCAGTTAGTATAGGCAATTATTTCATATTTACTCGATAAATAAGTTAATAAATTTTTAACTTCGGGAACATGTAATAATGGAACATGAATATAATCATTTTCTAATTCTTTATAAGCTTCACGAGATATCTTAATATTAGCCCTTGCATAGATTTCATTAATTAAGTAATCAACCGTCATTACTTCATCCGGATGATGCTTTTCAATAGTACCGATTGTTTTAAATAATGCTTCCGATGTAATGGGATAATTATTATTAGTAATAAAGCGATCATAGCAAGCTTTCCATTCTGGTGATAAGAATAATAATGTATTATCTAAATCAAAAATTAATTTTTTAGGATATTTAGCATTATTAACAAAGTCTTTTACTTTATTGGCATCTTTAACCCCAGCTTCATTCTTACAACCACTATTAACATCTACCCCATATGGATTAGCCGTTTTAATAGCTTTTTTGACATTATTAGGATTTAGTCCCCCTGCTAAGAAAACCGGTTTATCGAGCGTTTTTATAATTTCACTACTCTTATGCCAATCATGAGTAAGGCCAGTTCCACCAACTTGATTAGTACTTAAATTAAAACTATCTAATAAATAATAATCGGCATATACCATATTTTGATAATCCGTACAAACTGTTCCACCACTAGCAATATGAATCAAACGAATCAGTTTTACATGTGGTAAAGCTTCATGAATTTTTAATACTTCACTTTCTTTAATATCCGAATGTAATTGAATGATATTATTACCAATATAATTTGTTAAACTAATAATTTCATCAGCATTAGTAATATGCGTTACTAAAGCAACATCAATAAAATTTTTGGCATAATCACAGATTTCTTTAGCAACTTCTTTTGATACAAAATCCGTACTGCTATGTTCTTGACCAACTAAAATACCAATTATATCAGCTTTAGCAGCAATACACATTTTTGCATCATTTACACTTTTATTAGCACATATTTTTACTTTTACCATAGGGTTTAATCCTTTCAAGTTTTATTTTTTAACGACGTATTCTAATTCAGGAAAAACAAATTTAGTACAATAAATACTTTCGGTTATCTTGGTATAGTTATAACCAATAATTGTTTCTAAAGTAGGATCTAAACTATCTAACATGTCTATTTCAATAAAGGAATAACATTGATTACATTTCATTACTTTAAAATAATTAACTTGATAATAATTACCAATTAAACCTTTACCAACACCTTTCATTAAGAAATTATAAGGTATTATGTAATTATGTTTATGTTTAATTCCATTGTTAATACGACACTCACGATAATATTTCATAACATCATCTTTTCTTTTTAAAATTATAATATATTAATATTAATAAGTCGACTAAGATCATTAATACTTCATCAATTAATGCCCCAACTACAACTATTGTTTTTTGATTAGAGGTTAAGATAAAAATAGTCCATGATGTAACCCCAATAAATTGAAATAAAATCATCCCTAAACTATAATCATTACTGGATTTAGTACGAAGCAATTTAATAATTTGAGGAATGGTTTGAATATAACTAAAAATAAAATAGATTGTTGAAAAAATAACCATATAATCACTACTTTCTATTCCATTATAACATAAAAAGATTAAGTTTTTACTTAATCTTTTATATTATTAATTATTAATTCTTTAATATCATCATCACTAATATTATTGATAATTGGATTAAACTTAGCCATGATTAATAATTTAGTAGCTTCTTTAATTGTTATACCACGAGTAGTTAAATAATATAGGGCTTCTTCATTAATGTTTCCAGATGATACCGAATGGGTTCCCACAACATCTTCTTCATCACATAATAGCAATGGTACAGAAGTATTGGTAACATCATCACTAAAAATAATCACATCTTCTTTTTCATGACCAATTGAAGCAGTAGCTCCGGCCATAAACTTAATCGTACTTTTCAAAGTTTTAGTTGCACAGTCATCTAATAAACCAGTAACCAAAATATCACTTGATGCTTGTTTTTCTTGATTTATTAAGTGATAATTCATATCTAATAGATCATTATTAATTCCTTGGTAAATAACTTTTAAATTATTAGTAGCCAGTTTATTAGTAACACCATAATAATTACTAATTTTAATATTACCACCTAGATCAAATAAATTAGTATTTAAGATTGAATCTTTATTAGTAATAGTATTAATAGCCAGTAAATGCGTGCTTTTAGAACTTAATAAGTTAATGTAACTTAAATTAAGATGAGCATTTTCTAAATTAAGATTAATACTGTTATAAAGTATGTTTTTATTATCATCACTATCATATAAGAAGATAATTTGATTATTACAGTTCGTTAGTTTAATATTAATTTCTTCATATAAAGTATCATTAGTTAAATGATATTTTAAGATGATTGGTTGATCATATGATGCATTAATATTTAGATCTACTTTAACACCATCATTAACTTTTAAACCTAGTTTAGAAGTAAAACTATAATTATTTGTAACCTTTAAATCAATGAAAGTATCATAATTTTTAAAGGCCGTGGGCTTTAATAAATCAAGATCAATTACACAATTATTAACCTTAAAAGAATTAGTGGTTTTAATTGGTATTTCATTTAAAATATGTTGCATATTAATCACCCAATCGTCCCTTCTAATTCCATATTAATTAAGCGATTCATTTCCACCGCATATTCAACTGGGAAATATTTTGTGATTGGTTCAGCAAAGCCTTCAACAATTAATTTAGTTGCTTCATCTTTACTAAATCCCCTAGTTTCTAAATAATATATTAATTCATCATTGATTTTACCAACACTAGCTTCATGCGAATAAGTAGTATGACTATTCTTAATATTACTCACGGGAATGGTATCACATTTAGATATTGAATCTAACATTAAGGAAGAACAATCTAGTTTAAGAGTTGAATTAACCGATTTTTTTAATACTTCCACATTACTTCTAAAAGTATTTATTCCCCCATCTTTAGAGATTGATTTAGAATCAACATAAACACAATTATTATTACCATTTACTACTACTTTTAAACCAGTATCTAAGTTTTGATTAGCTCCCGCAAAAGAAAGTGATGTAAAACGATAATTAATATTATCCCCGGTTAAAATAGATAATGGATATAACATAGATACTTTAGAACCAAATGATCCCATAATCCATTCAATCGAACCACCACTTTTAACGATACTTTTTTTGGTATTTAAATTTAACATGTTTTTAGACCAGTTTTCAATCGTTGAAAATTTAAGAGAAGCATTTTCTCCAACAAATAATTCAACACAACCAGCATGTAAATTTAGTTTGTTATAACCAGGAGCTGAACAGCCTTCAATAAATTCTAAGGATGCATCATCATCAACAATAATAAGGGTATGTTCAAATTGCCCAGCACCAGGTGAATTTAATCTAAAATAACTTTGTAGCGGACGATCTAGTTTTACCCCTTTTGGAATATAAACAAATGAACCACCAGAAAATAAAGCATAATGAAGGGCAATATATTTATGATCAGTAATTGGGACTAATTTAGTAAAATAACTCTTTATTAATTCGGGATACTCCTTAATTGCATGATCAAAATTAGTATATATAACACCTTTTTCTTTTAACTTGTTTGCTAAATTGTGATATGCCATTTGACTATCATATTGGGCACCAACACCATACATATTTTGTTTTTCTGCTTCTGGAATACCTAATTTATTAAAAACATTTTTAATATCTTCTGGAACATCATCCCAAGAAGTTTCTTCTTTAAAATCAGGATTAACAAATGTTGCTATTTCATTAATATCTAAATAACTAATATCCGGTCCCCAATCAGGATTATCTAAGGCAAAGAAGGTTTCTAAAGCTTTTAAACGTAGCTCTAAAACCCAAGTAGGTTCTTCTTTATATTGGGATATTTTAGTTACTATTTCTTTAGTTAAACCATATTCTTTATTAAGTGCTTTATCTTTAGTTTTAATATTATAAATATTATCAAAATTAAGATCATTAATCGTTGTTTTCATGATTATATTTTTGATATCCTTCTTTTTCAATTTCTAAAGCTAAAGCAGCATCACCAGATTTAATAATTTTTCCATCAACTAAGATATGAACCTTATCAACTTTTAAATCTTCTAATATTTTATTAGAATGCGTAATAATTAAAACACTATTTTGTTCATTATGGAATAAGTTAATACCATTACTTACCGTTTTAATAGCATCTACATCTAAGCCTGAATCAGTTTCATCTAATATTGCTAATTTAGGATTTAAAAGCATTAATTGTAAGATTTCATTTTTCTTTTTCTCACCACCAGAAAAACCAACATTAAATTCACGGGATAAAAATGAAGAATCAATTGCTAACTTATTCATTTGCTCTTTAATCATTTTTTGAGCATCAAAAATTGAAATATCTTTATTAATATTAGTTTTAATTAATGATGTTAAAAAATTGGCATTAGTAATACCAGGAATCGTTACCGGATTTTGAAAAGACATAAAAATACCTAGTTTAGCAATATCTGTTGGGTTACTATTAGTTATATCATTACCATCAAAATAGATATTTCCACTAGTTATTTCGTATTTTGGTGAATGAAAAATCGTATTAGCTAATGTTGATTTGCCAGAACCATTAGGTCCCATAATAACATGAATTTCACCGGGATTAATTGCTAAATTAAGTCCTTTTAAAATAGCCTTTTGTTCTTCATCAGTTGATTTAGTATATAAATTATTAATATTTAATAACATTTTAATTCCTCCTATATAATATCTTCTAAAGTTTTACTATCTAAGTAATCGTTAATTAAATTATTTAAATCATTCCATAATGTATATGTCTTACATTTCTTTTTAGCAGGACAGCTAAAAAGACTATTACCTAAACAATCAACTACTTTAATATCGCCTTCAGCTAGACGAATAATATCACCAATTTTATAGTAAGCTAATTCGTGTTTTAACTTATAGCCACCATCAATACCGCGTGACGAAAAAAAGTAGTCAGCTTTATTTAAACTACCCATAATTCGTTCCAAGTATTTAATTGATAATTTATTATTAGAAGCTATTTCTTTTAAAGTAATATATTTATCTTCGCTTTGATGTTTAGCAAGTTCTGTCATTATAATTAACGCATAACGTCCTTTAGTTGATATATGCATATTAAATCACCACAAGCTAATTATACTACTTAATTAGTAGGAATATCAATCTTTATTCAAATTTTTCATTAATTTATAAAATATACTAAAGATTAAACTAAATACTAATACTGATCCTAAAAAGGCCCCAAGCGCAATAAACATAGCCGTTTTACCATATAACAAAAAGGCTACTACACATAAAATTACACTCGCCATTGAATAAAATCCGCCATATAATTTATCTAAAGCTTTTAATAAACCTTCCGATTCATGAATAGCGCCATTGATAAGACCACCAATTACGATTAAACTAATAATGATAATCATATTATTCTTCCTCCAAACCGGTTAATACTGCATGTAAAACAATACGCTTTTCTCCACTACCCTTACAAGATGATAGCGTTAAAATTTTTGAATCTTTATCCAAATTTTTGTCATATGCATATCGTGAACGATTACTAATCGTATTTAAAAAATCAACATACTCAGTATCACTAGCAAATTTAGTATTAATATAATATTCTTCTGGTTTAACTTCATAAGTTGAAAATACTTCATAAGTATATGTGCCTTTTTCAGTGATAAAAGTAATTTCTTTAGAAGCATAATCATAATAATTATCGGTTAAAATATTTTTTAAACTACCAAACATGGAATTATCTTTAGTATTATGGCCATAAATAATTAAGTTTTTATCCGTTCCATCAACGCTATTATGGTAATCAGCAAATATCCAACCGGCAATATTATATTCTTTATTAAAGTTATGTTTTAAATAATAGGAATTATCTTTCCCCTTTAAAACAATATAATCAATGTTCGTACCAGGTACTTTTAAATAAGCAACCGTATCACTGTTCTTACTTTTTAAGTTATCAAAATTAATAATGGTTTTAGCATCATTAACAATAATTTCTTTTTTTAATTCAGTAATAATTATCTCATTTTTCTTAACGCTATAAGCCCAGATACCAATATTGGTTATCGAATACGTAATACCAATAACCGATATACAAAAAATAACCGTTGCAATATATATTTTTACTTTCTTCTTTAACTTCATAACTAACACCTTATTATACTTTTAGTTTAGCAAAATTAAAAAATATATACAATAAAAAAAATTACTTTTTCTCTAGTAATTTTTGATTATTAATTTCATCTAACATATAGATTAAACTTATTTTAGGAATTTGATTATTTAAGCATCCGGGAAAATAGTCATTAAAGAATTTTATGTCCGTCAAAAAATTGATATCTTGGTTATTATTATTAACAATAATTCCACTAAAAATCTCACGGTAGATATTATCACCAACAGTAACAAATAATAATTTATTATTTAATGTTACTACTTCTTTAGTCCCATTTTGATTAATCACATAATGGTTAATATTAGCAACATATAATAAATTACTATTAAAAGTTTCTGGTACTTGATATAACTTATTCTGTTTCATTTTCATCTTCCTCATCATCGTTTTGATATCCACCAGTAATACTTTTACCTAAATCATGATATTGCTTTGCAAGCATTACTTGGCTAACGCCTGGTATATCCCTTACTTTATCATATAATTTTGCTTTAATATTTCTTCTTACTGGACGGGTTATTTCTTTAGATGCATATTTTAAATCATCCATGATTTCATCTTTTAAATATTCTGCATCACTTTTAACATCCTCATTACTTTCATAAATAATTGGTTTAGAAGTAGTTGCTATTTTAGTAAATAAATCAATATATTCTTGATTAAGTGGACTAATAGCAAACTTAGTTTCAAAATCCATTACATCACGACAAGTAGTGCCAAATTCATTAATCTTATTAAATAAATCATCAATCATTTTTAATAGTGATTGATCTTCGATAATATAAGCATTAGTAAATGCTTCTTTTCTAGCTTTAATACTATTTTTTATATTCTCATCCATTTTATTTTCCCCTTAGAAATGTTAAAACATCTTTGTTAAAATCTTTAACTTCATTATAAACACCATGTGAATAATCTTCATATAGTTTTAATTTAGCTTTTTTAATACCATCTTTTAATAATACCGAGCCTTCAAATCCCACAACTTGATCTAATTTAGCTCCAATAATATATGTATCCGCTTTAATATTATTTAATTCTTTTAAAGTATTATGTTTTAAACAAGCTTTTAACATTATTTGATATTTTTCATAAGCTTTTTTATTTAATAGTTTAGTATATAACTCAAACATTTTTAAATACTTTTTAGTATTTCTACTAACATAAGTTTTTAATGCCGTATCTTTTAATAACAACTTATATTCTTGATTATCAATCATTTTAAGCCAGTTATTAACACCATATTCCATCGTTTTATTAATACAAGGTGCTGTTACAATTAATACTAATTTATTAACTAATTCCGGCTTTTTTATAGCAATTAATTGAGCAATCATTCCCCCTTGGGAAATTCCCATTAAATCAACTTCATTAATATTTAAATGTTCTAATAACTTAATGATATCTTGTGCCATATCTAAAGTAGTAAAATTAGCTGGCATATTATTTCTACGACTAATAACCGTTATTTTATAATAATCTTTAAACATTTTATATTTATTTTTATAAAAATTAGCAAGATTTTTAACATTCAATAAAGCATCCCCAACACCAGGAATGATTATTAAGTGCTTTTTGCCATTACCAAAAGTTAGATAGTCAATGGAAATATCATCCAATTTAATTGTAATACTTGTTTTATTTGCCATATTTAATCCTTAGCTTTATTAAATTTACCAATCTTTTTAATTGGAAATAATCTAAAGTTAGATGTTCCTAGAATTTGATCTTTTTTAATAGGTCCAATCATTCTTGAATCCATACTAACTTCACGATTATCACCTAATACAAAATATTCATCATCATTTAAAATGATTTTACCAGTACATGAATTATCTTCAATATTAAATTCATCTTCAAAATGTTTATCATTAATATAGATTTGTCCATCAATACATTCAATCGTATCACCAGGAAGACCTATTACTCTTTTAACTAAATGTTTTTTATTATATTTAAATACAATAACATCATTTTTCTTAATCTTAGTAAATTTTAAAACTACTAACCATTCTTTAGTTTTAAGAGTTGGTTCCATCGAAGGACCATCTACTACGGCTGGGGTAAAAATAAAGGTACGAATTAAAATAACGATAACGATAATTATTAAATAACCGATTATATCTTTATACCATACACTCTTTTTTTTATTATTATTTTCTATTTGTTCATCCATGATCATCACCACTATAATGATATCATAAACACAAAAAAAAATTAAGATTAAATCTTAATTTCTTTCTTTAGTTTTGTAATCCTTCTTTAATCCTTTTAAGAAGTTTAATTTAGATCTTCTAACTTTACCTTTCTTTACAACAACAATTTTGTCAATAGTTGGAGCATTTACTGGAATAATTCTTGTTACACCAATTGAACCACTCTTTTTATATACAGAGAATGTTTCATTAACACTTCCACCTTTACGGCTAGTTACGATCCCTTCAAAAGCTTGAATTCTTTCTTTTTTTCCTTCTTTTACCCATAAGTCAACACGTACAGTGTCACCTACACGAAATTCAGGAATGTCTTTTCTTTCATGCTTTTTGTTGATTTTATCAACTAAGTTAGCCATCACGATCATCCTTTCTTTATATCTTCCAAATCATAGATAAATATCCAGCGGATTATTGCTTTTTTCATAAAGCACATTCATTGTACCAAAAAACCTTATAAATAGCAAGTATTAATATGTTTTTAAACGCTTTTTTATACATGAATATAATAAAGCTTTACATGTTTCAGGATTAAATTCATTAATATTATCAATATATGATAATTTGGGATTATGATTAGTTTTAAATGCATCGTTTTTTAAATCATCTTTAAAACTAGTTTCAAGGGAATAATTAGCAGTATATTCAAATTCATAACGACATTGGAAATAACTATGATATTTTTTAAACTTGGCTAATTCTTCCTCAGAAATTGGTAGTTTTTTGTTAGCATAAATATAGTTTAAATAATAATCAATACTATGAATAAAATCTTTCATAAATGACTTATTTTCACTTTTACTTTGTATATCTAAATAATATTGATATAATTCTTCTACTTTTAAATAACCCAGTTTGTTATTCATTGTATAAGTAAATAATTCATAAGCATTCTTTGGATTATTATCCTTATTTAAACGATATTCTTCATAAGTTTTATCAAGATTATTCTTAGCTAATTCATATCTTAAACGTTCAATATATACTAATATTCTTAATTCTTCAGTATTCATACTTTTAATAGAATTTACTTCTTTAAAGCGATTAAGAATACTTCTTTCCATTACCTCGTATACTGCTAATTCTTTTTGTAATGCTTCAATATTAATAACCGCATTTTCTAATTTTTTAGAAGTTTGATAAACTTTTAACATAAAAAAAGCCCCTTTCATTTAATCCGGGCTTTATCATACAATTATTTTTAAAAATTGTCAATTAGCGATCATATTTATAGAAGCCTTCACCACTAGCTTTACCTAGTTTTCCAGCATCAATATATTCATCTAATATTTTTAACATACCATCGAAGTTATATGGTAACATCATTTTCTTTAATAATGGATCAAAGATATTAGGTACTTTTTGATAAGCTAAAACAATATTTCTAGCAGTTATTAAACCAACAACATCTAAAATCTCAAATGGTCCATTTGGCGCACCCGTACCTAAAGTCCATGCTTTATCAATCGTTTCGGCATCAGATACACCATTTGCAAGTAAATCCATTGCGGATAATAAGAATGGTACTAACATTGAATTTAGTAAATAACCAGATTTTTCTTCTAAAGCAGCAAGTGGTACCATATGAATGCTTTTTGCAAAAGCAACAATTTCATCAAAATACTTTTGTTCAGTATTATCATGACCCATTACTTCGGCAATATTATTTTTCCAAATATGGTTAGCAAAATGTAGTGCTAAGAATTTTTCAGGTCTTTTTGTAGAAGGCGCTAACTTTGATGGTAATAGCGTTGATGAGTTAGTTACAATAACCGTCTTTTCTTCAAGCTTTGGTGCAATCTCTTCATATAAAGCTTTTTTAACATCAATATTTTCGGTAATTGATTCAATTACTAAATCGGCATTAGCTAAAGCTTCTTCTTGGCTAGTAGTAATTTCAATACTTGCTAAAGCCCTATCAACTTGATCTAAGCAAGCTTTCTTATCAAAGCTATCTACTTCAGCAATTCCCCTTGCCCAGTTATCAATACCATCTTTTGAAGCCATTGCATTAATAGTTTCAACATAAGTATTAGCTAATTTATTAAAACTTTTTTTAATCGCATTACGATCATCATTTTCATGGATTAATACGGTTACATCAAATCCAGAATAAGCAGTTTGGAAAGCAATTTGACTTCCTAGGATGCCTCCACCTATTATTACAATCTTTTTATAATTCATTTTTATCGACTCCCTTACAATAATAATTATAACACTAAAAAAAGGATTTACTTAAAAATCCCTGTTTTCTTGATATTATTTTTACGTTTTATACATTTAATTACTTTAATTTTAAGTACTTATTCATATCTAAAGGAAGATTATAGGTTTGTAAGCCATTATGGGCTTCGTGTTCCGAACCGATAATATTTCTCCCTGGTCCGGCATATTTTCTTATACCTAATTTAATAACCCTTTTATTTAATTCATTTAAATCTTCTCTTAACTCTTCATTACGATTAATTGAAACACCAAAGTTCCATCCCATAAAATGATCAAGGAAATGATTGATATATTCTTTTTGAGCATCTTTAATAGCTAAACGCCCTAAGCTTTTAGAAACAATTGCTTTATCCGATAATACAAGAGTTCCATTACCATGATATTCTTTATTAAGGGGTGGTGTTAATTCTAGCATAAATGCATATGGATCTAAAACAATATTTTCATCTAAAGCAATATTATATATCCGTACCATTTCAATTAAGATTTCATCTAAATTGGTTATTTCTTGAAAATTATGTTCATTAGTAATTACCCGATTATTATTTGAAAAAATACAAGCATTTTTTACCGATCCATCATTTCTTGGGTAAAAATAAATTAAGTTTTTTTGAATAGTAAAACAAATTAAATTTGATGAATTCATAACTGAACTTAATACATCATAAGGATGATATTTAATTCCTAATGTATCAACAACCTGGTTAATGATTTTTTCTTCCTTTTTAGCATTTACTTTCATGTAAAATTCATAGCTCCTCTGTTACTAAAACATTTAAATACCATATTATTCTCTAAATGTAAAAACTATTTTAACACTAATTAAATAAATTGTCATTAATTTTTAATTACATTTAAATTATATAATAAAAAAGACTAGAATATCTAGTCTATTTCAAATTCAGCATATAGATAAAACTCATCTAGATTAAAATCAAAACTGATTGGTTTTACAATACGATATAATCCCTTATCTAATTTACCATACATCATTTCCCAATTGACTTTTAATTCTTTATCATGGCGTTTATCAATATGATAACCAATAGCATTAAAAGCACAGTTACTACATTTTTCACTTACTGAGTTCCACTTATTATTATCATAATCATATACTTCTAAATAATAAGTTTCCCCAAAATCAAAGCCAAAATTATCATCACTAATTTTTCTTAAAATAAGGGTTGCTGAAGTATTTGTTAAAGTATTATCTTTAATAGATAATTCTACTAAAGAACTTAAATCGCGATTAACAAATCTTGTACAACTACCATTATTTTTCTTAACATAATCATTAATAATATTAAAAATTTGATGAGCATCATGATATTTTTCTAACTCTAATACATCCGTAAAATAAGTATCTCCACCTGCTTCAATAATTTCACCGGTTTCTTCATAATAAGTCATTCCTAAACTATGAAACTCATCATAAATATTACAATATATTGATTCTTCAATAGTCGTTTTCTTAGCATTATCAGTTTTCTTTACCATATAAACTAAGATTAAACCAAATAATAAAACAACTACTAAACCAAGGGCAATTAAAAAACCTTTAATAAAATCAAATGTTAATTTAGTAATACTTTCAGTATTTGATACTTTTTCAATTATGACATCTTTTAAATCATTATCTAATAATTCATCAATTGAGATATTTAATTCTTGAGATAGTTTTTTTAATTGTTCTGGGTTTGGATTAGTTTCACCTAATTCCCAATTAGAAATAGTTTGTCTAGTAACATCTAGTTTTTCACCTAATTCTTCTTGAGATAATTTTTTAGCTTTTCTTAATTTATAAATCTTTTCTCCTAATTTCATAATATCTCCTTTCTTATTCACCATTATATTTTAGTTAATGAATCATTTCTACCAAAAAACTTTGGAAAATGCCGCAAAGTTTTTTAACATTTTTATTATAACAAAAAAAGACTAGCTTTAACTAGCCTATTTTTCTTTATTACAAAGATACATACTATTAGTTTTAGAATTAATCATAGCAAGTTCATCTTTATTATTCTTATTAATAGCAATTTGATAAGTATTAACCGTTGGTTCAGTATAAGAAATACCATTGATTTTTCGAACTTTAGAAGTTACTTTTAAATTACTTTTTGTAGCGATATCATCGGCTTCAATATTAGTTACTTCGTATTTTGCTTCAATATAAGAAGTAGCATTTTCCATAATGAAAGTCTTTTTATCAATCTTTAAAGTAATGGTGTTATTATTACAATTCCATGTACCATAAAAATCTTTATTAGTACTATTAAAAGCAAATAAGAAAATAAAGAGAGTCATTACATTACCAATTATAAATATTGCTACAAAAGCAACAATGATAATAATGATTGGTAAAACATTCTTTTTAGGCTTTACATCAGCATTTAAACCAGCTGGTTCATAACCACAGATATTACAAATTTGATTTCCTTCGGGCATTTCACATCCACAATTAATACATTTCATAAAATTCCTCCATATGTTTCTTATGTAATTTAATTATAAGCTAGATATTATTTTAGTTCAATAATAATTGAATTATCAAATTTATTTATGGTATAATTTATATAGATTCTATAGGGGGAATATAATATGGTATTAAGTTACGCTACAATCAAAAAATATTTAAGTAAAAACATCTTAATTGAGAATGCTAATAATCAAAATATTCATGCATCTAGTTATGATGTTACACTTGATAAATATATTTTAACTTTTAAAAAACAAAAAGGCAGTATTTCACTAATTGATGGCCAAGATTTAAATAATATGTATGAAGAAGTAAATATTAGTGAAGGTTATACATTAAAACCAGGTGAAACAATTCTAGTAGTATTAGAAGATAGTTTTAATATGCCGGATAATATTTGTGGGGAAATTAGAGGAAGAACTTCTTTTAACCGTTTAGGAATAACTATTCCAGTACAACATTTAAATCCCGGTTTTAAAGGAAAACTAAATTTAACATTAACTAATAATTCAACTAATTCTTATACGATTACCCCAAAGATTCAAATAGCACAAGTTATTTTTGAAAAATTAGATCATAAAGTTAAAAAAGAAAATTCTTATAGTGCTAAAAAAACTAAAACTTATCAAAATAGTGATGGCCGTCAAGGCTCAATGGTTTATAAAGATTATATTGGTAAAGTAGTAAGACATTTTAAAGGTAACTATTATTATATTGAAGATATTTGTATGGATTCTGAAACTAAAGAATATACGGTAATCTATCGTAATATTTATGAACGCGAAGATTCAAATATCTGGGCTAGACCTGCTAAAATGTTTTTTGAAAAAATTGATCCTAATCGTAAAGATAATTTAACTAATCAAAAATATCGTTTTGAAATAGTTGATGAATTAACTAAAGATTATACTAAAAAAGACTAGATATCCTAGTCTTTTTTAATTATATTATGGTAAAACCTTTCATCAGCTTGAACAATAACTATTTTATGATGATTAATTAACCTTTTAACTAAGAAACTATCAATAAAATCATCATACATATTTAATGAATTATCTAATAATAACTTAGCCACTAATTCATAAACCTTACATTCCCCTATTTGGGATAATTTATTTAAAATTAAATCATCATAATCGGCATAGTTTTTATTAACAATTGTATTATTTTCTAAAATTCTTATTTCACTATTAACATTAACTACATCTTCCCAAGTTTTTTGATAATCATGAAGCTCATTAATCGATAATACTTTTTCATACTTTAATAATTCATTTACTTCACGATCACAACAGCAACCTAAAGTAATTGCATCAAGATTGTAATCAGTAGTAAAAATTACTGATATTTGATTATCATAACTACTTAATAAACTAGTTAAATAAAGTAATAATAAATAACTATTACTGTCCATTTTAGAAGACCAGATACGAATCTTGATGTCTTTATTAATACTATTAATTAAACTATCAAGGTCATCTTGATAAGTATAATTAGGATCATTATATAATTCTCTAACAATATCTAAATGATTAGTTTTAATATCACCAATAGCTAATCCCATTCTAATTGATATAATGCAATAATCATCGCACTTATTATCTTCATAATATTTTTTTAAACAACCGGCATCAGCTTCATTACTACAAACATCAATAATTTGATAATTTCCGTTTTTAATTGTTGGCATTATATCACTTCCTACTAAACTGATTATAACATAAAAAAAGACTGATAATCAGTCTTTTTAATGCTTTGCTTCAATAACATCATATATAACACACATATTATTTTTTACACGAGCATCTTCATTGTTACAAACTAATCCTTCGGTTTTAGGTACAGTCTTATTATAATTAACACAACGATTAGAATCCGTTAGTGTATAACCGCTAATACAATCTCGTAAATGATAAGGATCAACAATGTCCTCATGAACACATTTTTTATCTTTAACCGTATATCCTTCTGGACAAGTATATCCAGTTATTGTTGGTGTAATATATGTTAAAGTATCTGGGCATAACTCTACATAAGTACCTTTAGATTTTTCATAGATATCTCCGCTTGGGCATTGCCATTGATCTTCATCATCTTTTGAATAACAACCACCATTACGAAGTGTATCACCATTAGGACAACCACCATTAATAACTGGCGCTGGTCCATTATAGCATTTACCATTAATCATGATATGACCAGGATTTAATAAACACCTTAGCGTTGGTTTTTTACCAGTACTTTTATCAACACAAACCGGGGTTTTAATACCTCTTTTTAAACCAACTGGATCAGTAACTAATTCTCCTTTAGAGCATGCATATTCAGGATTAGCTTCCATATCATTAGTACTTATACATTTATTATCTTTTAAAGTAAATCCGCCAGGGCAAGAAAGCTCATCACTTTCTTTACTATCAATTTCAGCATAACAAATGCCATCATGATCATTATAACCAGCTGGACATATCATACCACTGGAAGCAGCTTCTCTTCTAATCTCTTTTAAACACCAATCACCTTCAAGGGTATAACCATCTTCGCAATAATTACCAGTAACTTTTGATTCTTTTAAATCACTTACCGATTTGTCAGTTAAAACTTCAATCTTAATATTACTATTTTCATCAATAATAGTATTAATATAAGCGGCTTTACCTAAACTTACATTATACTTTTTAGCAATTTCTTTATCTTCCTTAGTGATAGTATCAATCATAATAATATTAGTGGCAATATTATTATCACCCATTGTTTTAGAAATTTTACGATTAATCTCCTCATTAGTTACATTACCTTCCGTATAGATAATGACATCAACTAATTCTTCGGTAGTAATATATTCCTTTTCAATTAAATTATTAACGATTATTTCAAAAGCATCATCTAAGTTCTTTCCTTTTAAATCTTTACTAATAATATCTTTAGCATCATCATTTAAAGCAATAACCGATTTAACTTTATTATCTTTTTTTAAATTTATTTTAATACTTGGATTGATATCAACCGTTATTGTTGTTACCGTTCGATTATTCCAGCAAATAAAACCAATAACTCCTATAATTAGACCAATAACAATAATTGTGATAATCATTATTTTCTTTTTCATACCATCACCTAGTTTAATTATATCATAAAATAATTATTAAAAAATAACTAGTTATCAAACTAGTTATTTTGATTATTTAAATTTAACTTTTAAATGTTTTAAGATATATTGAACTTCTTTAGAATTTAATGCTTTAGTTTGAAATTCTTTAGGATCATTAGCCGAATAAATATTTAAACGTAATACATGTTTATTATCAATATTTAAATAGATCTCGTAACGAATATATGGCGCAGTATAAAACATAAATCCTTCATAACCACTATATTTTACTTCTTTGAAATCTTCTTGATCTTTATATTGTCCTTTTAATTTTTCAAACTCTTTTTCATTTTTTATTTCCGTTGGTTGTTCAAAACCAATCTTGAAATCAGGACCAACAATCATACCTACTTCTCTAATAGTACGATAAAATTGTGTATCATATTTAATATCATATTTTTCTACTGATTTAAATTTAACAATCATATCATCAGTACTAATATATTGTTTAACACGACGGCATCCAGTTAAAAACATTGCCATTAGTAATACTACTAATAATTTATAACATCTACTTCTTTTATCCATTTTATCAACCCTATTCTTATAAGCATTATATCACATTTTTTTATTTTGTATAATATTTCTTATACCATTTAATAAATTCTTTTATTCCTGTTTTTAAATCTACCTTTGGAACATAGTTAAAAGCTTGATTAATTTTAGAAATATCAGCATATGTTTCATTAACTTCGCCTTTTTTCATATCACTATATTTAATTAATGAATCAAAATCAAAATCACTATTAACTAAGTTATTTTCAATCATCGCTTCTTTTAAAATACTAACTAATTCATTTGTACTATATTGTTTTGAACCAGCAATATTATAAACATTATAAAGTTCGTTAGGTTTATTAATAATAATACTATAAATACCATTAATAGCATCCGTTATATAAGTATAATCTCTTTTTAAATTACCATTATGATATAAAGTTATTTCTTCTTTATTAATAAGTTTATTAGTAAAACTAAAATATGCCATATCTGGTCTTCCTAAAGGGCCATATACCGTAAATGGTCGAATTGCCGTAATTGGCATATCATATAATTTAGAAAAACTATAAGCAATTACTTCATCACACATTTTTGTTGAAGCATATAAACTTTCTTGATTAATCTTAGCATCTTCTTCTTTAGACGGAATACCATTAATATTACCATAAATAGAAGATGATGATGTAAAGACAAAATGCTTAACTTTAAAATCACTAGCAATTTTTAAAATATTATAAAAACCATCAATATTATTTTTGATATAAACATCTGGTTTTTCAAGTGAATATCTAACTCCACCATAAGCAGCTAAATGAATAACTATATCCGGTTTATATTCAATAAATATATTTTTTATTTGTTCAATATTATTAATATCTTCATTAATAAAAATAAAATTCTTATTATCCGAAATATTATTAATACGATCTTTTTTTAAAGAAACATCATAATAATCATTTAAATTATCAATACCAATAACTTGATAATTATTATCAATTAATTCTTTAGATAAATAATATCCTATAAACCCAGCTGCTCCAGTTATTAATACTTTATTCATATATATTTTCCTTCATTTTATTAACTAATAATATTATATAACAGATTATGCTATTTACAAAGTTATTTAATAAAAAAGATTATATCTTTCGGATATAATCTTTTATTAATTAATGATTTTGAATTGCTGATGGTGGAACAATAATTAGTGGACGAACCCCTAAATTTAGGTAATTAATCACTTCAAGATCATCATAATGATCACTCATTATGTTTTGATATGTGTTTCCACCTGTAATAAGACTTACTTTCGGTTGGTTAACATGCCATATACCACGTTCACTAAACATAGTTCCAAGCCAGAAAGAATGACTTGTAATATATGATGGACATGAACCACTTTCATAATTACATCCTAATAATATTGCTTCACCATAACTCATTAATCTTGCATCAATAACATCAAGATTATATGTAGTTTTCAAATAACTTGCATAGTTATTAACATAAATTGTTAAATTATTATCAGAAACATCGTTATTTTCAATATCTCGGTATACATATCTAAAATACTCTGTTTTTTCACAATATGCATCATAGCATGCAGTTTCTGGAACTTCAGCATTTGAACTTCCAGTAGTTGCCCAATAATTCGTTGTAGAAAACTGTAATGTAACAGCATTAGCTTCTGATTGACGATAATTACTATCTAAATTATATTTAGGTAATAGTTTTATATTTCCATTATAATCTTTACCAACAATATAGAATATATCATTACCAATCGTTACTTCACTACCAGCATCTTCAGTAGAACCCCATGGAATACTAACTATTTCTTCAGGAATAATAACTAAAGGTCGAATTCCAGCAGTATTAGCATTCCAAGGACTAAGTAAATCCATATATATATCATCAGGGCCATAATAATAAACTTGACAATTATTTTCTAAGCAATCAATAGATCCAAGCCAATGCGATTGAGTAGTATAATCATGATAATCATGTTCCATTGTCATCATAGCATAAGTTTCATAATAATAAGGTATTCTTGCATCAATTAAATTAATGTTATAAGTAATTCTTAGATATTCAGCATAATTATTAACATGATTGGTTAAGCGGTTTTCAGAGATATCTTGATTTTTATTGGTTCTATAGATCATATATTCACCATCTTCATCAGTTGAAAACGAATAGTCTTCATCTGAGGTATATCCACTTTCCCAATACCTAGCGCTTGCAAACGCTGTAGTATAAAAATCATCTTTATTAGCTGTTTGGCGATCATTATAATCAAGTACATATTTCGCAATTAGTTTTATGTTATTAGTATTACCATCCTTACTAACATAATAAAATACATCATCACCTATTACTACTTTATCACCAGATGATAGTACTCTATCTCCATCGGTATCTACTGCATATATTGAGACAGTTGCTGGGGCTTTCTCCCAATGAGCATATAAAGTTTGACTACTAGTTGGCGTAAATGATTCGTCTGGTCCAACAACTAAAGTTCCGCCTTCTGCTTCAGTATACCATCCTACGAATGTAAAACCAACAAGTATTGGGGTTGATAATGAAACTGCGC
The DNA here is from genome assembly GCA_017612805.1 of Bacilli bacterium. Taxonomy (GTDB): domain Bacteria; phylum Bacillota_I; class Bacilli_A; order RF39; family UBA660; genus RGIG8386. The sequence goes on along the minus strand of JAGAFD010000003.1, from coordinate 98,337 downwards.
TTCCTTTAGTAACTTTAATCGATTCATTATTAACTGTTCCACCATTTGGATTTAGGGTAATATTATAATATTTATAATTATAAATATACTCTACTACAGTTGATCCATCAGCGGCAATACTAACTGTTTGGGAAGATGGAATTGTATAATTAGATCCATAATTATTCTTAACTGACGGACGAATAACATCACCAGTAATTCCAGTTTTATCTTCCCTATCAGCTATTACATAAACAGTTTCATCATCCATATCTTGTTTTTTATGAACAACTGAATATGGAGTATTCTTATTTGGTTTATATGATGGAACAAGATTGACATTACCATTCATAGTAAATGATGATACAGAACTTGTTTCATTTAAAATTGAAATATCTGTCTCATTAATAATTATTAATGGACGAATACCATATAAAGAAGTTTTGGCATTATAATATGATGTTGAACAATTTATACGAACTGCATATGCATGAGAGCGATTAAATACTGACCCAGTCCAGAAGCTTTGTGAATCATCAGTTACTGGACAGAAACCATAAGTTTGTTTCATACTTATTGCTTCATTAAATTTCATTGGTCGTGCTTCTTTTATAGTAATCTTACTAATACTATTTAAATAATCTTTATATTTAGTTATAGTTGAATATAAAAGATTTAAATTATACCCATAACGGTCTGTTTCAGTTGTATAAGCATATATTGGTGAACTATATGCATTAGGATTACCATAATCCCAATAATTTGTGTTACTAAATGTAGTTTTTTTAGCATCAATATTTTGGCGACCATCTTTATCAACATTATATTTAGGTAATAGTTTTACTTCACCATTTTCAACTGGTAATGCTACATAAAACCATTCTGAACCAATGGTAACAATATCACCGACAGTAATACTATTATTACCATCCATATCAATAAATGCAGGAACACTTTCAACATTTATACCCCATTTATTAAAGGTATACCCGACTTTATCAATAGCACTAACAGCAACTGTTGTGCCATATTTATATAAACCTGGAGCTCTATTACTAATAACATCACTATTATACGATAAAGTATAAAAAGCTCTTTCATAGATATATTCAATTGATGCTTTTCCATCAAGGGTTATTTTTAAATTTTTAAGTGAAGGATTAACATATCCATCAATTGGTCTTGGTGCTGGTTGAACAATTGAATCAGTAGAGCCAACTAATTTTTCTACATATACATCATCATAACCATCACCATTATAATTCTTATATTTATGAACAACGGTATAAGGAATATCAGTTCTTGGTGAGAAATTAGCAGTAAAAGTTAAATCTCCTACTGTACCAGTATCAATAGTAACCCTTGTTTGATATGCTTTACCATTTGATCCAGTCCAACCACTAAAACTATAACCTTCTTTAGTTGGATTATTAAGCGTAATACTTTTTGATTCTACATTATAATTTGTTGGATTAGCTTTAGCTACTGTTCCTTCGTCTAAATTATAACTAATACTATAATTATTGATTTTATATTTTGCAGTTAATTCAATATCTTCAGAAACTTCAGAATCAAAATCATATTCTTCATCATCAGCATACCAACCAACAAATTCATAACCTTTTTTAACTGGTTCTTCAGGAATTTCTGGCGTTTCACCAAAAGGAACGGCAATGACTTCTTCCTTACCATCTTGAACAACCGTCATAGCTAATTTATCATGTAATTTAATATTGGCTTTTAAAGTTAAATCATAACTAGAATCAACCGCATGAGTAATAATTGGTATTAAAAATAGTGATAAAACTAACATACTTGGGATTGCTTTATTTTTCTTTTTGTTTCGTACAATCAAGATAATAACAACAATTAAAACGACGATTGCTAATATCGCCCACCCAATAATATTTTGAACTAAACGCGAATTAGTTGGTGAGTTAGCAATAACCATATTTCCTTCTTTATCCATAATATTAAATGAGAATTTAACACTATCTGAAATATGACGTTTATCTAAATCATTTACTTCCGAATCGTAAGTTATTTTAACAGGTATGGTGATTGTTCCACCAGCCTTAATTTTTTTATCTTTAAATTGATCATAAGAATAAATTACATAAGGATTTTCATTATCATCATATATTTCCTTAATAATATAATCTTTCTTATCATTATTTTTAAAAGTTAAATTATAAATAATATAATCATTTACTTGATGAAATGTAAAATTAGTATTAACTGTTTTTTCATTAAATTTAACATCTACTTGAGCTTTTTCTGATTTTTCAGCTATCTTCGCATTAACAAGTTGAAACACTTTAATATCAGCAGCTACTTTATCAATTCGACTGATAATAATAATTGCTGATGCATATAATAAAAGTAAACATACTGTTAAAACTTTTTTAAATGCTATTTTTTTAAACATATTAATCATCTACACTCTCTACCATATAATTATTATATCAATAAAACTAGTTATAATACAATAAAAAATTATATTCTTATCGAATATAATTTTTATCTATTTATTAATTTGGAACTGCCGATGCCGGTACAATGATTACTGGACGAATACCATTTTCTATCTCAGATTGGCTACCACCAACGCCATATTCAAAATAATCTGCAGATAGATTACCACCAGCGTAATTATTAGGAGAACCAGAACAAGCTGCCGTTCCATAACAATTCCATTTTTCATAAATAGCCCAAATGCTAATACTAGATCTTAAATTTCCAATCCAATAAGGTGGATTAGTACCAATATAATCCGGACAAGACGCAGGTATATTAGAGCATCCTAATAAATTAGCCTCACGATAGCTCATTAATCTTGCATCAATAACACCAAGATTATATGTTGTTTTAAGATAATTAGCATAATTATTAACATAATTTTTTACTATGTTTTCTGGAACATCCTTATTATCTTTATCACGATAAATATATCGATAACCACTAAAGCCGTCACAATAAGCGTCAATACAGTCATTATTTGAAGATGCAGATGAACTAGAAGTTCCGCCGGTACTCCAATAATTAGTTGTTGCAAATATAGTTCCAACACTATTGCTTTCAGATTGGCGATAATTTGCATCCAAATTGTATTTAGTTATTAACTTATAATTGCCATTAACATCTTGACCAATAATATAAAACTCGTCATTACCAATCGTAACCTCAGTACCTGCTCTATTAGTATTACCCCATGACATTTCAACATCATTTTCGGAAATAGTTAACATCGGACGGATACCCGCACCACTATCATAAACATTTATCCATATGCAATTATTATATTCATCTATGTAAAAAACTACCTCGTCTAGATTGTCGGAAGAATCCGGGTCATAATCAATAGATCCAAGCCAAAACGATTGATTAGTCATATATTCTGGACATGTATTTTCTTCATCAAAACTACATCCCAAATTAACTGCTTCACTATAAGACATCAATTTTGCATCTTTTATATGAATTAAATATGTAGATTGAAGATAATCAACATAATTTTCAATATAATTAGTTAAGTTATTTTCAGGTACTGCTTTACCATATTTATCACGATACATATAATAATAACCGGAATCATCAGTAGTATACTGATAATTATCTATGTTAGGCGTATACTCTCTGCTCCAATATGGGAAGCTTGAAAACGTTACATCAGATGAATCTGACGATTGAACATAATTGCCGTAATGATAACTTATATTGTATTTTGGCAATATATTCAACTCATGTTTATTAAAATTTCGACCTACAATGTAAAATTCTTCTTCACCTATTATTATTTTATCTCCGATTGAATAATCAGAATCATTATTTATATCAACTAAATGAGCCATCTTATTACTATCCCATGGCATTGATATTTGACGTTCAGGTACCACAATAACTGGACGAACGGCAGTATAATTAACATTATAATCTATGAATCTCAAGAATGATTGATTTATCGCATCATTATAATAAATGACTGCTACTTTACCAGAAGAAGAATCAACTGTACCTAACCAATAATAAGGAGAACTATTATTAAATGGAGGATTCATAAATGAAGGACATCTACTAGAAGTACCACATCCCGCAGCTATTGCTTCACTGTAAGACATTAACCTAGCATCGATAACATCTACTCCAAGTGAATCTCTAAGATAGTATACATAATTAACAATGTTTATACTATTTTCAGGTACTGCTTGATTTTCGGATGTACGATATACATATGATAAAGATCCATCACCTTCGGTTGTGAAAGTATAACCTAGTGATTCATCTTGCCAATAATTCGTACGTGAAAAGAACCAGCGGCTTTCAACAGTATTACTGTTTTTTCCTTTTTGACGATTATCACCAGATTCTAAATTATATTTACTTAATAATTTTAAATTATTGTTTTCATCTCTTCCAATATAGTAGAAATCATCGCTTCCAATTCTTACAGCATCTCCAATAGACACTGCATTATTATCATCATAATCAATTAAAAATCCCTTTGGAGAAGCATCAAATTCCCAATGAGCATATAGAGTTTGAGTTCTAGTTGGAGTAAATGATTTACTTGGTTCAACAACTAAAGTTCCCCCTTCTGCTTCAGTATACCATCCTTTAAATATGTAATTGGATAATTTTGGATTAGATACCGATATTGAACTTCCTTTTTCAACCTTTATAGATTCTGTATTAACATAACCACCACTTGGATCTAACGTAATATTATAATATTTATATTGATATACATATTCAACTACCGTTGATCCATCAGCAGCAATTTCAACTGTTTGCGTATATGGAAGAATATAATCACCATAATGATAATATGAAGTATTAACAATTGGGCGAATTAAATCACCGGTGAAACCAGTGCCTTCAATACTTTCAACAATATTATAAACGCTTTCATCATCTTGATCTTGCATTTTATGAATTACGGTATATGGCGTATTCTTATTTGGATTATAGATAGCAGTTATATTAGTATCATCTTCTAAATTGAAAGTTGATAGCGAATTAACTTTATTTAAAGTGGATATATCTTTTTCATTAACAACTATAACTGGACGAATAGAATACCTATTCATAGTTAAACTTGCTAAAGCTAATTTTCTCCAGATATACCACATATATTGAGGATTAGTACCACCAACAGATCCAAGCCAAGTCGAACTATAATTACTAATAAATTCAGGACATGATTTATCAGCATTTGAACAGCCTAATGCTTCTGCTTCTTCATAACTCATTAATCTTGCATCAACTATTGATATTATTCCAAGATTGTCTAAATTATCTTTATAATGATTGACTATTTGATTAATACCAGCACCTGTAACATTCGGATCACCGGCTATGCTATCACGGTTAATTGTTGTACGATATACATATGGATGAGAAGAATCGCCAAATGGAGAATAATCATTTGGATTTTCTTCCCAATAATATTTCATCTGTATCATCGATGAGAAAGTATATTGATTAGCTGTTTCTGATTGATTTCCATTAGTATCAATACCTAATCGAGTTATTAATTTAACTTGACTATTTTCTGGTGGTGCTATTACAAAGAACCAATCCGTTCCAATAATTACGATATCACCAGCCGAAATTGCATTGTTATTATCTGCATCAATAAAAGCAGGAATAAAAACCGCATTATAGCTCCATTCTTTAAAAGTATAACCTACTTTATCTTTAGCATTAATTGTAATAGGAGTTCCATATTTATATGAACCAGCTGGTTTGTTACTAATAACATCTTCGGAATAAGCAAGGGTTACCATTTTTCTTTCATAAATATATTCTAGTTTAGAAGAACCATCACCAGCAATAGTTAAGTTCTTTAAACTTGGATTAACAAAACCAGTTACGGTTCTTGTAGATGGTTTTACTACTGTTCCAGTAGTACCAGTTAATTCTTCGGTGAATTCTTCAGAATAACCATCACCTTCTAAGTTTTTATATTTATGAACTACCGTATATTTAGTATCTTCTTTTGCTGAAAAATTGGCAGTAAATGTTAGGTTACCAATTGAACCTTTATCGATAGTAACTCTAGTTTGATAAGTTTTACCGTTTGATCCAGTCCATCCACTAAAACTATAACCTTCTTTAGTTGGATTAGTTAAAGTAATACTATTAGTTTCAATATTGTAAGTTACTGGGTTTTTAGCTTCACCACCATCATAATCATAACTAATGGTATAATCAATTGGTTTATATTTAGCTTTAATGCTTATATCTTCTGCTACTTCTTTTTCAAAATCATATTCACTTTTCTTATCTTCTTCAAACCAGCCAACAAAGTCATAACCTTCTTTTTCTGGTTCTGGCAATTCTACTTTTGGGGCTTCACCATATGGCACCGCAATTACTTCTTGCTTACCGTTTACTTCAACAACCATTGCCATCTTATCATGAAGTTTGACATTCGTTGTAATAACTATTTCAAAACTTGAATCAACCGCTTTAACAATGAATGGCGTTAATAAAACTAAGCATGCAATAGCGGCTTTTCTAGCTTTTTTACTTTTGAAAAAGATAAACACTAAAGCGATTAATATCGCTAAAGTTAAAATAGCATATTCTAAAACATTAACACTTAAACGCGAATTGACTTTTTCATCAGATAATACCATATTACCTTCTTCGTCTTGCATATCAAAGTTAAACTTAACAGTTTCTTGAACATCACGTTTATTTAAATCTTTAACTTCATTGTTATAAGTTAATTTAAGTAATATATCAACTGTATCACCAGATTTAACGTTATCATCTTGCTCTTGTTCATAAGAATATGTTACGTATGGATTAGTATTATCATTGGTAATTGATCTAATAAAGAATTCTTTATTATCATTATTCTTGAATGTTATTTTATAAACAGCATAATCATTTACCTTATGGAATGTTAGATTAGTTTCAATTTTACCTTCCACCAAATTTATTTCTGCTTCAGTAGTTTCGGATTTTTCTGCTAATGAAACATCCGTTACTTCAAAACGTTTAGCATCAGATACTGCCCTACTAATTCCAATCATTGAAAAAGAAAACATTATTATCAAGAATATTGAAAGGATTATTTTTATTGATAATTTTTTTACCATATCAATCAACTACACTTTCTACTATATATTTATTATACCAATAAACTACTTGTTAATACAACAAAAACCGGTTATTTTTTCTTTATTATTTTTAATAATAATTGTAAGTAGTATTTAAATTCACTACTACGATTATATATAATTATTAATAATAAATTAGGAATTAAAAAACTAATAATAATCGTTGTAATAATATTGATAGTATATAAATTAATAAGATAAGTGATCCCTATTACTATTAAAAATACCCCTAAATTTAATAATACTTCCCCATAATATTTTTTAATACTTCGATTAAATAACTTATGATATATAAATACTGGATAAGAATAAAACCATACCACTAAATGGCTAATAAAGGTTCCCATAAATACCCCAATTAAACCAAATATTTTTAATAAAATTATTGAAGCAATTAAGTTAATAGTTAATTGTACTAATGGAACATATTTATCTTCAACCCAAATGCCTGCAGCATCTTTAAAAGCAATATATGTTGAACGCATAATTGATTGAAAATAACATAATACTAAAACAATTAAAACGGAAAAATCTAATAAATATTTTTTACCGATCCAAAGTGTAATAAAAGGCTCAGTAATTAGTAATAAGCAAGTAGATGTAGTAACAGCAATCCAAAAATTTAAAAGATGAATTCTTTTAAATGCTAAATAATTTTTTTCATAATCATTTTCCACTAATAGATTACCAATACTCGATGTTGAAGTTTGAATGATATTACCAAATATTTTTTTTACTGATGAGATTATATAATTATAACAAGTATATAAACCAACCGTTTTAATTCCTAAAAATGCTGATATTAAAATATTATCGGTTCCATTAGTAACCGACCATGATACTTTATGTAAGATTAATGCTTTTACTCTACTAATAATGGATTCTTTAATTTCGGGATTAAGGGGTTTAATATCCTTTTCTTTTAAATATGGATACATCCTTGAAGCTTTAAAATTAATTATTAAATTTTCTAATAAAATACAAATAATTTTAATAATTAAAAATAAATAATAATTTTTTGTGAACCATAAGATTAATACTTGGAATAAATTTACGATAATAATATTAATTATTTGAATAATATTAATTAAATAGTTCTTTTGATCCGCAATAATAATATTGCGTTTATAAGATAAAATATAGGTTGCAACGGTCGCTGTCACAAATAAGATATATACAATATAAATATTGATATCAACTGATACATCTTTAACAATAAACTTTAAAATTGGTAAAAATGATAAACCAACTAATAACACGACAAATGAAATAATATAATAAGCTTTCTTATAAAAATACATAATTGATTTAATGATATCGGTATCGTTATTCTTAATATGTTTATATAAATTGTAAGTTATTGAACTACCAATCCCTAATTCTAATAAATTAAGCAGTATAATAATATTAGTAAATAAACCATTTAAGCCATTATATTCAACACCTAGTAATTTAATTAATAAAGTTTGAGACACAAAAAGAAATATAATCGAAATTATATTAGTAATAAATTGTAGAATAAAATTTTTAATTGAATATTTTGTTCTCATACTTTTCTCTCATTTAACTAGATTTCAAATTCTGATTTATCCGGATAGATTTTTTCAAAAGCATCAGTAATTGCTTCTTTAACAAGATTATAATCTTTTTGATATTCGCAATCGGATAAGCAAATAAATTTATATTGGCGTTTTTTAATAATCTTAATTGCTTTTTTATTATCAATATTAATATTTATTCCAAAGTGATAATTTCTTTGATAGAATTTTCCTGAAGCATATTGCCAATAATTAAATAACCATTGACTAACATTATCATGATTATTTCTAAATTTAGAATATACTGTTTGATTTAACATGTTACTTTCTTTTTGCCATACTTCTTTAAAGGTACTTTTTAAAAAGGAATTACATACATGAAAATTAGTAAATCCGGGATATTTATTATAGATTAAAAAAGGAAGGGTTTTTAATAAGTATTTACCTTGTTTTAATGATAATATTTTTAAAAGATTTTTTTTCTTATAATCATGATAATTAAAATATTTATTAATTATTTCCATGTTATTAGCTAACATTTGATAAAACTGATCACCAGGAAAAGGAATGATTGGTGCTAAAGCCATCGTGTTACATGGTATGCCTTTTTTAAAGAAATCTTTTTTACTAACTTTTTTTAATAAAAACATATCATCATTAAATAATACAAATTGTTCAGATAAACCTTTGATTTCATGAATCTTTAATTCAATAGCGTTCGAATTAAAGGTTGGCAAAGCATCACTTGGCATATAATCAGCATGTTTAACAATATGTAATTTAGGATTTTTTGTATTTATCCATTCTGGTAGATGACCACTAGTTATAAAATGAATTTTATTAACCCAAGGAGCATTCTTTTCAACTGCTCTAAACCAATATTTTAAGGTGTCATAATTACGGAAACGAATATCTCGATTATCAATATTATCATATTTTTTGGCATATTTATGGCGCTCTTTTAACCAGGTTTGATCACGATCATCAACCCATGTAATAACAAAATCGATTTTTTCATTTTTCATATAAACACCTCTTTTCTTATAAATACTATTTTTTTATAAATAAATATAGTTTAGTAATTATTTTCGATAACCTTGGACTAATTCTAAAAATAATTAATTTTATTTTATCATCAAATTTAATATCAGCTTTTAATACTTTTTTTAATTGATAATGTTTTTGATATTCGCCTTTGATATTTAATTTTTGATATTCCTTTTTTATTTTTGAATAATCTTTTAAATAAATATTATAAATCATTAATAAGATTCCAATATCATTAGCAATAAAGTTACCTAATGCTTGATTTAAATAATCAAAACGTTCTAATGAAGCTTGATACATATCTAGAGTGCGGGCTGGTTTACGAATACCCGATATACTATCACATCGATTATAATAATAATACTTAATTTGATTACTAAAAACAGCACTACCAGCTTCTAAATACAATTTATATATTACAACAACATCATTAACAATCCGATTTTCAAAACGAATAGTTTTAAATAAATCTTTATGAAATAATTTATTCCATATCGTGCCATAACGGCCTTTCATATATAAAACATTTTCAATTAATGATTGAGCATCTAATATTTCAATTTCTTCTTTTTTCTTATCAACCACAAAATCATAATCATAAAAATTCATATAATTAGCAATTGCAATTTTTTGATGATGTTTTTTAATTAATTGATATAAATATTTAATGGTATCTAATTCAATAAAGTCATCAACATCAACAAAATATAAATAATTACCAGTAGCTGCATCAATTCCAACATTTCTTGATAATGATAAGCCTTGGTTCTTAGTGGTAATAACTTTTATTCGTTTATCTTGATAACTATTAATAATCTTTAAAGTATTATCCGTAGAACCATCATTAACAATAATAATCTCTAAGTTTTGATAAGTTTGATTAATAATACTATCTAAACATTTTTTAAGATAATCTTCCCCATTATAAACATTAATAATAACGGATATTAATTCATTTTTCATATCATAATCACTTCTTTATATCATCAACTAAAATACTTAATACTTTATCAATTTGATAATTAGCTACTTCTTGTAAGCAATTCTTTTTCATCGCATCAATTAACTCTTTATTATTATATAACATTATTAATTTACTTGCTACCTCATCAACATTTTTAATACTAACTAAAAGGCCATTAACCCCATCTTTAATTATTTCTTCATTACTATTCCATTTGGTAGTAATTACGGGAATTCCAGCATAAAAAGCATCAATAATTGAACCGGCAAAACCTTCATTAGGATAATAAGTTAAAAATAACATTAAATCATATTTATTTAAAACAAGTGAAGCTTTTTGATAAGCTATTTTTCCTTGATATTTTATATAATTAGGAACATTTAATAAAATATTATTAAACTTCTTTTCATAACTTGGTTTAATATCACCATAAATATCTAAACTAAATACCGCTTTATTTAAAGCTTTATTAGCTTTTATAACTGCATTAATTGCTTCTTCAATACCTTTTTCTTTAATAATTCGAGAGCATACACATAATTTAATTTGATCTTTAGTAGAATGATATTTACCTATCTTTAATGCTTTAACATTAGGTAAAACCCATACATTATTAAATCCTCTTTTTAGATATTCTTTTTTCATTAAATTAGTTTCAACATAAATAGTTTGATATTTTTTAGCTAGTTTTTTTAAATAACAATGTTTATCGAATAATTGATATCTAGAACCACCAATAACAATTTCGATTAACTTACGATGATAGCGTTTATTTAAAAACATAATTATCGGCGTAATTATTTGATAACCACGATTAGCGGGCATAACAATAATTACTTCATTAGTTTTTAATAATTTTTTAATTGCAAAAAAGATTCTAAAGATGTTTTTAGAATACTTCGATGTATCAAGAGATGTTACTTTAAAATATTTTACTAAGTAATTATTTATTTCTCTGGTTTTAATAGTTTGACCATTAAAAGCTTTTTTACCATTACCTAGATTACCAATTAACCCGACTTTCATAAAATCCCCCTATAATCTTCTTTTAACAGCATTAAAAGCATAACAAATAAAACAAATAACTCTTTTATAAAAAGGTAAATCTTGGGTTTTATATAAATCCCAGGTTCTTTTAGCCGCTTTAATTTTATTGGAAGATAATGATACATTACCAACACGATAATATGCTAAAGCATCATTCATACCATAAGCAATACCTACTTTTTTTAATACGCGATACCAACAACCATAATCCTGACCTCTTTTAATATTTGGCATATAAATATCTTCTTTAGTTAAATATGCCATATTAAGCATTACCGTTGATGTAAATATACCCGAATTTTTTAATAACTTTTCATAAGTATATGAAGTAGGAACATCAGCTAAATGGGTTTTATTTTTCCTTAAATAATAATATTTAGAATAGATAAAAGCTTTATCTTTAATAAAATTAACTTGTTTAGCAATCTTTTCTTCATCCCATAAATCATCACTATCTAAGAAACATAAATAATCACCAGTAGCGGCCTCAATGCCTTTATTTCTCGTAATTGCTGCCCCACTATTTTTTTTGAGTTTAATTAACTTAATACGATCATCTTTAATAATTGCTACTTTTTTTAAAGTATCATCATTAGAATGATCATCAACTAAGATTATTTCAAGGTTTTTATATGTTTGATTAACAACACTATTTAAGCATTCTAAAATATAATTAGATGCATTATACATAGGAATAATAACACTAACTTTTTTCATATCAAAAACCTCCTTAAAATATATTTATTCGACATAATCACGGTTTACACATAAACCTAAAAAAGCATAAAAGAATGGCGCTACTTCAATAACACTAATGTTAAAGAAAGCTTGTACTAAATAAGCAATAATTGGTAATAAAAGTATTACTTCTTTATTTTTAATACTTTGCTTTAAACCAAAGTATGCAATACTACCAAAGAATAATAAATAAGCGGTTAAAGCATAGATTCCTTCACATACTAAGATTTGTAAATATTCATTATGAGCTTTATCAAAAAACCAACCCTTAAGCGTTAATGGGCGATCCCCAAAAGCATAATAGAAATTATCAATTCCGACACCATAAGAAATATTATCTGGAACTATTTTAATGGCATTTTTCCAAATATAAATACGATTAGAACCATACTTATCTTGTACATTACCTTTAGCTATTTCAACAGATTGATTTTTAGTTTTAATTAAATCTTTTAATAAATTAGTTTTACCAATTTTAGTTTGAACAACTGTAATTATTGATAATAGTATTAAAGTAATAATAAATAGTTTAAGTTTTTTATTTTTAATAGCATAATATATTAAATAGAATAAAGCAGCAATTAAACCAACTAAAGCACTTAAAGTATTACTAATTAATAAACCACTCATTAAAATAACTATTAAAATACCATAGATAACTTTTAAATCAGTTTTTTTAACATCAAAGAAGAAACTAATAGCAATACATAATGATAAAACACATAATGTTCCAAAGAAATTAGGATTAGATACAAAACCAGTTGCCCATGGTTTGCCACGATGATACTGAACAAATACATGGAATAGTTTAAATACTTGACAGTGAGCATAAATAACTTCAATTAAACCACATATCATAATAATAAATGCAATTGTTTTACGATCTTTTTTATTTAAAAACGATGCTAAAAAAAACAATGAAAAATAATACATGATTTGAAAGAAACCTTCATACCTACCACGGAAACCAAAGAAGGCTGATTCAGTATTAATCGATAAGATTGCGGATAATAAACTAAAAGCAAAAATAAAGACAAAGAAAAGATCAAATATTTGAAATCTAATTTTCTCTTTTCTAATAACTTTCGTTATAATATGGGCAATAATAAAAATTATATTTAGAATTAAAAAAGAGATATACATTCTTGAATTATTATAATATGAAGATATTTGCTTACAATAAAAATAACTAGTTAAAACAACAAAAAAAAGATTTGCTGCTACATAAGTGCCTAAAAAATGTTTATTGATAAAAGTAAGTATTTTATTAATATTTTTCTTCATATAATAATACCTCAAACATATCCCATTCTTAATAAAATTATTATATCATTATATTTTTTAAAGATAAAGAATTTACGTAATAAAAAAAGATAAGAATTATTCCTTAATAAACTTATCTTTATTATCATTGATAAAATTAATTAAATCATTTTTTCTAGTTAAATAATTAGCTTTTTCTTCTATAGTTATCATATGTTCATTAGTATCATTTTCAAATACCATCCAGTTATCTTCATCAATTGGTTTTTTAAAATATTTGGAATCAACACTTTTCTTACACATCTTACCAATAAGTTTCATAAAATCTTTATAGGCTTTAGTAGTATTTTCATAATGTTTTAATAATAAATAATGATTATTATAATTATCATTTATTAAAAGATCATAATCAAGAATAATACATTCTAACCCTTTAAAAATAATAATGGCGTTTTTACTTTCTTTTTCTATAATGGCATAACTACAATCAAGATTGTTAGTATCATTCATAGAAACATATACTGTTGATTTTTGCATAATATCCACCTTCTTAAGCTTCATCAATATTAATACCGCGTTCGATAAGAGAATTATCTATTTTTACTTGATCACGATATTTACCTTCTTTTAATTCGGAAATATATAAATCAAGTTTATAATTATCAGTATAAGTTTTTAATTCTTTATCAATATCATAAGCAATACTCACTAATTCAAACGAGAATGGATCAGATATATCCTTAGAATCTAAATTACCGGTTAATATTAGATAATTAGCTACGGTAGTATTTAAAATATTACCATCTTTTTCTTCATTTCTAAATACATCAATAGCATTACCAACCGAACCAGCATTAATAATATAACGATTATACATTTTTTGAACATAAGGGGTATGAATATGGCCATATATTAATACATCTGCTTTAGCTTGGGAAATGGTATTATTACTTGGTAGTACTAATTCATAATATTTATTAAATGAATCAATATTAGCTACAATGCCACATGGATCAGCAGGATGAGCATGTATTAATCTTACTAGGCGACCACTTAAATAAAACTCGTGGCATAATGGTAATGATTTAAGATAAGCTTTAGTTTCATCATTCAATTTATCACTAACCCATTTATAATTATAAATTACTTGTTCATCATTACTAGTTAAATCAACACCACTAGTATAATAATCTTCACAATTACCTTTAATTACTACTTCACAATTAGCTCTTACTAAATCTACACATTCTTGTTGATGGGTTCCTTTAGCTATAATATCCCCTAAACAATAAATTTTATCAATACCGCGACTTTTAATATCTGCTAACACTTTAGTTAAAGCTTCTAAATTAGCATGAATATCAGAAATAATGGCAATCTTCATTTAATCACATCCTCTTTCTAATAGCAGCACATTCAATTCCACCTTGATTAATCATTTTAACTGAATATTCTTAAAAAAATTATTAATTAATGTTTCTCTCATAAATGTTACCTCTTTATTCATTATATCATAAAAAAAGCTAGATTACTCTAGTCTTTTATTTAATAACGCTTGTTGATGAAAAAGCGGCACTTTCCGAGCGATTACGCATTGCTCTATTAGCAGTTAATTGATATCTAACTTCGTCATCAAATTTTTTAAAAGATAAAAAATACAGATGCTTTTGAATTTCTCTTAGTATAAACGATTCAACCATAGTTAATGATTTATAATTATTAATTTTTAAAGCACACCAATCTCTTGCTTCGCTTTCAGTATGATTAGCAAGAAAATCTTTAGCAGCTATTAAACCAGATTTATATTCTTCTTTAGTAAGTTTTCTTTTAATTAATTCTTCAATTGATGCTTTTTCAAAATAAGCATTAATTTCTTTAATTTCTTCTTTTGTTAATTCTTTTTTAGGACGAAGCTTAGTAGCAATTCTTCTTTCTAATTTAACTTGTTCTAACCATTTACTATCATTTTTAGTTAATAGAAAATCTGTTTTATTACTTAGTTCATTAAACTTTGCATCATCACTTTTTGATAGATAATTTAACCAACGACACCATTCTTCAGTTGCTTTTAAAGGATGAACCGAATCACTTATTGGTATTGCTAAAACTCCCATTATTTGCCAAGGATTCATGAAATCATCTCCAATCAAGTATTTATTTTAACACAATATTATTTTTAATGACAAATTAATTTACCAGTATTAGCATCAGCACCATAAATAGTGCAACTAGTTTCATAATGTAAGTTAGTATAACCACTAGTTTGCGAATCACCACTATAATTTCCATCAGTGCACCAATAGGTATTACCAGCTGAAATAGTTTTACATTCTTCAGCACCAAATATTTGACTTAAAATAGCAACATTACTGTTATGATAAGCACCATTAGTAGAACCTTCAATACAATAAATTTTACTATCTTTTAAAATACAGGCATAAGCTCTTATGATCTTATTATCATTTAATACTAAGCCAAAGAAATTATGTCTTTGCTTACCACCAGCAGTTTTTAAATTATTAATATCCGTTGTATAATCACTAGAAGACAATGTTGAACCAATAGTTTTTGCTTGATCGCCTTCATCACTAAAATAAGCATATACACAACCATCACAATTAATTACTTCATCAACTGTAACTTTTTCATCAGCGATATAATAATTGTCTTCTTCATCTTCATAATCAATAATTTCATCATCAATTATTTCATCATCATCGGCAGTAATATCTTTTGGATCACTACTTACTTCATTTGTTTTTAATGATGATGATGATTTAAGATTATCTTTTTTATCACAAGCTGTTAAAATAAATAAGGAAAATAAAACTAATATAATTAAACTTATTTTTTTCATAAAAACACTCCTTGAATAAATTATAACATAAAAAAACTAGATTACTCTAGTTCATTTTATTAGATAAAGTTTTAACATCTTCAATAAGAGTATATTTTTTATAATCTTCGACATTTTTAACAATCGTTATCGACTTATCAATATTTCTTGATAGCTTATAAGAAGATGAACTCAACACAATTTCTTTTGGATCAAAGCAAATATTTTTGATTGTACAATCACTTATAAAACCCCTATTAAATGATAAGGTTACTTCTAATACACTTGGTATTGGTTGCATAATATTTGATATTGATGGAACCGATACAAATAATAATTTATTAGAACAATCAGTGATAAATTTATGAGCATGACCATGAAAAGCTATTGGTGCTTTTAATTCACGATATAATTTATGATCATATATTTGATGATATAAATCAATACTATCATTTTTAATAATAATACCAACATTATTATAACCACACATGATAACATCATGACGATAATTTTGTAATATTTCAACCATATTTAGTGAACGCTTATGTAAAGCACATAAATCATGATCGCCACCAACACAGAAAGTTAAAATATTTTTATCATATGGATAATCTTTAATAAAATGTTCAATTTGATGATAAATATCTGAAATACTTTGACTTCCTTTAGTATAAGAGCCATCAATCAAATCACCGCAACAAAGAATAGTATTTATTTTATTATTTATACAATAATTATAAGCACGATCAATTAAATCTAAACGTTCTAAACTATTTCCAAAATGTAAATCAGCCATAACTAATAATTTTATTTTATCTTCATTAACATCCGTAATAATGGTTTTTTCACGATTATAAGTATTAATATCAATCATATTTAGATGATCATTAATAGTTTGATATTTAATAGTACCATTAGAATAATAATGACGAGAAAATGTTAAACCACTATTTTTTAAATTTAATAAAATACTTGATAATTGATTGATATCAATATTTAATTCAGTACATATTTCATTATTATTTTTACCTTTTTTAATTAATTCAATTACTTTTAATGGTAATCCTAAAGGTTCAATAAAGATGGGATTATCAATTTTATTAATTGATTGATTTTTTAGGATATTTTTTATTTTAGGTAAAATAGATTTATAAAATATTTTTTGTTTTTCTTCATTCCATGTTTTTAAAGTGCTAGGGCGATGTAAATCATAACCATAACGATCTCTTATAATAATACGATCTTCTAAAGGTAAATTTTTTATTACATTATCAATTTCTGCTTCAGAATAATCATAGAAATATTTATATATTGTTTGTAATGGTCTCCCCATAAAAAATCCCCCTAAAACTGGTAGGTATTGTACCACTTTTTTACCAAAGTGTCAAAAAAAACTAGATTACTCTAGTTTTTTAAAAAGGCAGAATACCTAAATGTTGTAATAATATTTTTAAACCAATTAATATCAAAATAATTCCTCCGGCTAATTTAGCTTTATTTTGATATTTACCACCAAACTTATTACCAATTACTACCCCTATTCCTGATAAAATAAAAGTAATTATACCAATAATTGTTATTGCTAATAATAAATTAATTTCTAAAAAAGCAAAAGTTACCCCAACAGCTAATGCATCAATACTTGTAGCAATAGCTAATAAAAACATTTCTTTAAAATTAATACCATCACTTTTTTTATCTTTTTTATTTAGAATAGCATCGTAAATCATTTTTCCACCAATTATTAATAATAATATAAAAACAATATAATGATCAACTTTTTCTACAAAAGAACTAAATGTAGTGCCAAAAAAATATCCTAAAACAGGCATTAATGCTTGAAATACACTAAAATAAAGAACAATAATAATTATTTTTTTCCAATCAATTTTTTTAATTGATAATCCCTTACATACTGATGCTGCAAAAGCATCCATTGCAAGGCCAAGACTTATTCCGATGATTTCATATATTTCCATGTTTGCCTCCTAATCTATTATCACTTTTATTATAACATAAAAAAAGTAGACTTTTGCATCTACTTTCATGAATCATTAATCTTTCATATAATCTTTTATTGCTAATAATTTTTCTTCATCAAGAATGATGCCTTCTTTAAAATTTACTGCACCTGGCCAATCTTCATCTTGCCATTTAGTATCAAACATACTTATATCTTGATCGTATCTTGGAAAAGCATGATAATGTACAAAGTAATCCTTCATCATCATAATAACATAATTAAACTTAACTGCCCCAAATTTATTAATGCAAGTATCTTCATACCATTTAACTACTTCAGTAAATTCTGCTCCTTCTTCAGGAAGCATACCACCAACATTTGGTACTTCTCTTTTTAATAAAATAACAGCATCACCTAGAGTTCTTTGCTTTCCTCTAATACATACAATCCAGTATTTAAACTCTTTAATACATCTGGTATCAGGTTTAAATTTACTCATAAAGTCTAAGTTATTCATAATTAATATCTCCTTTAATAATTAATAAATATTTTTATTATAAAAATTACCTTTTTTTACATTAGTTAAATAATTGGTAACTTTATCTAATGATTCTTCTTCATTGATTATTGCTTGTTTAGTATTTTTCTTATATTTAGTCCATGCATAATGTAAATAATAAACACCTTTATAGAATTCAGCTTGTGGTACTAATTCTTTTTCTTGAATATATTTATTATTGGTAATTAAAAAGAAATTATATGAGAATAAATTATCAATTGTTTCAAAATCTAATATTCCTCTTTGAATTAAAGAAGATAACTCTTCACACCATACTAAGTAATTAACAATTCCATTATAATTAATCTTTTTAACAGCATCTTTATTACCATTACGATATTCATCCAATAAAAACATGGTTTCTTCAACATTTGATAATTCATAAAAATATTTAGCATACTCTAAAATAAATGTTGCTTGACTTATATTTTTATCTCTTTTATATTGTACTAATACCGATACTGCACCTAAAAGTGCTGTTCCTACTGTAATTATCGTAACTATTCTTGAACCTAAGCTTGAATCTAATAATAAAGTGCATAATAATAATGCAATAACTAAAAATGCGATAAGATAATAATTGCTTGATTTCTTCATACTACCACCTATTTTGATTATAGCATAAAAAAACTAGATTAATCTAGTTTTTAATTTTTATATTATCTAATCGCCATCCATAACTTTCATTCTCCTGGTTACAATTACATTGTAACATATTAAGAATACTTATCAAAAGCATTTACTCGATATAATATTTAACACCTTGAGCTTCTAGCTTTTTAATTTTATAGGCTAGTCGTTCTTCATCAGTTCTATAATACTCTTCTAATACATAAGCAATCATTTCTTTTACTTCATTTAACATAGTATCTTTATCTTTAATGAAAATACCGTTACTATCATATAATTTAACATTATATCGATCAGCAATTTCTTTAACACGCGAATACCATTCTTGCTCATATAAATAATATTCTGGATCATAAACTTCTAATTCTAATTTCCTTTTACCATCAATCTTATCGCGGGTATAACGCGCCCATTCGTTAATAACTTCAGCCGAATTAGGAATTTTTTTTAAATCATATTTATCCGGATTTGCTCCCAAGCCTTCGCCCGATCTTAATAAGAATTCATCCAAAGTTATTTCATTATTACAATATTTAAAATAATAATATAATATATTTAATTCCATTCTGACATGTAATCCTGGATGACCAATACCTACTAAATATTTATTTAAATCGATATTGCCAGTTAAATAATATTCATTATCTAACGCACCTTTTCGTACTTGATAATCTTTTAATAATTCATCACTAAAAATTAAACTCGTTCTACAAGCAAACAATAAATAAGCATCAACATCAATACCGCCTTTATTTTTGAAACTATATTTACCAATCTCAGGATACGCAGCTAGGCAAACTTCATTTTCATGGTTCCAAAAATGATCATAAGAGTATGATAAATAACCATTACTAATATTATGATCTTTGAATGCACCACGACTATATAATACCCCGGTTTTTAAGATGTTTTCTAACTTTTCATAAACAACATCATCACGGCAAACTTCATCTATTAAAATACCGTGAAAAAATTTATCTCGATAATCAATTTGCTCCATAGTATCACCCTCAAAATTGTTTTTTACTATATCATAATTAATGAAATATAACAATATAAAAAAGACTAGATGTTTCTAGTCTTATAATTAACTCTTATTAGTTTTAATCACTATTAATGGCACTAATATTTCATCATCAGTATATCCAGCATGTTGTGATTTTAAAACTTCATCACCATTATATAACAAAGTTTTATCGGTCTTAGCAATTGCTAAATAATCACCTAATGCATCGCTAAATATTTCATTTTCTTGACCATCGCCAAATAACTTAGAATTAATAACATCTTCTTTGGAATATAAATCAAAATCGTTACCAAAATATTTATTAAATAAGGCTTCAAACATTTCTTTTTTATCCGGTTTAATAAAGAAATTAACTGCCCTTACTTCGATTGATGTATTTCTTAATAAACATTCTTCAATATCAGGATAATCTTTTATAAATAAATTATTAACATTATGATGGCCATGATCTGCTACCACCAAGATTATGGTATCGGATAACTTACTACTTAATGTTTCAATCCTTTGATTAATATCTTCTATTATTGCTTTGATCTTTGGTTTGTCACAACCTATTTCATGCATTGTATGATCAGGATCTTCATCATAAGCATAGATATATTTTTTACCATCTTCATTACATAACTTTTCGATTTGATTATACATATCATCTATACTAGAATAAGATTTCTCACCAAGCGGTAATATATTATAACCTTTATATAAACCCGATTCAGTGATCTCTTCACTAATGGTTTTTACTATCATGTGCTTATCATAATAGTCTTTTGCTTCTTTTAAAGGTTGGCGTTTTGCATCTTCTTTATCATAATGTTTAAATACAATAATTGTTTTATCAATATCTTTATAATACATATCCCAACCAATCATTCCGGTTTCAACAGGATTTAACCCGGTTGTCATAGATGTAGTTGCTGCAGTTGTGGTTGCCGGAAAAACAGTAGTAATGGTTTTAATACGATTTTTTATTAAGAAGGCATCTTTATCAAGCATACGATCCATAATATTAGAACCCATTCCATCACATAAAATAGTTACGACATTTTTAGGTTTATATTCTTCTAAAATCTTATCAATATAATCAATAGTATTATGTTTATAATCTAAATCAAAATACTTTCTAATTGAACATGCAAGATTTGTTAAACATTCATTATAATTGTTTTTTACTTTCATTATTGTCACCTATAAAAATTATAGCAAAAAAAGACTAGTTTTACCTAGTTTTTATTTTATTTTTTATAATTATTTGTAAGACGCTTTACTAATGTATCAGGAGCTAAAATGTTTACAGGAGTATTAATTTCAAAGTCCATTGGATATTCTAAAAAATATATTTCTTTATTTTTAACTTCACAACATCCGATTTCATATGCAGTAGTACGACCAATATAACCATCAACATCACATACATACACAATGTCAGATGCTAGAATTTTTTCTAACGTTGCAGCTTCAATTTCGTTTGGAGTTAGATTATTATCATCACTAGCAAATATAACAAAATCATCCACACTATCAACAACTTCCGTACCATCTGGTGATAATACATTAATATCATTTGACTTAAGCTTATTAATAACCTCAGTAACTTTTAAATAATGATTATCTTTTCTAAAGCTTCCAATAACCGATACCGTTTTCACAATCATCACTCCGCTTTAAAAAGATTATAACAAAAAAGACTAGTTTTAACTAGTCTTAAACTATTAATTATTCTTTGCTTTGATTGCAGCTTGTACCTCATAAAGGTTTGGAACGAAATAGACTAAAACAACTTATTTATTCACTTTTTACTTATTTTCTATTTTTCTATTATCATCTATATACCTATAATTTAAATTGTTATTAGATGTTATTACTGTTCTTCCTAGATTTTTTTCTAAATCATCTCTTGCTGATTTGGCAGCATGTCCACCTAACTTAGCTATTTTTTTATTTGCTTCTAAACCTTTTGGTTTATGTTCTTTAGCTAATTCTTTAGTAGCTTCTTCTCCTAAATCTGTTAAGAGTTCTTCTATACGACTCATATTATCTCTTAAATTTTCTTTTTTTAATCCTTTGAATTCTTTATATTCATTTGCTTTCATGCCAGCCCATTCTTTATATATTTCATTAGTTAAGATCGCATATTCTTTTTGTTCAGTTATTCCTCCATCTTTCCATACATCTGTTAATTCTTTTCTATTTTGAATACCTTTTATTCGTTCGGTAATCCATTTTTCATCAAAACCTTTAGCTCGATATAAATCAATTGATCTTTGAGTAGCTATTGAAGGATCAAATACTTCATCAATTCTTTCACTACCTAATTTAGCTAGCCATTGTTTAATAGGTTCTGCATTCTTACTTGGTACTGATTCAATAAGTCTAAACATTCCTTCAATATCAACAACATCAGTTGCATAATATTTACCATCTGAAGATTTTAATTTCAGTTGGTGACAATTTGTCACCGACTCATTTCCTTCTTCTTTTAAACGCTGTTTTAACTTATTCCAATACTTTCTACCATCTTTACTTTCTGAAACTGCTCCCACAACATCTGTAACACTTACATAATATTTTTCTTCATCTTTATCCCATACTGTTCTTATAGTTTTATCATTAAATAATTTATTAATTAAATACATTTTATCCTGGTTCATTACTATCCTCCTTTTCAACTATTTCTAATTTATAATTCATTGCTTCTAATAGTTTAGTAAATGTTCCAAGTGATATCGAATGTAAATTTTTTTCCATTCTTGCAACTGTTGATCTAGCTATACCAACTCTCTTTGCTAATTCAGATTGACTAATATTTGATTTATTTCTTAATTTTATATATTCACATATTAAATCAAACTCGTTATCATTTATTATTTCAGTACTTATATTTTTCATAATCATTACCTCATATATATTGTAGCATATATGCAACATACAAATCAATAAAAAATTAAGTATATTTCCAACTTAATTTTTGTAGTTATTAATTATTCTTCTTTGCTTTAATTGCAGCTTGTACAACTGCTCCATTCGGGATAGTGAAATTTGCACTATTTTGAACACTTTTTAGCATCTTAAGCATCCCTTATAATACAGTAGTATATACTAAACAATTCTTTGGTATTAATAAGACTAAAATATTTTAGTATATTAATTAATAATAATTATAAATTATATATATTTTTTTTGCATTAAATATTTAGTTCTATCTTCTTCTGTGGCATCTAGCTGTTGTAATACATAGTTAATCATTTCTTTAATTTCTTCTATTCTTTTATTTCTGTCCTGTATTAAAACTCCACAGCCATCATAAAGTTTAACATTATACTTTTCAGAAATATTTATTAGGGCATTATAAATATCATATTCCACTAAATAGTGTTCAGCACTATTTAATGCAAACTCTACTTTTCTTTTTCCATCACTTAGCAAGTACTCTGCCCATGGTCTGCAATCGATAATTTCTGCAATATTCTTTATATTATTTAAATCATAATAATCACGTTTATAAGAAGCAACACCTTCACCAGTATTTACTAAAAAATCATCTAAACTAATTTCATTATTATAATATTTAAAATAGTAATATAGAATCAACAAATTTTTTCTTATTTCTAACCCTGCATGGCCAATACCTACTAAATATTTACTAATATCTAAGTCACCTGTCAAATAATATTCATTATGTAGTTTCCCTTTTCTTATCTGATAATCATTTAATATTTGATTATCAAATATTAAACACATTCTTTTATCACTTTTAACAAAATAATAGTATGCGTCTATTATAGAGTTCCCTTCACGTATAAAGCTATACTCTCCAATATTTGGATAAGCAGCTAAACAAATTTCAGTTGGTTCGTTATAAAAAATATCATAACTAAAAGGTATATATTTTTCAAGATAATCATTATCCAGCAAGGATTTTCTTGAATATAATTTATTACTTTGTAATATACTTTCTAGTTTTTCTATAGCAAGTTTATTATCAGGTGATTCATAAAAAGAACTACCTGTTAATATGCTGTGAAAGAATTTGTTTTTTAAATCTATTCGTTCCATAAAACCACCCATGTGACTTATTATAACACAAAAAAGACTAAGTTGTGTGATACTTAGTCTTTGTATTTAGTTTTTATTTATTCTCATTTGCTTTAATTGCAGCTTGTGCAGCAGCAAGTCTTGCAATTGGAACTCTGAATGGAGAACAAGATACATAATCAAGTCCGATATTATGACAGAATTCTACAGAAGAAGGATCGCCACCATGTTCACCACAGATACCAACATGTAAATTTGGATTAACTGGTTTACCTAATTCGATAGCCATTTTCATTAATTTACCAACACCAGTTTGGTCTAATTTAGCAAATGGATCATTTTCGAAAATCTTAGTATCATAGTAAGCACCTAAGAATTTACCAGCATCATCTCTTGAGAAACCAAATGTCATTTGTGTTAAATCGTTAGTACCGAAGCAGAAGAAGTCAGCTTGTGTAGCAATTTCATCGGCAGTTAAAGCAGCACGAGGAATTTCAATCATTGTACCAACTTGGTATTTTAATTCAACACCAGCATTTTTAATTTCTTCATCAGCAGTATTAACTACTACATCTTTAACATATTTTAATTCTTTAATTTCACATACAAGTGGAATCATAATTTCTGGAACTACATTCCAATCTGGATGATTCTTCTTAACATTGATTGCTGCACGAATAACAGCTTTAGTTTGCATTTTAGCAATTTCTGGATAAGTAACTGCTAAACGGCATCCTCTATGACCCATCATTGGGTTAACTTCATGTAATGAAGTAATTAAATTTTTAATATATTCAACACTCTTACCTTGAGCAGCAGCTAATTTTTCAATATCAGCTTCTTCAGTAGGTACGAATTCATGTAGAGGTGGATCTAAGTAACGAATAGTAACTGAGTCACCTTCTAATGCTTCATATAATTGTTCGAAGTCAGATTGTTGATAAGGTAAAATCTTATCAAGAGCAGCTTCGCGTTCTTCAACAGTGTCAGCACAAATCATTTCACGGAAAGCAGCAATTCTATCTTCTTCAAAGAACATGTGTTCTGTACGACATAAACCAATACCTTCAGCACCTAATTCATGAGCTTTTTTAGCATCTCTTGGTGTATCAGCATTAGTTCTAACTTTTAATCTACGATATTTATCAGCCCATGCCATAACACGACCAAATTCACCAGCAATCGTAGCATCAACGGTTTTAATTAAACCTTGATAAATATTACCAGTTGTACCATCGATAGAAATTTCATCACCTTCATGGAAAGTAACACCAGCTAGACTAAATTGTTTATTAGCTTCATCCATAATAATGTCGCCACAACCAGATACACAGCAAGTACCCATACCACGAGCAACTACAGCAGCGTGAGATGTCATACCACCACGTACAGTTAAGATACCTTGAGCAACTTTCATACCAGTAATATCTTCTGGAGAAGTTTCAAGACGAACTAATACAACTTTTTCACCACGGCTAGCCCAAGCCTCTGCATCTTCAGCAGTAAATACGATTTTACCACAAGCAGCACCTGGAGATGCACCTAAACCTTTACCTAAAACAGTAGCCTCTTTTAGTGCAGTAGCATCGAATTGAGGATGTAATAATGTATCTAAGTTTCTTGGATCAATCATTAATACAGCTTCTTCTTCAGTACGCATACCTTCATCTACTAAATCACAAGCAATTTTTAATGCAGCTTTAGCAGTACGTTTACCGTTTCTTGTTTGTAACATATAAAGTTTACCATGTTCAACAGTAAATTCCATATCTTGCATATCACGATAATGTTCTTCTAACGTTTTACATACATTTTTGAATTGTTCAAATGCTTCTGGGAATTTTTCTTCCATTTCAGCAATCTTCATTGGTGTTCTAACTCCAGCAACAACGTCTTCACCTTGAGCGTTAGTTAAGAATTCACCAAATAAACCTTTTTCACCAGTACCTGGGTCACGAGTAAATGCAACACCAGTACCACAATCATCACCCATATTACCAAAAGCCATTGATTGTACGTTTACAGCAGTACCCCAAGAATAAGGAATATCATTATCTCTTCTGTAAACATTAGCACGAGGATTATCCCAAGAACGGAATACCGCTTTAATAGCTCCCATTAATTGTTCTTTTGGATCATTAGGGAAATCACTACCTATTTTTTCTTTATATTCAGCTTTAAATTGGTTAGCTAATTCTTTTAAATCTTCAGCTGTTAATTCAACGTCTTGTTTAACGCCTTTTTCAGCCTTCATTTTATCGATTAATTCTTCAAAGTATTTCTTTCCAACTTCCATAACAACGTCAGAATACATTTGAATAAAACGACGATAGCAATCCCAAGCCCATCTTGGATTATTAGATTTTTGTGCTAAAACGTTAACTACGTCTTCATTTAAACCTAAGTTAAGAATTGTATCCATCATACCAGGCATTGATGCTCTTGCACCAGATCTAACTGATACTAATAATGGATTTTCTAAATCGCCAAATTTCTTTCCAGTAATTTCTTCCATCTTAGTGATGTATTCATTAATTTGTGATTGAATTTCATCATTAATTTCTCTACCATCTTCATAGTACTTTGTACATGCTTCAGTAGTAATTGTAAAACCTTGAGGTACAGGAAGACCAATGTTAGTCATTTCAGCTAAGTTAGCACCTTTTCCACCAAGTAAATTACGCATATCGGCATTACCTTCTGTAAATAGATATACATATTTAGTCATAATATCACCTTTCTTTTTTTGTCATCTTACTTATTATAACATCTAAATATAATCCTGCAATAAAGAGTGTATGATTTTACACAATTTTACATTTTCTTTACCTTTTAAATGCATTATTATATACTTCTTTAATACGTTCATTAGAAACATGAGTATAGATTTGAGTAGTTGATAACGATTCGTGGCCAAGTAGTTCTTGAACAACTTTTAAATCACACCCATTATTCAATAAATGAGTAGCAAAAGTATGACGAATCGTATGGGGAGTTACGTGTTTTTTTATTGATGCTTCCCTAATTATTTCTTTAACAATATTTTCAATACTACGGTTAGATAATTTCTTGCCATCTTTATTAAGAATTAAATAATTCTCTTGAGGATTAAATAAAGTTCGATCACTTTTTAAATATTCTTTTAATAAACTATTAGCAACTTTATCTAAATAAACAATACGTTCTTTACTACCCTTACCTAATACTTTTATTTCATCACCATTAATATCGTTTAATTTAATATTAGATAATTCACTTAAACGCATTCCGGTTGAATAAAATAGTTCCATTATTAAACGGTTCCTTCTTTTTAAGTGATCACTATCACTTAAGTTATCTAAAATATCACGAATTTCATCTTCATATAAATATGTTGGCAGTTTCTTCTCTTTTTTCGGATTAGCAATACGATTAAAAGGATTAGTATCTACAATTCCATGATTTACTAAATAATTATAGAATGTTCTTAAACTACTTAAAGTACGTGAAATAGTGGCATTACTTAATTTACATTCATCTAAAAACTTTAAATAAGCAATTACATCATTCTTATCAATTGTTTGATAATTAACGTCTTTAGCTTCTAAATATTCAAAATAGCCGTTAATATCACGCTCATAATTCTTAATTGTTAAGTCACTATAATTTAAATTGTTTTTTAAATAATCAATAAATTCTTTTAATTCTTTCATATATCCCTCGAATTAAAAAAGTAACGAATTGTTACTTTTAAAAACCATGGCCGCCTCCGCCGCCGGATGAGAACCCGCCACCAGAGCCAGAAGATGATGAAGATACACTAGATGCAACCGCAGAAGATACGGCTGATGCAATACTACTTGAAATTGAAGATTGAATTGCATGATTCATATTTAAACTATTATTAACAAATAATAAATGGTTAGTTGTTAAATAACTTGTATCAAGATTATTAAGATCTTGATCTTTTAATAACTTAGTCATATTCTTTTCTACTTTATTAGCAATACCAAAGGCAGTTGCATATACTAAGTATTTATCCCATAATTTAACATCAGGAATATCTTGACCTTTAAATGAACCAAAATCATTTAAGAAGCGTTTAGATGCTTTAGCTTTAGCATAGTCTTCGTTAGCTTCTTTAGTACGTCTAGTAAAGCTTGATGCATAGATAATAAAGATAACTCCAAAAATACCACATACAACAGTTAAAATTAATTGCATTTCTAAGACAAAAGCAAAGAAGTTAATCATTAAGCCAAATATTGCTAGTAAAATACAAAGGGTTCTAATACCACTATATTTTTCATAAATATTTTTCTTCTTGGCTTCACTTAATACTACTCTTTTCCAACTAGCAAATTTAGAAGCAAAAGTTTGAGCTTTAGAAGAATTCTTTGTATACTTCTTTAATAATTTTAAGGTAAAGGCATCACCATCACCAACTTTATCAAATAATAAATTTACTAACATTGATTCAGGAGTAGTTAAACCTTCACGACTAACAATTTTAAAAGCGGTATCTTTTTCATCAGCGGTTGGAATAATTTCAATCTTATGCTTATAAATTAAGTTTAAGAATGATGCCGAAAAAGCATTATTATCAATAACTCGATTCATTAAATAATTTAATTCTTCTGGTTGATAATGATCTAAGAAATCACGATAATAATCTTGATCAAACTGAGCTTTATATTCTTTATCTAATTTGAAGAACAAATAAATTGTTAAGAAGAATAACGAAATGATATAGAAAACATCAATTAAGAATAAGAATAAATTAGCTATTTTAGCTATAAAACGACGACGATTAGCATCATCAGCACGTTTCTTTTCTATTTTTAAAATTTCATCAGTTGCATCTACACCACTCTTTTTTAAAAATTCTTGAACACTAATAATATCTTTATTAAATGTCATACGAATATCCATTACTTTATTAGCGCGGATTTTACTAGCGGTAGCAATAACCCCAATGTTTTCATTATTTTCATCAACATAAGCATGACTCTCACCAGTTAATTCACCATGCGCCCAGAAACGGAAATCTTCAGAAGTATCTGAATGTGGAAGACGTACTCTTACTTCAACATTATTTAAGGTATCACTAAATTCTGAACCAATATAGTTCCAATAGAATTCAGCAATATCATTATGTAATACCACCACATTAGTAACAGTATATTCTATTAAAAAAGCATATAAACCCGAACTATTAGGATGATACATACGGATATTTTTTTGCTCATCACCAATACTTGCTACCGTAAATAAAGCATTATTACCAACACTTGCCGTATTTACATGCGTAAATGGCATAAAATTTTTATTAGTAAATAAGTCAAAGTTATTTTCATCTCTTGATATATTGGCACCACTAACTTTTATATTCGTTAAAGTAAAACCATTATAAATAGCGGATTCTTCAAAGTTAACCGGATCTCCTTCACTCCATGTCCCATGACTTTTAATTTTAATATCACGTTCATAACCATTGAAACTACCTTTCATAACGATAATTTCTTTAACATGTAATGACCCAGCAACATCAATATTACTATCAACATAATAACCTTTAATCGTATAATCTACATCATTGGCAAAAACGGTTATATTAAAGATAAACATTGATGCAACAAATAATAATAAATAACTTAACTTCTTCATCTTATCACCTAACAAAATTATATCATTAAATATTATTTTTTTAAATAATATTTATTAAGGAGTTAGATATGTTTTTATTAAATATATTAAAAAGTTTATTAATATTTGCTGGAACTTATTCCAATACATCTTTTAAAGAGCCGTTATCGAAAGAAGATGAAGAAAAATATATTTTATTAATGCGTCAAGGTAATAGCGAAGCTCGTGATATTTTAATTGAACATAATTTACGATTAGTCGCCCATATTGCTAAAAAAATTGCTACTAATGATAGTGAATTAGATGATTTAATTAGTATTGGAACCATTGGTTTAATTAAAGGAATAGATACTTACGAATATAACAAAAAAGTAAAAATCACCACTTATGCAGCCCGTTGTATTCAAAACGAAATCTTAATGTTCTATCGTCAAAACAAGAAAAACTTAAATGTTATTAGTTTAAATGATGCGATTGGTTTTGATAAAGATGGTAATGAAATTACTTTAATAGAAATCATTAAAGATGATAAAACATCGATTGAAGAAGAAGTGGCAAATAAGAATTATGTAAAATTAATTAAGAAGTATTTTAATAACTTAAATAATAAAGAGAAAAATATCTTAATTAAAAGATATGGCTTAAATAACAAGGTACCTAAAACCCAAAAAGAAATAGCTAATGAATTAAATATTTCGCGAAGTTATGTTTCCCGAATTGAAAAAAGAGCCCTAACAAAATTGTTAAGACTCTTTATTAAAAACAAACATCTTTAATATAAATCAGTATAATCATCGATTTCATCCATTAGTTGTAATTGTTCTTTCATGATTTCTTTGATTTTACGTTTATATTCTTTAATCTTACGTTTTAATTCAATGCTATCTTTTTCAATGTGATCAGCTTTAATTAAGGCATCATTAATAATACGTGAGGCATTTTTCTTCGCATCATTAACAATTGATGCACCTTCATCTTTAGCTAATTTTTTCATTTGATTAGTAGTTTCTTCAGCAACAATAATTGCTTTTTGTAAGGAAGCTTCAATATTAGTGTAACGTTCCATTTCTTTATTCTTAAGTTCTAATTCTTTTTGTAATGCTTTATATGCAGTTAATAAATTTTCATATTTATAAGTTACTTCATTAACAAATTCTTTAACTTCATTTTTATTATAACCGCTTAAGCTAGTTTTAAATGTTTTCACGTTTCACTTCCTTCCTTAACAAGTAATTAATCTACCAATCTTCTTCTTCGCTATCTTTCCCTTTTTCTTCAGAAATTTCACCATCAACGCAAATATTTTTAGGTGCACATAAATAAATTCCTACACCAACTTTTTGCATGGTTCCACCAATTGCATAAATACAACCAGATAAGAAATCAATAATTCTTTTTGCTTGATCTGATGTAACTCTTTTTAAGTTAACCACAACACTATTACGGTTTTTTAAATAATTTGCTATTTGTTGACTTTCTGAAAAAGCACGAGGTTCAATTAAAATCATTTTGTTACCAGGGTCAACCTCACCTTTTTTCGTTTCTATTTCATTATAAAATTCATCTTCAATAGTACCATCTTCTTCAGATCCATTAAATAAATTCTTGATAAATCCAGACTTCTTTGCCATTTTTTATCCTCCCTTTGATATCTTTATAAATCTATTTCCATTATATCAATTAATTAATTTAAATACAATAAAAAACTAAATCAATGATTTAGTTTTTAAAAGTTAAATTTATCAGCAAAATAATTTAATAATTCATCAACATTTAAAGTAATTTGTTCCATGGTATCACGGTCTCTTAATGTAACCGTATTATTATTAATAGTTTCATCATCAATAGTTATACAATATGGTGTACCAATTGCATCTTGACGACGATATCTTTTACCAATGTTAGCTGTTTCATCATAGGTAGTCATATATACTTTATTTAACATGTTATAAATATCTAGTGCTTTTTCACTATGGTTTTTCTTAATAAGTGGTAAAACAGCAATCTTATATGGAGCTAAGAATGGCTTTAATTTTAAAAGGGTTCGAGTATCACCATTTGGTAATGCCTCTTCGGTTAAAGCTTCATCTAAAACCGCAAGAACAGTACGATCTAGACCATATGTTGATTCAATAATATATGGAATATATTTTTCATTAGTTTCTGGATCCAAATATTCTTGTTTAACACCAGAATATTCCGTATGACGCGTTAAATCATAATTAGTACGATTGTGTGTACCATTTATTTCTCCCCAACCAAAGTTAAATTGATATTCAATATCACAAGCTTCTTTAGCATAGAATACTAATTTTTCATGATCATGATATCTTAATTTGTTTTCTGGTAAACCTAAATCCATAAAGAATTTTTTACCATATTCTTTAAAGTAAGCATATAATTCATCATCCATACCTTCTTTACAGAATGTTTGATATTCCATTTGTTCAAATTCAATTGTTCTAAAAGTAAAATTACCTGGAGTAATTTCATTTCTAAATGCTTTTCCAATTTGACCAATTGAGAATGGTAATTTAGCACGCATTGTTCTTTGAACGTTCAAAAAGTTTACATATTCACCTTGAGCATTTTCTGGTCTTAAATAAACAATACTTTTATCATCTTTAATAACACCACGGTTAGTTTCAAACATTAAATTGAATTGACGAATATCCGTAAAATTAGATTTACCACATTTAGGACATGGTACTTTATTTTCTTTGATATAATTCATCATTTCTTCTTGAGTCATACCATCACCAATTGTTGAATTAGAAAAATCATTAATTAGATTATCAACGCGATGTCTAGTCTTACATTCTTTACAATCAGCTAGCGGATCAGAAAATCCTGATACATGTCCAGATGCTTCCCAAACTCTTGGATGCATTAAAATATCGGCATCTAATTCATAAGCATTATTTCTTTCTTGAATAAATCTTTTACGCCAGCAATCTTTAATGGTATTTTTTAATCTTGAACCTAATGGTCCGTAATCCCAAGTATTAGCTAAACCGCCATAAATTTCACTACCTTGAAATATAAAACCATATTGCTTACAAAAATTAACTAGTTCTTCCATATTTTTAGCCATTTTTAATCATATCCTTCTTTTTATCTTTATATCCTAATATTAACTTCATATCCGAAGTATCAATATTGTACTCATTTTCACCACTATTAATATACATGCCTTCACATAGTTTGATAATTAACTCATCAGTTAATACTTCACCATTAGTTGAAAAAATAGTGATATTATCCATAATAATATCGTCTAATACGATATCTTGTGGATCTTGTGGAGTTATTAAATTAATCTTAAAATGTACCCCTTTCCCGTGACAATCAGGACAAGTTTGCGTATAAGTTATATCTTCAACTGATACATCTACTAACCCGGAACCATTACATGTACCACAAACATGATTATAAATTAATTCTTCAAACATTGTCATATTGCCTTCTAACGTTTCTAAATCCGTATATAATTCATGACCATGATCATACATTAATGCAACATATTCTTGATCTAGGGAATCAGGTAATCTTGAACTTATAAATAGCTTCATTAACCCCACCTCGGTTATTATTTTATCACAAATATAAAAAAAAGACTAATAATTTTAGTCAATTATCGTCTTTAAAAATTTTTTACTTTGTAAATATAAACCAGTATATTGTTCATAATATAAATCAATAAATAAGTTAATCTTTTTAACTATCGTTTCGTCTAAATCAATTTTAGATATTTTGGCTAAATCGATATATAAATAGTTTCTTAATATCTTAATCATCTTTAAATCAACAATCTCTTCATCATGGTAACATTCCTTACAGATTAGACCGCCATAATTAAAACTAATGGTGACAATATCTTTATTGGAACCACATTTATAACAATTGTCTAAATTTAGGAATACTCCTAAATATTTTAAATATTTAATTTCGACAATATTAGTAATTACCATGGGATTAAGATTCTTATTTATTAATAATACCGCATTAATAAAAATATCATAAATATCTTCATCAATGCTTTGCTTAGCAACTTGGGTAGTTAATTCAGTTAAGTAATTTAGATAACTAATTAATGTAATATCATTTTTAATATTAGCCAGTTCATCAATTACTTCCACGTCGATTAAAGTAGATAATTTATTTTCTTTATAATAAATATTAAAGATACCATAAGTAAACTTTAAAGTAGTGGCGCGATTCTTACTTTTAAGGCTCTTTGAGCCTTTCGCCATAATACCAATAACACCATGTTCTTTAGTTAAAACATGAATTATTTTTGAACTATCGCCATAAGGCGTTTCACTTACGATAAATCCTTCTACTTTGCTAATCATCTTAACCTACTTCTTACGTTTATATTCTAAATAATAATCTATTTTTCCGGTCTTTTTAAACATTTCCCATGCTTCTTGTTTTGTCATAATTATCACCCTTACAATAATATATTGGGTTAATTATGAAAATATTATGCATTTTTTAAAAATCTTTAAATCCTAGTTCATTAAAGTATCTTTCTTTATCACGCCAGTTTTTAATGGTTTTAACATATAATTCTAAGTAAACTTTTTTACCTAATAGTTTTTCCATATCACGTCTTGATAAGATACCTACTTCTTTTAATCGTTCACCATTTTTACCTATAACAATTTTTTTAATACTATCACGATCAACAATAATATCAACATTGATATTAATAATATCTTTTTGTTCTTCAAATTTAGTCGTTAGACAAGTAATACTATGCGGAATTTCTTCTTCCGTTCTTTCTAACAATTTTTCTCTTACATACTCACTAACCATAAAATATTTAGATGAAGAGGTAAAATAACCATCATCAAAATATTTAACATTATCTTTTAAATAGCCTTTAACTACTTCAATTAAATGAGCAACATTATCTTTGGTTTTAGCGCTTATTGGCACTATTTCACTAAATGGATAAATATCTTTATATTCATTTATTCTTTGTAATAAAGTGGCTTCATTTAACATATCAATTTTATTTAAAACTAAAATAATGGGAATATCATTACTTTTTAAAGTTTCTAAAATATATTTATCACCAGTACCTAAACCTGCATAAGCATCAATTACAAATAAAATTGCATCAACATCTTTAGTTAATGAGGAAGCTTGTTTATTTAATACTTTACCCAACTTCGTAATTGGTTTATGAATACCTGGGGTATCAACAAAGACAATTTGGATATCTTCTTCATTATAGATACCTTCAATAATATTTCTAGTTGTTCCAGCTTTATTAGAAGTAATCGCTACATGTTCATTAATAATTTGGTTTAATAATGTTGATTTACCAACATTAGGTCGACCAATAATACTTACAAATCCACTACGCATGTACTACCTCTAAAATAACGCTAAGATGTATGGTAAGAAAATAATAAAAATAATAATTGCTGCCATAATTGAAGATACTCCCGTAGCTGCGCTACCACAGTCTTTAGCAATCTTTGCTAACGGATGAATCTCTAAGGTAACTAAATCGACTGCTGCTTCAATAGCAGTATTAATAAGTTCAAATGCTAAAATAACCGTTAAACAAATGGAAATAATTAACCATTCATATAATGTAATATGGAAAATAAAACCAATAATAACCGTGATAATGGTTAAAATAAGGTGCGTTAACATACTTTGTTCATTAGCATAAGCATATTTTAAACCTTCATAGGAAAACTTAAACGTTCTTAAGAAACGCATTATTCCTTTTTTCTTAATTTCATCGCGTGATATTTGTGCCATTTAAAATCAACTCCTGTAATCCAAACATTATTTCTTCTTCTTTTTTGGTTTGATGATCATAACCAAGTAAATGTAATAGTCCATGACATGTTAAGAAAGCTAATTCTCTTTTTTCGCTATGTCCGTATGATGCCGCTTGTTCTTGCATTCTTGGGATACATATATAAATATCACCTAGAACACGAAAATCTTCGTAAGCAATATCTTCATTATCTTCAAATGCAAACGAGATAACATCCGTAACACGGTCAATGCCACGATATTCTTTATTAATTTTTTGAATCTCTGCTTCATCAACAAAGATTATTGAAAATACTGCATTATCAACATGTTCATGCGTTAATGTATTTTTAATAACATCATTTAAATAACTATAATCTTTATCATAACCATAGTTATTTACAATATCATAGTTATCCATTAAAACCACCCTAATCCAATAAAATGAAAGAATAAATAACTTACTAAAATTAAAATAACAACGCTTATTATACCATAAAATAAATTATTGTCTAAAAATTTTGGTAAATGTTTTTTTACTTTAGTTAAACCAATATAAATAAAGTAACCAATTAAACCACCTAAAACATTTAAAATAATATCATCAATATCAAATGATCTACCAATACGTAATTGAACACGTTCAATAATAAAACTAATAATTCCTGACATAAAGAAGATATATATAAAGTTTTTTAACTTACAATATCTTGATACAAAGAATCCAAAAGGAATAAATAAAATTATATTACCAATAACATTATAGATAAATAAATCGCTCATAAACTTATATCTAGTAATCTCTTTAAATGGTACTAAATTTATTCCATGCGAAGCCGATTCAGTTGATATTAATAATTCAAATAAAATTAATATATATACTAAAAATAAGAAGTCTAATATTTCTTGATGAATTACAATTCTTTTATGATTAGTAAATAAATACACTAGACGAACAATAACAATAATTGATAAAAAGATTGCTAACATTGGCCAGGCATTTTCATAAACATTACGAATGGTATCTAAAAACATATTTACTCCTTCTTTTCTACAACTTTTTTAGCAATATCAGTTTCGATGCTAACGAATACTACCACATTAATTGTACTATCATTTAGTGCTTTTTTCAAAACATTTTGATGTAATATTGTATAATCTTTATTAAACTTAATATCTAGTTTATCTTTTATTAACTGATTTGCCAGGTTATTAAGTTCATTTTCCGAAAAATAACTTTTTTGATATATTATTTTATTTTTAAATAAACACTTATTTTTAAAACATAAATTATGATTAGGTTTAGTAATTTTGATATTTTTATAACGAGGAATTGATAACGTTATTTGATACCATACTTCGGCATATACCTTACCCGTTGCACATACATAGGCTTTAAGTTCTTCCCCTTTTAAAATTTTACCACTAATTAATAACTCATCTTTTTTAACTAAATCATTAAGGTTTACTTGTAAGATTCCATGTTCATAAATTACTCTTCTAATTAGGCCTTCGCTGCTAGCATAGATATTACAATATTCATCTTCAATACTGGAAGTACGATTAACTCTTTTAACAATATCCACTTCATAAGTCATACCAATTCTTTTAATCTCTAACCATTCAATCTCATCTTGATATTCAACTAGTAATGCTTTTTTTATTTTGTTAATGGTTTGATAATCTTTTTTAAAAGTAAAAGCATTAATACCATGATTTTTTAAACTAACTTTAACGTTATTTTTAAGTAAGGTATCACTAGTCTTAATATGCACTTTAACAATTAAATTGGTCGTTATAAAATAACTTAATATAAAAGAAAGTAATAATAATATTATTACTAAATGTTTTTTTAAATATGTATATAAACCGCTTTTAGTAGTATCTCTTAAAATGGTAGTTTTTAGATAAGGCATTAACTTTATTAAACGTTTATATTCTGCTTGATCAATTAAATAAGTATCTTTATTCTTAACTTTAAGATTAAGATGATAATAATTAACTTTTTTAATAAATTCATAATAGTCTAGATCAACTTTAATTAAATAACTATTTGACTTCATAGGTTAATTCTTTAATATTACCAATGATCTTCGTAATATTCGATAGTTCAGTTATTTTTAATTTACTACCTTTGATAGTTATAAACTTATTTTGATAAAATAAACTTATTAATTCATCAGAAATAGTTATTAAATTAGCTTTATTATTCACATTAATTTCGTTTTGATAAACATTGATAATTGCATCTAGATCTTTTAATGAATCTTTTATTCCTTGAAGCATTTATATCACCTAATGAAATTTATGCATAAAAAAACAGACGTATGTCTGTTATTAACGATTCTTTCTAGCAGCACGTCTTGCATTACGAATCATTTCTTTTTTTGCTTCTCTTCTTCTTACTCCAGGTTTTTCATAATGCTTTCTTTTCTTTAATTCAGAAGGGACACCACTACGAGCAACTTTTACTTTAAAACGTTTTAAAGCACCATCAATATTACCGTTAGTTACTTCAACTTTTGTCATTATTTTCCCTCCCTTCAAATCAACTATAAAGTATTATAGCACTAAGAGTTATCATAATCAACATTTTTTAGATTTGTTCACCTAGGTATACAATTAGAACTTGTGAAGTAGTTGTATTATTAGTACTTAAGCTTGCTTCTAAAATATAGTCTCTTTTTAATACCGTTTTAGAACCATTAGAACCATTAGCCGAAGTCGTTGCATCATTACCTTTAGTCGTAAATAAAGGATCAATATAACCATCGTTTTCATATAAACGGATATAAGTTTGAGCCCCAACCGCATATTGGACTAAAGTTTGGGAATTAAAATAAAATATCGCTTGCGCAATGCCACCTTTACCACCAGTTTTACCAGATGTAGAGTCTTCCCCTTTTCTTGATTTAACCGTTATTTTATAAAAACCTGGGCAAATCAATTTAATACTATTACTAATCGTAGTTGTCATAGTTTGATCTTGAGTAGTTTCATCTAAGTAAGCAAAAGTAGTACTTTTACTTAAGATGGTTTCATTGGCAGCATAGCTACATTTAGCTAAACTATTTTTATCTTGGGTTTCAATAATATCTTTAGATATACGATTTCCTAAAATACGATCATTAGTATAAGTAAGTAACAACGAAAGCATAATCGCTACAAACACAATAAAAAAGGCATATATCAAAGACATTGACATAAATCCATTTTTCTTCATTTAATCACCTACTTTATAATTAATTTAAAAAAAGTGAATTAAATCCACTTTGAAATGTATATTTTACGAGTTGTTTCTTCTTGATATTTAACAAAAATATGAATGATACTATCAACAATAACTTTTAAGATATTGTCACAAGATTTTTTAATACGAACTAATAATAATTGACTCTTCATATTTTTACGGAATAGATAATCATCAATATAACGATTAATAACATAATCTAATTCAACCGCTTTTTTTAATTCCTCAGTATTATTAACATCTACTTTAAAGATAAAATCTTCGTATACGCTAATAATTTTTTCAGAAATATAATCTTCTTCATAATATTCGAAATTTACTATTTTATGAAAATTACGACAATACTTTAATATAAGACGATTGTTATTGTTCATATCCTTAGCACCTTCATCTATCCTAATTAAAGTTTACTAAATTTTAGATTGTTTGTAAAGATTATTTTATTAAAAAAATAAAAAAGTGCCGAAGCACTTTTAAAACAATCTAAAAATATCTAATACCGTTATATATAACATCAAAGCTAGTAGAATAAAGAAACCAATCGTATGAATTGTATTCTCTAACTTTTGATTAACAGGACTACCTTTAAGCTTTTCGATAATCATAAATAACACATGACCACCATCAAAAGCTGGGAATGGTAAGATATTAATAAAGCCAACATTAATACTTAAGAAAGCCGTTAAATAAACCACATTAATGAAACCATATTTAAGTGATTCACCAACTACTTTATACATTCCTACTGGGCCAGATAAAGCATTAATTGAAATTTTTCTGGTAAATAAACCAAATAAAGTTAAGAACATAGTTTCATAAATTGATACAAACTTTAAGAAAGCATATTTAATACCATTAATAAAGCCGTATTTTGGAGTATTCTTAACTTCAATACCAAACTTATTAACTTTATTACCATCTTCATCTTTTTCAACTTTTGGAGTTATTTTAATGGTACGCTTTTTGCCATCTTGACCTTTTACTTTAAAGACATATTTATTATCTTTGTCTTTAAATAATAATACTAATTGGGCTTTATCCCAGTTATTGATACGATAACCATTAATACTTATAATCGTATCACCTTTTTTTAATCCTGCGTCAATTGCTGGATAACCTTCAACCACATCATTAACTACTGGTTTAGTTATAGCCCCACCAAAGAAGCAACCAATTACAAATAAAATGACAATGGCTAGAATGAAGTTATTCATAACCCCAGCAACTAAAATCATAAATCTTTGTAACCAAGGGCGATTACATAACAGGCGTTCCTTTGCTACTTTATCATCATCTTCATACACTTCACCAGCCATAGCAACAAAACCACCAATTGGTAAAGCACGTAAATTATATTTAATATTATCTTTACCTTTTTTACTAAATATTACTGGTCCCATACCAATAGAAAATTCATAAATATGAACTTTAAATAATTTAGCAAAGAAGAAATGACCAAATTCATGGACTAAAATAATAATACCTAAAATAACAATTAGTAATAGAATTCTTAATACTATCATTTAAATCCTCCTTTATTTTATAATTTCAAATGAAGTTCCTTCTCTAGTATCAACTAATTTAATACCTTTAGCTAATAATTCATCTCTAATTTGATCAGATAATTGATAATCTTTATTTTGCTTTGCTTCATTTCTTAAAGCAATCTTTTCTTCAATATATGCTTTTAATTCAAGATCAATCGTATTATCTTGAGCTTTCAATAAATCAAGGGATAATACTTTATCAAATTCATTAATTAAATAACGTTTAGTTTTTCCAGATAAATTATCATCTTTTAAGACATCATATACTAAAGTAACCATCATTGAAGTGTTTAAATCATTATTAATTGCATCTTTAAACTTATCAATGTATGATTCGTAGTTTTCTAATGTTCCTTCATCTTTTAAAGTTTTGGTTTTATTTAATAATTTAGTATAAGCATTTTTTGCACCATCTAAGATATCATATGAGAAGGTTAGACTATTATGATAATAAGAGTTTAAGCATAAGTAACGATATGCTAATGGATCATAACCTTTTTCTTCTAATAATGATACGGTTAAGAATTCACCACTTGATTTACTCATCTTACCGTTAAGATCATTTAAGAAACCCATATGAACCCAATAATTACACCATTTATGGCCTAAGTAACTTTCAGATTGGGCAATTTCATTAGTGTGATGTGGGAAGATAGCATCTTCAGCGCCACAGTGAATATCTAGACGTTCACCTAAGTATTTCATTGCAATACCAGAACATTCAATATGCCATCCTGGATATCCTCTACCCCAAGGTGAATCCCATTGCATTTCTTGATTATTAAATTTTGAATTAGTAAACCATAATCCGA
Source organism: Bacilli bacterium (assembly GCA_017612805.1). Classification (GTDB taxonomy): domain Bacteria; phylum Bacillota_I; class Bacilli_A; order RF39; family UBA660; genus RGIG8386. The sequence continues at coordinate 56,566 of JAGAFD010000003.1, read as the reverse complement.
AATCAAAAGGATTTTTCTTAGCTTCATCATCCTTAATGTCTTCTCTTACGGCCACCATTAAATCATCAGCATTACGACCAGATAATTCATAATAGTTAGGAAATTTAGTTGTATCAAAATAAACATTTCCGGCACTAATATAAGCATACCCAGTTTCTAATAATTTAGTAATTATTTTAATATATTCTTCAATATTATCAGTTGCTTTAGAAACCGTATCAGGCCATTTAATATTTAATTTTTGGCAATCATCTTTGAAAGCCTTAGTATAATAATCAGCAATTTCATAAGCACTCTTGTGTTCCCTTTCTGATGCTACTAACATTTTATCTTCACCAGAGTCACCATCACCAACTAAATGACCAACGTCGGTAATATTCATAACACGATTAACTTTATAGCCTAAAAAGTTTAACCCTTTTTCTAATACATCTTCAGAAATATATGTTCTTAAATTACCGATATGGGCATAATGATAAACGGTAGGACCACAAGTATACATATTAATAATTCCAGCATTGATTGGAATAATTTCTTCTTGTTTCTTGGTTAATGTATTATAAATAATCATAATACCCCTCCTCTATAAAATTGTATAAAATAAAATATAAGCTAAAACGACTAAAATAATACTATCAAGACGATCTAAAATACCCCCGTGTCCTGGCATAATATTTGAATAGTCTTTAATATCGTTTTCTCTTTTAATTCTACTAAATAATAAGTCACCAATTTGACCAACAACACTTAATAATAAAGTAATTGGAATAACTAAATATAACTTAGCATTACCGATTAAATTAGCATAAAAAATTGTCGCAATAATTGTACCAATGATGGAACCACCTACACTACCTTCAACTGTCTTATTAGGTGATACACTTGGAATTAATTTACGTTTACCAATAAACATACCAATTAACATGGCAAAAGTATCGGTAATAATCGTAATTAAAATTAAATAAATAAACATTAATAAATTATTTTCGATTACTAAAATAATACTATTAAAGGCTAAACCAATTAAAGCGGTAAATCCATAAAAAGACATTGCTTCAGCAGCTTTATATTCCTCAATAAAGATACATGGTGGAATAATTACTAAAGTTAATACCGCTAAAGCTTTATAAGATAAGCCAAAAATAAAGGTATTACCATTAATACTAGCTAAAATGGTAAATACTAGCGTAATTGCACCTAACACTTTTACTAATAATGGTACATTTTTATAAGCTTTTAAAGAAGCCATTTCTTTATATGCTAATAACCCTAATACTGTTACTCCCGCATATAATAATACCCCTCTAAAAATTAATACTACAACTAATATGGCAATCGCTATAATTGCACTAATTATTCTTTGTTTCATTGCTACCTCCAAAACGACGATCACGTTTATTAAAGCTTGCTAATGCTTCATCATAACAAGCGGCATTAAAATCTGGAAAATAAACATTAGTAAAATACATTTCCGCATAAGCTAGTTGATAGATTAAAAAATTACTAATGCGATATTCACCAGAAGTTCTAATCATTAAATCAATAGCGGGTAATTCATTATATAAGTAATTATAGAAAGATTCTTCATTAATCTTATCAAGATCAAGTTTATCTTCCTTAACTAAATTAGCTATCTTTTTACAAGCATCAACAATTTCTTGTTGACCACCATAGTTTAAACAAATATTTAATATTCCAGCATTGTTATCTAAAGTTTGGTTAGCACAATCATCAATAACTTTTAATACATCGTTTCTTAAGCGATCTCTTCTTCCTGAAAACATTACTTTAATATTATTTTTATTAAACTCTTTAATTAACTTAGGAATCTCCGTAACAACCATATCCATTAAATATTTTACTTCTTCTTCACTCCTTTTAAAGTTTTCAGTAGAAAAAGCAAAAACACTTAAATACTTAGTTCCTTTATTAAAAATATATTTACTTAATTCTTTTAAATTTTCAAATCCGGCTTGATGTCCTTTTAAAGTAATAAGCCCTTTTTCTTTAGCCCAACGACGATTACCATCCATTATAATAGCAACGTGATTAGGAACTTTTACTTCATTCATAAAAAAACTCCTCAATAATAAGTATACGCCTTTAAAGGATAAAAGACAATTATTAATTACATTTAAAAAAGGTATTTAACAATACCTTTTTAAATTAGCAATAATTCTTTTTAGTTATTCTTCTAATGGCACTACCAGCAAATTGACCAGCGCTTAGAATAACACTAACACCACGAATTACAGCACTAATTAAAGCAGCAGAAATACCGCCTTTAACGTTTAACATTTCTTCTTTAGTCATTACTTATTACATTTTAATGTTCTAGTAAAGCCATCGGCAAAACCAATGGCAAAAACTATTAAACCCGCACTAACTAAACCAACGATACCCCATTTAGCGATACCGCCATTAACATGCTTTAGTTCTTCATTTGTTAGATTCATTAAAACATTCCTTTCTAAATATTTTTAAGTAAATTAGTTTGATAAGTAACTGTTCTCAAACCATCTAAATTTGAAGCTATTCGATAAGTTACATAGTCCTTATTTATCTTTTTATCAACGATGATTAACGGTTGTTCTTGGTAATAGATGGTATCAATATTTACATCTAAATTAAATTCTTGATTCGTTATTAAGACATCTTTTTTTACATAGATATTGAGATTTTTAATAATAAAAAAATTGAGAGCCATAAAAATTATTAACAAAATTATAAGATATCTTATACGCGGTGGTTTAAGCAAAAGGAAGTGATAAATACTTTGGATCTTAACTTTCATTAATATCCACCACCTGATCAAAGTAATTATTAATTGTACGATGTGAAATATAAATAAGGGTGCGATTTTTCAAATAAGATTTTAGATTATTTAGAATTGTTAATTCTAAAGTGGGATTAACTTCAGATAGTGCTTCATCTAATATTAAAATATCAGGATACTTTAATAAGATTCTCGCTAGTAAAATTCTTTGCCTTTCCCCACCACTTAAGTTTTTACCACCTTCATATAACATAGTATTATAACGAAGGGGTTTATTTTCTAAGATATCATCGATCATACAAAGATGAGCAATTCTTAAAAATTCCGTTTCATCAACAACCCGATTCATGACAATATTATTATAAATAGTATCAGAAAATAATCCTTCTTTTTGACCTAAATAACCAATATTACTCCGAATTACATTTAAATCTAAATCTTTGATATTATTACCATTAATTAAAATATTACCTTCATAATTATCATTTAGGCGATATAGTGCTTTACATAAACTACTTTTTCCTGTTCCGCTAGAACCGTTAATTAATACTTTATGATTCTTAGGAATAATGATATTTTTATGTTCTAAAACATTGTTAATACCATCATAAGAAATGGACACATTCTTAAACTCAACATTACCATTATCTAGGATAATGTGCTGATTAGTAAATGATTCACCTTCAATTTGAATAAACTCACTTAACTTATTAAAAGAACTTTTAATGTAAGAAATCTTAGGAAGTAAATCGATATAGTTTTTAATTGGTTCTTTAAAATAGATTAAGATGGTATTAAAAGTAATTAAATCAATAAAGGTAAATCGATGATGATATATCAAATAAATACCTAAAAGATTAATAATTAATAATCCTAGTTCATGAATAATATTTTTAATAAAATTAATCCGGTGTAATGCTAATTCAAAATTAAAATTAGCATATAACATGTCGGTATTAATCTTTTCATTTTTTTGATAAGCACTCGCTTCTAAATGTAAATATTTTAGGGAGTCGAGATTAGTTATGTTTTCAATCAAGTTAGTACTAAAAGTACTCTCTTTGGTTAAAACATCATCAATTGTTTTTTTAATATACTTATTAACTAATAAACTAATTGATAAATACATCAGTAACATAATAATTAAGATTAGAAATAAATAATGGTTAATAATTATTAATAAACTACCGGTTAAAAAAATTGTAATAAAATCAAGGGCTAGATTAACGACATAATCCGTTAATAACATTTTATAATTATTTAATTCATTTAACCGGGTTAAGATTTCGCCAGGATTACGCGACTTAATCGAATAAGAAGGGAGATAAAAAATATGTTTTATAAAAAGATCTTTGATAAAGGCATCAACGTTCTTACCTAAATAACTACGATAATAATCTTTATAAAAATTGAAAATAATTAAAAATAACATAATTCCTAAAAAGATTAAAGCTATTTTAATAAAACTATGATTAGTAAAAATAATATTTTCATTTAACATAATTTTAAAAATATAAGCATAACTAATCGTTAATAGCGTTTCAATTGCAGTAATAATCGAAAGATTAATTAACAAACGTTTTTCGTTAATAATTAAATCGATAATAATTTTAGTTAATGATTTTCTCTTTTGATAAATTGATAAATGACTAATGGGGGTTAAAACTAATACATGGCCAGAAAAGATCTTTTTAAACTCATCAACTTTTAATTTAACATTTCCTTTTGCCGGATCCATTAAATAAACATGTTTATTATCAATTCTTTCAATTACTTGAAAGTGTTCATAATTATTATTAATAACAGTATGACAAATTAAAGGCATTGGTAAATCGTGTAATTCTTCTACCATAACCTTCTTACCATAACCATCTAAGCCATAATTCCTAGCAGCACTAAGAAGATGATACATATCCGTTCCACCACAATCCGTAAATGTATCATAACGTAGTACTTCTAGCGGAACATCACCATGATAATAATTAAGAATCGCTTTTAATGAACAAATACCACAATCATAGATATCATTTTGCAACACTTTTTTCATCTTGCTTACTTTTCCCTTCTACTATTATATACGCGGAAAAAGGGCTATTTCCTTTATTTTTTGGTATTATTTTTAAACTTTTTCATAGACTTATACAAATAATTAATTTTGGAGATGAAAAAATGGTAAAAAAACAAAATTTGTGGTTTATAACGTTGTTTAGTTTAATCTTAGTATTAAGTGTTTATTACTTATCAATGAAGAAAGAAAACTTAGATGATTTGACGGTAATGAAAGATAGTGCAACCATCAATACAGTAGAAAATAGTTATTTAGTATCACTCCGTGTTAGTGATGACGAAGCTTTATTAAAAACCATGGAAGAATTAGAAGCAACCTTAAACGATAATACCAAATCCACAATTGAAAAAAATGAAGCTTATGAAACATTAAAAGAATTAAACATCAATAAAGGTAAAGAAATGGAATTAGAAAAATTAATTAAAGAAAAATTTGACTTAAATAGTTATGTTAAAATTAGTGGTGATAAAATAAACATTACCATTGCATCAGATACACATTCAAAAGAATTAGCTAACAAGATTATTAATGAAGTACAAAATCGCTACGAAATGCAGAAATACATTACCGTTAAATTTAAAAAATAGTTGCATATCAAAAAGCCTTTCATAAATTATATTAGAAAGAGAGGCTTTTTTAAGTGCAAAGTATTTTATCAAAACGTGAAGCAGAAATATTTAATATGTTAATTAAAAATAAAACGACTAAAGAAATTGGTTTAGAACTAAAAATTAGCGAAAAAACGGTACGTAATCATATTTCTAATGTAATGCAAAAACTTGGGGTAAAAGGAAGAGCTAATGCCGTTGTTGAATTAATCAGATTAGGTGAAATATCCATTTAAAAAAGCATGATTACAATCATGCTTTTATTTTTGATAAATAATTTGGTATGGATTATTAAATGTTCCCCCACCAATTGCTAAAACATCCTTGCTTAAGTTTAATACTGGATATACAGATAATTCATTATCGGAAGTTTTATCACTTAACTTACCATTATCAACAACCACAATACTTGGGAAATTACCATTATTCGTATATGCATAACTCATCGTATAGAATATTTCATCTTTTTTCTTTAGATAAGAAGTATCACTTTTTGTTGATCCGGCAAACATTGCTTCATCACCATTAAGTAAGCCAATCTTACTTTGATATATTGTACTACACTTATAATTAGGTTCATTATTATCGATACGATAATAATTTTCAAAATATGTCTTATCCCCTACAGAATTAAATACTACCGTATCAATACAGAAATTATCCATGCTGAATAAGGCATCATATTTTGCTAAATTATTTTGATAATAACTTTGTAAGTATTCATTAATATCAGATGATTTATAATCAAGATATGGTTTACCCGTATTATTCAAGAATACATGATTACCAATATTTTGATCCATCATTACTCTAATGGTTCCATCACCATTAACGCGAATAATTCTAAATAATAAATCATCAATTGAAACAAAATTATTATTAACATTGTTTTTAAAATAATAAGTGTCACCATCATTATCCGTATCTTGATTAATATTATTACTAGCAATAATTAAATCTTTTAATAAATTAACATAATCTTTTTCATAACCAATATTAATAATGGCTTTAAAATGTTTAGCGTTATTAATAAATAAATCATAACGAATAGATTCGTTTGGTTTAATTGGAATATTACTACCAATTACATGATCAGAACCAACGATTGGTTCATAATCTTTGTCATAACCTTTATTAGAACTCTTAATTGAGAAAGTTAAGTCTTCGGTATCATTCATAATATTATTTAAACTAATAAAGAAATCAATATTATGATCAGAAACATTGGTCACAGAAAAATTAACTTTAATAGTTCCTGTACCTTTGATTTTATTACCGTCTAAATAATTAATTGATAAATTTTCATCAACTAAAACTAGACTTTCATCATTTTCGATTCCTTGATGTTTATAAATTTGAAAACGGACTTCTAGTAGAATCGCAGCAAATAGCATAATACCAATGATACATAATAAATTTTGATATTTTTGCTTCATGCTATCGAAACCCTTTCTTATTATAATTATAATAACAAAAAAAATAATAGTTAACTATTATTTTTCTTATTTGACATATTTTTTAAACTTTTTAAACTCTGATGCACTCTCTAAATCAAGTTCTTCTAATTCTTTAACTAGTTGTTTTTCCTTGCTACTTAGCTTATTTGGAATAACAACATGATAAATTAAATACATATCACCTTTTTTAGAAGTATTAGGAATTACTACTCCTTTTCCCTTAATTTTTACCTTAGTGCCATTTTGCGTTCCGGGAGCTACATCCACTTCAATATTATTATAAATAGTTGGAACAATCTTTTTACAACCTAATATAGCTTCGGTAATCGTAAGTGGTACTTCTAGATAAATATCTGATGCATCTCTTACAAATAATTCATGTTCTTTTACTCTAAATTCTAAGTAAATGTCCCCATTAGGTCCACCATTTTTACCAGCTGCTCCCTTACCAGAGATACGTAATTGATAACCACTATCTACGCCTGCTGGTACCGTAACAATAATTTCTTTATTTTCTTTAACTAAACCAGTACCATGGCAATCACTACAAGTTTCTTTAAATACTTTACCGGTTCCCATACAGTCACGACATACCGATTGGGTTTGATAAACGCCAAATAGTGATCTTTGTTCTGTTATTACTCTACCTGAACCACCACAAGTTTTACAAGTAGTCTCATCAAAACCACCACGACCATTACACTTTTTACAAGTTTCATTTAAAGTTAAATTTAGGCTTTTCTTACAACCAGCAATCGCTTCTTCAAAATCAAGATTGATACGGACTAAAGTATCTTCACCACGACTAGATCTTGACCTAGAACTTGATCCACCAAATGGATTACCACCAAAGAAATCTCTAAAAATACTTTCAAGATCAATATCTTCAGTAGAAAAACCACTAAAGCCACCGGCATTACCATAAGGGTTACCACCAGCTCCAGCATCAAAGGCCGCATGACCAAATTGATCGTATTGTTTTTTCTTTTGCGGATCGCTTAAAATAGCATAAGCTTCGCCTACTTCTTTAAACTTCTTTTCATCTCCGGTTGATTTATTATCCGGATGATATTTTTTAGCTAATTTACGAAACGCACTTTTAATCTCGTCTTCAGAGGCATTTTTATCAACACCTAGGGTTTCATAATAATCTTGCTTACTCATAAATCACCACTTCTAACTGTTATATACTTTTTCAAACTTATTTAATAAGTCATCATAATATTTAATTGCTTTTTCATAAACATCTTTTTTAGTTAAATCAATGCCTAAAACTTTAAAGGCATCCATTGGCCAAACATTATCACCTAATGTTAAGAATTCAAGATATTTATCAATAATATCTTTATTACCATTTAATATTTCGTTAGCAACATATGATGCTCCAATAATGCAGAATGCATATGAATATAAATAGAATAACCAATAATAATGGCTTCTTCTGGTCCAGGTTAAACTAGATAACTCATTTCTTTTAATTAAATTTCCTTCTAACTCTTCATAGGCTTTATTAGTAAGATTAGCCATATAATCTTTAGTTATCGTGCCACCATTTTCAACATAATTATAAAAATCAACTTCCATACCAGCTTCAACTATTGTATCAAATAGATTATTATTTATTACTTCAATAATATTGGCGATTCCAGATAGTTTTTCTTCTTTAGTTTTACCATTATTTGCTAAATAAGATGATAATAAACATTCATTAGTTAACGATGCTATTTCACCAACATATGGTGTTGTCTCACGATATTGTACTGGGTTTGATGCGTTAATCATTTGATGATTAACATTATGACCACCTTCGTGGATAATTGTAGATACTGATGATAAATCCCCATTAAAACTCATTAAAATACGTGAATCATGGTCATAAGTGGATAATGAATATCCTCCCGCACATTTGCCTTTATATTGAGCATAATCAATATAATGATTATCAAATATTTTTTTAAATCTTTGATAATAGTTTGTTCCTAAAGGTTTAATTGCTTCTAAACATAATTGTTGTGCTTCTTCAATGGTATATTCTTTTTCTGATTTAGCAAAGTCTAAATATAAATCATAAGGATTTAATTCATCTAACTTTTGAACCTTTTTAAAGATTCTTAAGAAGTTTTGATATGATCCATAATGTTTTTTGGTTGTATCAACTAACATATCAAAAGCTTTTTTAGGCATGTTTAAAGAAAATAAGGTTGCATCAAAAGTGCTTTTATATTTTCTTATCTTACATAATGCAATATTACTTTTAACAAAGCCATTTAAAAATTGGGCAGAGCTTACTGAATAATTATTGATTACTGAATAAAATTGTTCGAAAATAACTTTTCGGGTTTTAGCATCAGCATTACGCATTAAACGGCGTAAATTGGTAGCGGTTATCGTCTCTTCCTTACCATCAATCAAAACAGTTCCGTAATTATGTAATTGATTTAACATCGTAGATGACATATCTTCATATTCATTGATATTCGAAGTTAATTCATTTATAATTGCTTCTTCTTTTTTAGATAAAATATGCTTCTTTTGACGATAAATATTCGTTAAGAATACTTTATACTCTGCTAAATCTTTATTATTAATTAATTGATCATATTCTTTTTTAGATAATTTAATTATTTCTGGTTCTAAAAAGCTAGTATTAGTACAATAATCAGCTAATAATTTATCCGTTGTTGATTTTCTAGCAATTGATGATGAAACCCCTAACTCTTGATCATTAATTAAGTATGCATATCCATATAGGTTAAATACATTACTTAATGTTTGATACATTTTATTTAAGAATGCTACTAATTTTTTAGCATCCTTTGTACATCCATGATAGTTTTTTAAATCATCCACTTCTTTAATAACTTTAGCTAAATCTTGGTTAAAATCTTCATCGCTTTGATAAAAATCAGTTAAATCCCATTTATATTTATCCGGAACATCAGCACGGCAATTATATTTTTCCATAGTATATCCTTTCAAACAAACTAAGTTCTAGTTATCTAGAACTTAGTAAATATTATTTATCAATTATTTTTCTTCGTAAGAAGCTTCTTCTACACCGTCTTCAGATTTTGGTGCTTCAGCAGTATTTTCAGCATTAGCATTTTGATTTTGTTTTGCTGCTTCTTCATAAACTTTAGTAGCCATAGCCATAGCCGTTTCTTTTAAACTTTCAGTTTTAGCTTTGATGTCATCAACATCATCACCTTCTAAGGCTTTTTTAAGATCAGCAATTTGATCTTCAGCTTTCTTTTTATCATCTTCAGATACCTTATCACCTAAATCTTTAATTGATTTTTCAGTTTGGAAGATCATGGCATCAGCATCATTTCTAGCATCAGCTTCATTTTTACGTTTTTCATCAGCTTCTTTATTAGCTTCTGCTTCCTTAACCATTTTATCAATTTCATCATCGGATAAGTTAGAAGAATTACTAATAGTAATAGATTGTTCTTTACCAGTACCTAAATCTTTAGCTTTAACATTTACGATACCATTAGCATCAATATCAAAAGTTACTTCGATTTGTGGAATACCACGTGGTGCTGGTGGAATATTATCTAATCTAAAGTTTCCTAAAGTTTTGTTATCACGAGCCATTGGTCTTTCACCTTGTAAGACATGAATATCTACCCCTGGTTGATTATCAACAGCAGTTGAGAATACTTGAGTTTTACTTGTTGGAATAGTTGTATTTCTAGGAATTAAAACCGTCATTACATCGCCTAATGTTTCAAGTCCTAAAGAAAGTGGTGTTACATCAAGTAATACGATATCATCAACTTCACCAGTTAATACTCCACCTTGAATAGCAGCACCCATCGCAACTACTTCATCAGGGTTAACACCTTTATTTGGTTCTTTTCCTAATTCATCTTTTACTAATTCTTGAATATATGGAATACGAGTAGAACCACCAACTAAGATAACTTTATCAATATCTTTTTTATCTAATTTAGCTTCTTTTAAAGCATCTCTAACTGGTTTTCTAGTTGATTCAAATAAATCATGACATAATTCTTCAAATTTAGCTTTAGTTAAACTCATTTCTAAATGAACTGGTCCATCAGAACCTTGTGAAATAAATGGTAAACTAATTTGTGTAGTAGTCATACCAGATAAATCTTTTTTAGCTTTTTCAGCAGCATCTTTTAAACGTTGCATTGCCATTTTATCATTAGATAAATCAATTCCATTAGTTTTTTTGAATTCATCTACTAAATAATCAATAATCTTTTGATCGAAGTCATCACCACCTAAACGGTTATTACCACTAGTTGATTTAACTTCAAATACACCATCACCTAATTCAAGGATAGAAACATCGAATGTTCCACCACCTAAGTCATAAACTAAGATAGTTTCATTTTTATCTTGTTTATCTAAACCATAAGCTAGGGATGCAGCTGTTGGTTCATTAATAATTCTTTCTACTTCTAAACCAGCAATTTTACCAGCATTTTTCGTAGCTTGACGTTCAGCATCATTAAAGTATGCTGGAACAGTAATTACGGCTTTAGTAACTTTTTCACCTAAATAACTTTCGGCATCAGTTTTTAACTTAGTTAAAATCTTCGCACTAATTTCTTCTGGTGTATATTTTTTACCTTGGGCTTCTACTTTTTCTTTAGTACCCATTTTTCTTTTAATTGATGAAATAGTATCTTTATTAGTTACTGCTTGTCTTTTAGCCGTTTCACCAACAAATACTTCATCATCTTTAAATGCTACTACTGATGGTGTTGTTCTATTACCTTCAGCATTAGCGATAACTACTGGTTGTCCTCCTTCTAAGACAGCCACACAACTATTAGTTGTACCTAAATCGATTCCAATAATTTTACTCATATAAATTTCCTCTTTCCTTTTATTTATTATTTACTTTAACCATTGCTGGTCTTATTAAAATATCATTATACATATAACCTTTTTGTAATACATCAGTAACAATATTATTTGCAACGTCTTCAACGTTATCAGTTAATACTGCTTCCATGGTATTAGGATTAAATTCTTGATTAATACAAGGTATTTCAGTTACACCTAAACTATTAAGACTTTGAATCATATTAGCATATGTCATTTTAAAGCCCGTTAAGAAGTTTAAGGTATCAGTATTTAGTCCTTCTTCATCAACACATAATGCTCTTTCAAAATTATCAATTACTGGTAAAAACTCTTTAATAAATTTTTCACCATCACGTTTAGCTAAACGATTTAATTCTTCACTATAACGTCTTTGTAAATTTTGAATCTCAGCCATTAATCGTAAGTTCTTATCAATTAATTCTTGATTATGTGCTTTTAATACTTTATTTTCTTCCTCAAATTTATTTGGTTTTTCTTTTTTGGGAATAGTTTGTTCTTCTACTTTTTTGGTCATCCGTTATTCCTACTTTCAAAATTTTTAATGATGTAATTTAAAAGTGCTACCACACGATCATATTCCATACGTTTTGGTCCTACAATCGCAATCGTTCCTTCTTCACCATTGATGTTATAATGACTTTTAATAATAGTTACATCATCATCAAATTCATTTTCTTCACCAATGTAGATATTAACACCATCTTTATCTTCTTCTATTTTACGTACTAATGAATCATCTTCAAACTTAGCAACGATTCTTTTAATATCATCCACATTATTATATTCAGGTTGTTTTAAAATATTAGCACGACCACTCATATAAACGTTAGGATTATTCTTTGAAAAATCATTAAAGGCATCATAGAAAATGTTATAAACCGTTTCATATTGTTTAATTTTGGTAGCAATAATTGGTTTAATATCAAACTCTAAACGCTCTCTTACTAAATCTATTGGTGTACCAATTAACATCTTATTAATGATTTCGCAAGTTTTTACGATCTCATCAATATTTGTACCTTTAATTTCAAATTGTTTGTTTTCAACAATTCCTTTGTTCGTACAAACTAGTGCCACTATATGGGTTTCATCAAGATTAATAATACTTACTTGTTTAAGAGTATTAGATGAAGCGCTCTTACCAAGGACTACCGATGTATAATCAGTTATTTCACTAATAATTTCGACACATCTTAAGATAGCATCATTAATTCCTAATTCGCGATTATTAATAATGGTTTGTAGTTTTAATACATCTTCACCAGTTAATTCTTTTGGTTTCATTAAGTTATCCGTATAATAACGATAGCCTTTTTCAGATGGAACTCTTCCAGAAGAAATATGGTTCTTTTCAATATAACCTAAATCTTCCAAAATAGACATCTCATTACGGATAGTTGCTGATGAACAGTTAAACTTATCGCATAATGCTTTTGAACCAACCGGTTTAACATCTTTAATATAATTTTCGACAATTTCTTTTAGAATTGCTTCGCGACGATTATCCAAAAATATCACCTCGATTAGCACTCTAATTATTCCAGTGCTAATTTCATTATAGAAACCTAATTAGCACTTGTCAAGGGGTAAGTGCTAATTTTTTACAAAAATAAAAGAAACAGTTTATTTAACTGTTTCTAATATATTACCATTAGAGATTATTTCAATCTTTTTATCATCCGTTATACGGGAATGAATATCCGGATATTCACCACGATGATAACGATTTGAAATATCTTTATTTAAATTGAAATCAACAATATAATAATCATCATCGATATTAGCTACTTCAGCATAGGTTGCAAAACCTTTAACAAATTTTAGTTCTTTAAAGGATTGACCATTTAATAGTGAAAAATCATTTAAAGTTTGTAATTGATATAAATCATTAACACGATAAATGATATAGTTAGTTGAATAATCAACAATTTGTTTAGTAGTTTTATCGGTTCTTTCACTACCAATATCATTAATGATTTGCCATGATGTACCATCATAAGTTACAATGTTAGAAGCATTTAAACGTGATGAATTAGTAGCTAGTTCATTATGAACTGATACATATTGATAAAAGTAATCGGTTAAATAAGTCATTTCTGGACCTTTTAAAATAAGAATTCGCCAGCCACCTTCAAGTTCTTTAACAAAAACAATGTTATCAGTTAAACCAACAGTATAATTTTTAACTTCGGCAAATTCTTTAATTGCTTTACCCTTTTTAAAATCATATAAGATAACATTTGCATCGCCTGGTTGTTGATAATCAAGTTCAGTATCAACAATAAAGGCATAACGATTATTTTCTGGTTTTACCGTATCATCATTACCATCGTTGTATGCTCTAAAACCATAATCAGCATCATCAACGGTTTCAATTGCTAAACCACAATATTTATAGTTTTTCTTACAAGTATAAGTACCCAATTCTTTGCTCATTTGATCATAGAAATATAACTTACCATCATGTAATAATTCGTGGGTTGGATTTGGATCAATATATGGTTCATATCCAAAACCAATAACTCTTAAAATAATGCTAGTAGCTAGAAAACCAATACTAACTACTAACATGCCAATAATAGCAATTAAGGTATATTTATTATTTATGACTTTCATCCTATCCCTCCACACGAGTTCCAGTTTGTAGATCATAATCATAATCAGTATAAATATTATCTTTTAATACACTAATTGTAATTTTATAACCAAACAATTCAACTCTGAAGGCTGGGTTTTCTGGATCAGTATATTTATTGCTATATAACTTAATTTCATCACTTAATTTTTGTTCATTTTGATAATTATAAACAACTACATTATTACTATCATTAACCGCTACATAATAATTATCTAATAATTCAATATACTTATAACCAATGGTGGTTATTTTAGTATTATCAAAATCATAAATATAGTATTTATTACCTTCTACTACTTTAATATAGTCTTTATTATAACCTTTAATTGGGCCATTAAAAGTAGATGAGGTATTTTGACCAGTTGTATCATAGATTAATAAGTATTTAGCATTTTCATCTTTAGCTAAATAGTATTTACCCATTTTTTCTAAGCTTAAATAATTAAACTTAATACCACTAGCTACTTCACTACCAATTATTTTAATTAATCCCATTTTACCTTTATTGTTACGGGCAATAAATTCTAAACTATTAATTTCAGCAAAACTTAATTCTTCTAAGCCAGAGAATAAATATGTACTTACTGTTTGATAAACACCAACTACTTTAGAAGTTTTTAAATTATATAGTTTAACCGTCTTTTTCGAATCAGATGGTTTAGAATCACTAATAAATACAAAAGTATTATTAATGATTGGAATTACCCCAATGGTTTTATCAGCATTAGATTCCATATCATTATTTTCATAAATGGTATCACTTGCTACAAAACAATTATTTAAAGCAGTAGTATCAGTATCAACCGTATTTTTATTATCACACTTATATTGACCGATTAATTTAGTTTTATCTTCATCACCATAGAAATATAAAGTACCATCAAAATAGCTAATATATTTTAAATTCTTACTTAATTTACCTTCTAATAAGTTAACTAATACTTTGGTATCAGATTCACCTTTAACAGTAATCGTCATCGTATTTTCTTTTATTGCTTCAGTAAATGATTCTTCCGTTTTAACTTTTTTACCATTCTTATCATAAACATTTTTTGATACATAAGAACTATTCTTTAAAGTAATTGGATTTAGATTATATTTATTTCCTTCATAATCTAATACATTTAATTCTAAATCGTTAACAACTAATACATAATCAGCTAATAGTTTAATATAACTATAATTTTTACTAAATACTACTTTAGCTTTATAATCATATAAGTTTAATTTATTATCTTCACCAGCAACAATGTAATCTTTATTATAGTTTCTAATTGGTGAACCAATCGGTTTTGATAAATCATTATTAGTATAATCAATTATTTTATAAGTTTCACCTGATTTTACTACTAAATCATTACCTTCATCTGAACCTAAGATAACACCCATATATTCATATATATAATCAATTTTAATATCGATGCTATCTTTGCCAAAATAGAATAAACCATACTTATTATTCTTAGTTAAAATTACGTAGTTATCTTTACCATAGTATTTAACTTTTTCAACTTTATCTATTTCTTTTTTATTAACAAAATCATAAATAATAATATTTTTATTTTTACCATCTTTAATGAAAGCATATTGATTATTAATAAAATCACTAACATCTTCAACAAGTTTACCATCTTCATAAACTAGTTTAGGATTTAAGAAATTATCTTCAGTATTATTGTAATTAGCAACAAAACATTCATCAACATGTTTATTCTTACAAGTATAGCTACCAATTTCTTTACCGTTACTTAAGAATTTTAAAGTACCATTAGCATATTGATAATTATCTTTCTTAACAATAACTTCATTAGTTTTCTTCTTATTATCTTTCTTTTTATGCATTATTAAGAAAGCAAATGTTCCAAATAATAATAAGAATAGTAAAACAATTGCTACAATAATGATTATTAGTTTTTTCTTATTTAATTTTTTCTTTTTAGGTTCTTCTTGAATCTCTTCTTCAACTACTTCAGCTTCTAAAGTTTCTTCTAAAACAGGTTCTTCTTCTACTTCCGTTTCCACGATTAAAGTTTTTTTAATTTCAATTGTTTGATCATCATTAATAACTTTTAAAGCATCTGATGACATTCTTTGTAATTGCTCTTTTGAAAAAACTTTTTTAGTAGCTTCATTTTCGCTTTTATCTTTCATAAGACACCTCTTTATTCTTTATAATTATATCAAAAATATATTTAATAAACAACTAAAAAAAATCGTGCATTTTATTGACTTATTCTAGAAATTATGATAAAGTCTTAATTGCAAGTGTTTGGGAGGTGCGAATATTATATGGCAGTTAAAATGACAACAAAAAAACCTTTAACTGGTAATCGTAGAAGTCATGCATGTAATGCAACTAAAATGAGACAAAAACCAAATTTACAAGTTAAAACTGTTAATGGTAAAAAAGTAATTCTTAGTGCTCGTGAAGCAAGAAGTTTAGATAAATAAAAAAATCAATAGCAATTATTGATTTTTTATTTTGTCAATATATTCATTAATATTTTCGTTTTCACAAATATAAGCACCACTAACAACACGGTCAACCCCCGCATCAAAGCATAGACGCGCGGTTTCATTATTTACGCCACCATCAACATTAATATCATAATTTAAATTAAGATAACTTCTTAATTTGGTTAGCTCTTGAATTTTTGTTAAAGCACTTGGCATAAACTTTTGACCACCTTCACCAGGGGTAACGCTCATTACTAATACTGAATCAACTTTAGATAATAATGGTTTTATAGCACTAACAGGGGTTGGAGGATTTATCGCAATCCCTTTTTTAATTTTTAAATTATCTAATTCTTTTAACACTTCATTAATATCAGCTTTTATTTCATAATGAACATAAATTAATTTAGTGTTTAATTCTTGATATTCTTTAAAATAAGTTTGGGGTTCTTCAGTCATTAAATGTACTTCTAAAGGTTTAGAGTTTTTACCTACCCATGCTTTAATATCACGTGGAAGAATGGTTGTGTTTGCCACAAAAACGCCATCCATTTGATCTACATGGATATAATCAGCACTACTTTCATTAACTCTTTTAGCACGTGTTTCCATGTCATCTAATCCTTTTAGAAAAGATACACTTATCTCCACCTTCATCACCTCAATACTTTTTATAATTATTATCACTAATTATTTTTAAATAATTATCATAACGGCTTTTTAAAATAGTTCCTTCATTAACTAAATCTTTAACCGCACATGGTTCTTCATGATTGTGCATACAATCACGGTAACGACAAGATACCTTTTTAAACTCAATAAAAGTATCTTTAATAATATTAGGATCAACATTAGTCAAATCAATTGATGAAAAACCCGGAGTATCCGCGATAAAGAAATCACTTACTGGATACATTTCGGTATTCCTTGTAGTATGTATTCCTCTTCCTAACGCTTTAGAAATTGGTGATGTTTTAAGATCAAATTGGGCATCTAAGCGGTTTATTAAACTGCTTTTACCAGCACCAGTTTGACCAGTTAAAACAACCGTCTTCTTACTTAGAACTTCTTTAATTTTATCAATATTTTGATTAGTTAATGCAACAATTCCGATTTTATTATAATAATTGATTAAAAGATCAACTAAAGCTTTTTCGGCTTCAGAAATTAAATCAATTTTAGTAAAACAGATTACTGGAGTAATATGTTCTTTTATTACGTTACATAATAATTTATCTAACAATAATAAATCTAAGTTTGGTTCTTTTACCGAAGTAATAATTAAAGCAATATCGACATTAGCAATATCAGGACGATTAAGGACATTCTTTCTTGGTAAAATGTCCTTAATGTAACAATCTTGTTCAATAAATTCAACGTAATCACCAACTACGGGAGTTATCTTATTAAAACGCAATTTACCGGTTGGTTTGCATTCATATAACTTACCGTTTGATGATACCGTATAGGTATTACTAATATTTTTAATAATAATACCTTGCATTAATCAATTATCCCATCTGAATCATCATCATCGTCAATTTCTTCTTGAGTCAATGTTGAAACTTTGATTGTTAATGAAGTATTTTCAGTTACCGTATAACCAGCTGGTTTACTTTGATAAATAATTGTTCCTTCAGCATAATCAGCATTAAATACTTTTTCAATATTCAAATTAATCTTATGTTCTGTACAGAAGTCTTCTACTTCTTTTAAGATATAAGAACCACTTGTAAAATCAGGATATACGGTTACAACATCAGGAATATAAAGCGTAATCGTATCACCATCAGATAATTTTGTACCTGGTTCAACATCTTGGCCAATGATTTCCATATCATTGTAATTCTTAGTATCATCTACTTCTTGTTTTTCAACTTTCGTATAAATACCATGAGCTTTTAATTCACCAGTTACTTCCGAAGCATTACGACCCGTATAATCTTCAACTAATAATTTAGTATCACCAAGTGAAACATATAGAGTAATTTCATAATCTTTTGTTTTCTTAGTTCCAGCTTCTGGAATAGTTTTAACAACACTTCCTTCAGGAACTTTATCAGAACTAATTTCTTTTTGAACATCATTTACTTTTAAATTAGCATCTTGTAATTTTTTAATAGCTTCTTTTACGGTTAGACCAGATACATCAGGTACAACTACTTCTTTTGGTTTTCCTAAGAAGAATAAGATACCAGCTATAACCGTAATTGCTAAAACTAAGCCCGTAAAGATGGCTGCTAAAATAATTAAGACTTTACTATCTTTTTTATAATCGCTCTCATTAATTTGAGTAGCTACTTTTTCTTCATTATCTTCTTCTTTAGCTTTCTCTTTTTTATGAGTAACAATCTTTACATCATCAGGATCAAGTTCTGGATAAGGCAATTTATATGGTTTTTCATTTGCTCTCGATTCATCAAGACAAGTTACCAAATCATTATGCATTTCCCTAGCATCTTGATAACGATTTTTAGGATTTTTAGCCGTAGCTTTTATAATAATATTTTCAACACTTTGTGGTAAATTAGGAACTTCATCCTTAATACTTGGAAGTGGTTCTTTTAATTGTTTTAAAGCTACTTCAATTGCCGTATCACCACGATATGGTAATTTACCAGTTAATAATTCATACATTAAGATACCCATTGAATAGATATCGCTTTTTAAGGTTGCACCCTTACCATTAGCTTGTTCTGGTGGTAAATAGTGAACTGAACCCATAACGGAATTAGTTTGAGTAAGTTGTGTACTATTTAAAGCCATCGCAATACCAAAGTCCGTAATTTTTATTAAACCATTTTCTAAAATCATAATATTTTGTGGTTTAATGTCACGGTGAATAATATAAGAATCATGAGCAACACTCATACCATCTGTTAATTGACTCATAATATCAATTACTTCTGATAAAGTTAATTTGCCACGTTTTTTTAATAATTGTTTTAAGTGTTTACCTTCAATATATTCCATAACGATGTAGTATTCGCCTTTGTCTTCACCAACATCGTATACTTCAACAATATTTGGATGTGATAAACTTGATGCTGCAAGAGCTTCTCTTTGGAATCTTCTAACAAACTTTTCATCAGTAGCTAAGTCACCACGTAATATTTTAATTGCGACATCACGTTCTAAAATAGTATCATATGCCAAATAAACATTAGCCATACCACCTTCACCAATTTGTTTAACTATTTGGTAGCGGTCACTAATCTTTTGCCCCTTCATTATCATACGTTAACACCACTTTCCTTGCTTAAATAAGCAACAGTTATATTATCCGTTCCCCCACGAGCATTACATTTTTTAATTAATTTAATTACTTTTTCTTCAATTTCTAAAGTTTCATCATTTAATACTTTCGTGATACTTTCATTACTTAACATATTAGTTAGGCCATCACTACATAGTAAGATACCCTCACAATTAATATCAACATCAAAGATATCTAATTCTGCTTTATCAGAAGCTCCTAAAGCGCGCATTAAAACGTTTTTCTTAGGATGATTCTTAGCTTCTTCAAGAGTTAAATTACCAGCTTCAACTAATAGATTTACTAAAGTATGATCTTTAGTTACTTTATGTAATTCACCGTTTTTAATAATAAATCCGGAAGAATCCCCAATGTTACCAAACAAAAGAAAATCATTAGTTAATAAAGCACACACTAAAGTTGTTCCCATTCCTTCTGATTCAGGATGTTCTTTTGTATAATCAATAATATTTTTATTTATTTCATTAATGTTATCATAAAGCCATTTACTAGCTTCCATTTTATCTCCAACGCTTGATAATCCAACAAAACGTTGTCCTAGGTGAGTTACCGCAATTGAAGATGCTACTTCCCCTGCTTTATGGCCACCCATACCATCAGCAACAATCATTAATGTTTCATTATTACTATTTTTTAAGATTGTAACCGAATCTTCATTATGGGTTCTAACTTTTCCCGCATCTGTTAAATAAAACGATTTCATTTATCCACCTCTTTACTACGTAATTGACCACACGCCGCATCAATCTTACTACCAAACTCACGTCTTACCGTAACATTAATTCCACGCTTTTTTAATTGATCATAAAACGCATCTATATTTGGACTTTTCCTAAATTCTATATGACTAGTTTCGTTATACGGAATTAAATTAACATAAACATTCATACCACGAATTAAATCAGCTAATTCATTCGCACAATCGATACTATCATTTATATTATATAGCATAACATATTCTAGGGTTACTCGTCTATTAGTTCTTGCAATGTATGTCTTAAGAGTGTCAATCAATATGTCAATACTATACGCTTGATTTACAGGCATTATCATGTTCCTAATTTCATTATTTGGTGCATGTAAGCTAATTGCTAAATTTACTTGTAAATCTTCTTCCATAAATTGTTTTATCTTAGGAACTAATCCACAAGTACTTACCGTTATATGTCTTGCCCCAATACTGATTCCTTTAGGATCATTTACAATACGAATAAAATTCATAACATTATCATAATTATCAAATGGTTCCCCTATTCCCATAATAACAATACTATCAATTCTTTTTTTAATATCTTGTTCAATTAATAAGATTTGCTCAACCATTTCATAGGTTTCTAAGTTACGAACCTTTTTTAAACGTCCCGATTCACAAAACTTACAGCCCATATTACAACCAACTTGACTGGAGATACATACGCTTAATCCATAATCATGATGCATTAAAACTGCTTCAACATAATTATCATCAACAAGTTTAAATAAATACTTAGCCGTTAATTTATCCGTTTGCTTTTTTTGAATGGTGATAAATTCAAAACTTAAATTATCTTTAATAAATTTTTTTACTTCATTACTGATATTATGCCAGTTGTTAAGATCATATTGCCTTTTTTGATAAATCCAATCAAATACTTGATTAGCCAAAAACTTCTTATAACCATTATTCAAGAAATATTCTTGTAATGCATTATTTTGATAATTTAAGATATGATTCATAATCTTCACCTCTTATATTATATCATTCTTTTTAGGAAATATAAGTATTATTGACACTTATTTTAAACAAAAAAAGAGTAACTACTCGCTAGTTATTCTTTTTATTTCATTAGTATGATTAATATTCGTATAATTTAATAAATACTTATCTTGTTCCATGTTAATATTAATAATCGCACTATCTTTATTAATCGTAATAGTGATTGCTTTATCAAGGAAATTATAAACACAGCTATTATCAACAATAGTAGCATTATAAGCCTTAATTAATTCGGCAATACTAGATAGTGAAATTAAAGAAACATCAACGTCATCATAAATTGATTCAATTGGTTCAAAATAATCACCAATTATTTGATAACTCATATTATCTTCTACTTGGTATTTAATAATTTTATCAGTTTCTTTATAACCTTGTTCAATGCCTTGGTAATTTGATCCTTTATAAATTATTTTAGAATCAGGCTTAGTTATCGTATATTCATATTCATAGTTACATTCTTTTAATTCTATTAATTTTTTTACACAATCAATCTTGGTATTGCTTTTATTATTATTTTTGGGCATAAGAGCTCCTAAAATTGATACTACAACAAAAACAATTGCAAAGAATAAAACCCATATGCCTAACTTAAATAAAGCTTTCATACGTGGATTATCATTTAAATATTTAAAAAATTTTTTAATCTTCTCCATTTACTTTTGCCCCTAACAATTCTTCTTTATTTTTCCCGTTTAGCCAATCTCTTACTTGCATAATATTTTTACCAGCCGGTTTTATTTCTAAAAGGATGATTTCTTTATCTTGGCACATGATTCCAATACTAGTTTTAGTAATCGAAGTTATTTCATTAGTTTTACCAGGATAACTATTTTCGCCAATTAATGATTTGGTTACTTTAATCTCTTCCCCATTTAAAACAAAGTTAGCAAGTGGTTCATCATACATACTACGAATATGATTATAAACTTCTTTAGCGGTTTTATTAAAATCAAGACGTTCATCTTCTCTTTTTAAATAGCCAACATAAGAAGCCTCTTTATCATCTTGTTTTAAACTAAAGTTTTCAAAAGCAATAATTTTGGGTAAGCTTCGTCTTAACACAGTTACTCCCGCATCACTTATTTTAGGTTCTAAAGTAAGTAAGCTATCCGTTTGTGAAATAGGCACTTCAATCGCATCAATAATATTTCCAGTATCAATACCTTCATCCATATACATTAATGTTACCCCGGTTTTTTCTTCGCCATTATAAATAGCTTGCTGAATTGGATTAGCACCGCGATACTTCGGTAAAAGGGATGCATGAACATTAATACAACCATATTTTGGATAATCTAAAATTACTTTAGGAACTATCTTACCATAAGCACAAGTAATAATGATGTCTGGTTCTTTACTTAATATATATTCATATTCTTCTTTTAATTTAGTAGGTTTATAAACTTCAATGTTATTTTTAGTTGCAATGAGAGCAACTGGTGATGGAGTTAAGATTTTTTTACGGCCAACATAAGCATCAACTTTGGTAACTACTAATACGACATTAGTGGTATTTATTAATTCTTCTAAAATAGGAACTGCTAATTCTGGTGTTCCCATAAACACTACTTTTAAATCCTTCATGTTACTCACCATATTTCTAATTAATATCATATCATAAAAAAAATAAGTATTAAACTTATTTTTTTGTAAATTTAGATGCATATGGAATTACTTCGTCACAGTTTATCTCATATAAACTTTTTTTGCATTTACCAATTATTAGTTGATTTTCATCAATAAATGTAATTTCATTATTATCTAATACATATTTCATTTCTACTTTATTATTATCATCTAAATATAGAATACATTTTTTTTCATTGCATTCAAGTAAATAATCATTTTGACCACCAATTACTGTATTTGAATTTTTCTGATAAATAACTTGATTTTCAATTGCCCCAGTCCATTTACCTTCAATACTCTCTTGTTTTTTTTCATTTTTACACCCGGTAGCAAGCATGACGCAAGATATTATAATCAATATTATATTAACTTTTTTTATATTAATCACTCCTTTACCTTAATTACAAATCCAAAAACTTTTTGCAAATTATATTCACGAGTTCCATTTATATATAAATCATTTTGCAATATACTATAAACACTATTAATAATATTATATCAATTATATGTTTTTAGGAGAAGTATCTATTTCAATATTAGTTAATTTATCTAAAAGATATTGATTATCTAATTCTTTTAATACTTTATATAAATTATCAGCTTTACGATATTTAATAATTATTTGCATCGTATATTTATTATTCATTTTAAAAATTGGTGCTGTTGTTGGGCCTAAAATTTCCACATTACTAAGATTCTTTAATAAATATTTATAAACTTTATTACTTTCTTTTAAAACAGTATCATAATCTTTAGAAATAATTTTTACTAAAGCTAGATAATAGTATGGCGGATATTTCAAATTCTTTCTAATTTGCATTTCATGTTTATAAAACATTTGATAATTGTTATCTTTAATGCAATTAAGCGTATAATCAGTTGGATTCATAGTCTGAATAATAACCTCACCAATACTACTACTTCTTCCTGCTCTACCAGATGCTTGATGTAATAATTGGAACGTTCTTTCACTAGCTTTAAAATCTGGCATGTTTAGTGATTGATCAGCATTAACAATACCAACTAAAGTTACTTTAGGAAAATCTAGGCCTTTGCTAATCATTTGGGTACCTAGTAAGATATCATATTCATAATTAGCAAATTTTTTGATGATTTCATCATGACTATTTTTCTTCGTAGTTGTATCGGCATCCATCCGAATAATTCGGGCACTTGGAAATAATTTAGAAACTTCTTTTTCTAACTTTTCTGTTCCTAATCCAAAATCATTAATGGCATCACTCTTACAATTTGGACATTTATCTTTTAGGAAGGTGGTATAGCCACAATAATGACATCTTAAATGATTATTGGTTTTATGATAAGTTAAATTAATATCGCAGTGTGGGCATTTATAAGTAAAACCACAATTAGAACAATTTAGGATTGTTGAATAACCGCGACGATTTAATAATAAAATAATTTGTTCATGATTATTTAATCTTGCTTCCATAAATTCTTTTAACATTGAAGAAATAATCATATTACGTTTTTTATACTCTTCTTCCATATTAACTAAATGAATGATGGGAAGCATAGCATCATTAGCTCGTTTATTTAATTCTAGTAATTGATATACGCCTTTAGAAGCTCTAGCATAACTATCTAAGGATGGGGTTGCACTACCTAATATTAATGGGCATTGATGATTTAAACTACGCTTTTTTAACACTTCAATGGCATCATATTTAGGATTATTTTCTTGTTTATAACTTTCAGAGTGTTCCTCATCAATAATCATTACCCCAATATTTTCTAATGGCGCAAAAGCACTTGAACGAGTACCTACTACAACCCTAACTTCTTTTCTTAAAATTTTTAAATATTCATCTTGACGTTCACCATCCGATAAACCACTATGTAAGATAGCAATATCACAGCCAAATACATCATATAAGCGATTAACAATTTGAGTAGTTAAAGTAATTTCCGGAACTAATAAAAGAGCGGTCTTTTTTAAATTTAAAGCTTTTTTAATCCATTTAATATAAATCTCCGTTTTACCAGAACCAGTAACCCCATGTAATAAATAGGTTTTAGCTTCATTAAATACTACTTCATCAAATACTTTCATTTGATAATCATTTAATTTAACTAGATCTTTCTTTTTATTATCTTTATTAATACGATATACTTGAACTTGTTCTTCACAAACTAAACCAATTCTTAACAATTCATTTAAACTAGTGCCAGATATCGCTGTTTTTAAAACCATTTCTTCTTCTAATAATTGGTTTAAGATACTTATTTGTTTTTTACTTCTAGCATGATCTTTGATATAGTCTTCTACTTTACTTAAAGCAACGGCAATTTTAATATAAGTTACATATTTATTATTAACTTTTTTACTTTTAACTTTAACGTCACTAGGAAGCATTGCTTCATAAGCACTAATCAAGTTACATAAAGTAGTTTCTTTTAAATATAAGCCTAAAGCTAATAATTCTTGATTTAAAATAATTTCTTCATTCTTAATTTTATAAATACTTTTTATTTCAACATCTTCATTAACTTCATTAGTTAAATTTAGGACAAAACCATTACAAATACTTTTACCAAAAGGAACAATAACTTGCATACCAGGTTTTATTTTATCAACTAAATTACTAGGTATTTTATAAGTAAACGATTTATCTAAACTTTTAACGTTATATTCAACTAAAACATTAGCATACATATTATTACTCCTTTCTAATAATTAATGTAGTTTTATCTTATCATTGATGTACTGATAATTCAAATTATTCTTGGAAGTTATAACCGCCTCACCAAGATTCTTTTCTAAATCTTCCCTGGCTACTTTCGCTGCATGACCACCCAATTGAGCTAGGCGTTTATTATCTTTTAAATTAGCTGGTTTATGTTTACGAACTAACTCTCTAGTGGCTATTTCCCCAATATCAGTTAATGCTACTTCTATATCCGACATATTATCTCTTAAATTTTCTTTACGAATATTTTTATATTCCTTATATTCCGATGCAGTCATTCCAGACCAATTCTTGTATATTTCATTAGTTAATATGGCATACTCATAATTTTCTTTAATTCCATGATCTTTCCATGTAGTAGTTAATTTTTTACGATTAACGATTGCCTTAATTCGCTTCTCAATCCATTCAAGTGAATAGCCTTTACTTAAATAAAAATCAATCATTTGGTCTATTCCTTTTGATGGATCAAATACTTCATCAACTTTTTCTCGTCCTAGTTTTGCCAACCATAATTTGAATGGTTCTGCTTTAGGACTTGGAATAGATTCAATAAGTCTAAATATGCCTTCAGTATCTAAAACATCTCGCATACGTATTTTCCCATCTGGAGCAATCATTTTCAACTGACTACAATTTGTAGTCACTTGACTTCCTTCTTTTTTTAACCTTATTTTTAAAACTGACCAATACTTTCGTGGATTAGGACTATTTGTTAAAGCTCCTACAACATCAACTACACTAAAATAATAATCTTCCCTTTTACTATCCCACACACTTCCTATTTCTTTTCCTTCAAATAAATTGGTTATTGTATTAATTTTGTTTTGCATAATAATTCCTTTCTGTAATAATTATTCTCGACTCCAATTTCAATATATCAAACATGTGTTTGCGTGTCAATGCAAAAAAATACTTAATTAAATTAATAATTAAGTATTTAATAAATATTAGTTTTTAGTAATAGTTATTTTTAATTCATGACCATTAATATCCATTACTTCAGATCCATCACCTTCCGTAATAGAAGTAGCTAGAGTTTCTTTAGCAATATAGTCATTAAACTTATTAAAGGTTTTTTGAATATCACTATCACCAGTATAGGTAATAGTAATACGATTTTCAATTTCTAAACCAGAAGTTTTACGTAAGTTTTGAACTTTAGAAACAATTTCTCTGGCATTACCTTCTAAAATTAAATCTTCAGTTAATTCCGTATTTAAAATAATAAATTTATTATTTTGCATACCTACATTAAAGCCTTCTTTTGATTCGATACGAACATCAACCATTTCAGGCGTAATATCTAAGTTATTACCATCAAATACAACATTAATAGTTTGTTCTTGTAATAAGGCTGTTTTAGCCTCTTCACTTAAACTTAATAGTAAATCTTGATAATCTTTCATCTTAGGGCCAAACATTGCTCCACACACTTTAAAATTAGGTTTAATGTTAAAATTCATATATTTACCTAAATCAGCAACAAAAGTAACTTCTTTAACATTTAATTCTTCATTAATTAAGTTTACTAAGTCACCTAAGACATTTTGATATTTACCATCAACTAAACATTCTTGAAGTGGTTGTCTTACTTTAATCTTGTTTTCTTCACGTACGCAACGACCAGTAGAAATTAAATCTCTTACTAAATCCATTTTTTCTTCAATAGTATCATTAATTAAAGCTTCATCGTAAGTTGGGAAGTCTGCTAAATGAACAGATTCTTCACCAGTTAAATTTTTATAGATTTCTTCAGTAGTGTATGGAATAACTGGAGCACATAATTTACATAAACCAGTTAATACTTCATAAGTAGTTTGATAAACGCTCTTCTTAGAATTATCTAAATCAGAAGCCCAGAAACGATCTCTATTTCTTCTAATATACCAATTAGATAAATCATCAGAAACAAAGTTAGTGATATAATTAACAACTAAGTTTAAATCATAGGCTTCATAAGCATTAGTTACATTTAATACTAAACGATTATATTTAGATAATAACCATTTATCAATTTCTTCACGATTTTCATATGAAACATTGCATTCTTTAATATCAATGTTGTCAATATTAGCATATGTTTGGAAGAAAGTATAAGTATTTTTAAATGGGTTAAAGAACTTAGAATGAACTTCTTTAACTCCTGCTTCAGAAAATTTAAGTGGCGTCCAAACTGGTGAAACATAAAGCATATACCAACGAATATTATCAGCGCCATATTGTTTCATTATTGCTACTGGATCAATAACATTACCTAAACTCTTAGACATTTTCTTGCCTTCAGCATCTAACATCATGTCATTAACAACAACATTTTTAAAGCTAGATTCACCAGAAATTAATGTTGAGATACATAATAAGGCATTAAACCAACCTCTAGTTTGATCAACCCCTTCAGCAATAAATTCGCCTGGAAAGTGTGATTCAAACCATTCTTTATTTTCAAATGGATAATGGCATTGCGCATAAGGCATTGCCCCACTATCAAACCATACGTCAATTACATCTAAAACACGATGCATTGTTTTACCACATTTAGGGCATTTCATCGTAATGTTATCAACATATGGACGATGCATATCAATATCTTCAAATTTTAAATCTTGATCAGCTCTTTCAATTAATTCTTTTCTTGAACCAATAACATCAAAATGATTACATTCATCACATACCCAGAATGGTAATGGGCAACCCCAATAACGATTTCTAGAAATACCCCAGTCAACCATGTTATCTAACCAGTTACCGAAACGTTTTTCACCAACGTAAGCTGGATACCAATTAATTTTATTATTTTCTTCAATAATCTTATCTTTATAATCTGTAGTTTTGATATACCAAGCACTTTTTGCATAATAAATTAATGGTGCTTTACATCTCCAACAATGTGGATAGTCATGAGTTATTTTAATCTTTTTAAATAACTTATCGTTTTCTTTTAACCATTTAATGATTTCAATTTCTAAATCAGCATCAGTTACTAAAGAACCTTTCCATGGTCCGATAGTATAACGACCAGTTAAATCAACATTTTGTGTCCATCCAATATTATTTTCACGGCAAACACGGTTATCATCTTCACCATATGCTGGAGCAATATGAACAATACCAGTACCATCACCATCAGTTACATATGAATCAGCAACTACTTTGAATGAATCACCATTTTCAACTGTCGCAAATGGCATTAATTGTTCATATCTAGTACCAACTAAATCACGACCTTTAAATGTTTCTAGAGTCTTATATTCATCACCTAATACACTGTTTGCAAGTGATGCAGCAAGAATAAACTTATAACCCATTGATTCCGCTTTAATATAATCAATATCCGGATTAACACAAGCCGCAACGTTATCCATTAAAGTCCATGGCGTTGTTGTCCATACTAATAAGTATTCATCTTTATCAACAATCTTAAATGGTACAATAACTGTATTAACGGAATCTTGTTGATAGCCTTGATCAACTTCAAACTTAGCTAATTCCGTACCACATCTTGGACAATAAGGTAATATCTTATTACTATGATAGATTAAACCTTTTTTATGCATTTCTTTTAATAAATACCATTCTGTTTCATGATAGTCATTTTCACAAGTTATATAAGGATTATCTTGATCAATAAATTGACCCATCATATCTGTTACCTTACGAACTTCATCAATATTTAAAGCTGTGTTTTTCTTACATTCTTCAATAAATTTGTCAATACCTAAAGCTTCAATTTCTTTTTTACTATTGATTCCTAATTTTTTTTCAACATTGTATTCAATTGGTAAACCATTACAGTCAAGACCAATTTTACGATCAACTTTATAACCTTTCATTGTTTTATACTTACAAAAAGCATCTTTAATCGTTTTAGCAAATACATGGTGAATACCAGGAGCTGCATTAGCATAAATTGGTCCATCATAAAAAACCCAATTCTTACAATCTTTACGATTATTAGTTGTTTTAGCTAAGATATCTTCTTTTTTCCATTCCGCTAAGATACTTTGTTCTACTTCGTAAGTATTACGTTTGTCTAATTCTTTAAACATAATCATTTTCCTTTCTAAAACAAAAAAACTCATGAGTTAAGGGCGAATATAAAATCCGTGGTACCACCTTAATTCATGAGTAATCATGCACTTAATCCTGTAACGTAGGAATCCGTACTAAACTTATCCTTTAGTCGCATCAAAAGTGATTCTTATATACTTTTCGTTTATTCATTTGCACCAACCATGAACTCTCTTTAAACTACTTAATATATAACGTCTTTATCATTTGCTTTATAAATTCATTATAATTTAACTATTAAAATGAATCAATATTAATTTTTACTTTTTTGTTACCATTAATGTAAGCATGGGCTTGAACCAAAGTTCTAATTGAACTAGCAGTTTTACCATTCTTACCAATTACTGCTCCCATATCAGATTCATGAACAATAATTTCAATCATTGTAACATCTTCATCACCCAAGAAAGATGATACTTTAACCATATCTGGTTCTTTAACAATACTTTTAACTAAATACTCAGTAAATTCAACTAAATTCATAATTATTTACCTTCTTTTTTAGTTTTAGAATCATTGAATTTTTTCATAATACCTTGTTTAGAAAAAATTGCTCTAACTGTATCTGTAGGAATTGCGCCGTTATTTAACCAATACATTGCCTTTTCTTCATCAATTTTAACTTCATAGTTATTAGGAATTGGATTATAAGTACCAACTACTTCGATGAAACGGCCATCTCTTGGGCTTCTTGAATCAGCGGCTACGATACGATAGAATGGTCTTTGTTTAGCACCCATTCTTTTTAATCTTAATTTAACTGCCATGTAATTCACTCCTTTTTTCTCAAATGTGGTTTTATTATAGCAAAGATAAAAATAAGTGTCAACCTATTTTTGTTGACACTTAATCAAGATATTCGGAATTAACGTTTTCTAACGTTTCATCATCTAATATTTCAACATAATCATCTAATTCCTCAAAATCATTAATTTTAATAATTTCATCGCCAATCACTTCTACCCCTAATTCTTTTTCTACATCTAATACTACATTATTACCATCAATAGATACATTTGAAACGGTTGGTTGTTTTAAAGCTTTAACGACGATTTCATCCCCACTTTTAATATCTAGACTACAATTGATTACATCATTATAACTAATGGTTGTAGCGTAAACATTCGTTTTTTTATTATCATCATAGCTATACCAAATATTAATATCATAAGAACCATTAACTACGACATGATCACCATTATTAATACCTCTAAATTGATGATTAATAATCCAACAACCTAACACAGAATTGGCATATTCATCAATGGCAACATTGAAATTATTATTAATTCTCTTTTTACACTTACTTTTAACGGTTTTAGTAACAATCTCCTTATAATTGCTCAACTTAATCACTCCTTAATTTAATGTATGCATTTGTCCTTTAAAAGTTGTCTATTAATTGTTATAATTTAAATGGATGGTGATTTAATGAGTTGTTTATTTTGTGATATTGCAAATAATGAAAATAAAGAACATGTTTTATATGAAGATGATAAGGTAGTTGCCCTACTAGATTTATATCCCGAAAGTGAAGGACATACTTTAGTTATTCCTAAAAAACACTATGAAGATATTTATGAAATACCAGATGACGTTTTAATGCATATGTTTAATGTATCAAGAATGGTTAGCAAAAACACCATGGAAAAGCTTGGTCAAAAAAGTATTCAATTCCATATTAATTATGGTGATGCACAAGCAATTAAACATATTCACTTACATTCCTTTGAAAAATTAAATGGTGTTAAAAAACGTAGTGTTGATGAAGTTTTTGAAATATTAAAATAATACCCAGCTGGGTATTATTTTTATATGATTGAACCACCAAGAATAATTGCTAGTAAAATGAATAATACTAAAATAAAGTAAAATCCAGAGTTACCAGGAATATTATTGTTATTATTATTTTTTGAACACATATATATTATCCTTTCTAATTAAATAAATGCTCCTACGATAATTACTAATAAGATAAATAATACTAAGATCATAGCTGGTGAAAAGTTATTACATAATCCATTCATTATTTAACCTCCTTTATGTACTTTTCAATATAATTTATGGTACTTATTTTAATTAGTGCGGGTATTAGTCTAAAATTAATTGTAAATAAAAAAATACCTTGTTATAATAAACAATTAAGGAGGTTAAGATAATATATCAAAAACTTATTAATTAATAATTAACAATAAGATATTTATTTGGTATAATATTATTTGTATACAAGGAGAGGAACATATGAAGAAAACATTCAAAAATATTATATTAATACTTTTAGTTGCAGTATTAATAACAGGTTGTGGTAAAGCTCCACAATTAAAAAACGGCGAAGAAGCTGTAGTAACTATTAAAGATGGCGGTATTTCTGCTGATGACTTATACAAAGAATTAAAAGATAGTATGGGATTACAAGCATTAATCAATTTAATTGATAAACAAATCTTAGAAAAAGAATATAAAAAACAAATTAATGATGCTAAAAATTATGCCAATAATACTCTTGATAGTTTAATTAACAGTTATGGTGGCGAAGATAGTTTCTTAACAGCATTACAAAACTATACTAACTATAGTACGATTGATGCTTATAAAGAATCACTATATTTAAGTTATCTTCAAAATTTAGCAATTGAAGATTATGCTAAAGAACAAATTAAAGAAAGTGAAATCAAATCATATTATAAAACTAATATTGATAATGATATTGAAATTAGTCATATTTTAATTACTCCAAAAGTAACTGACAAAATGACTGATGAAGAAAAAACTAAAGCGGAAAACGAAGCCCTAAATAAAGCTAAAGAAGTTATTAGTAAATTAAAGAATAGTAAAAATGTTAAAGATACTTTTAAAGAACTAGCTAAAGAATATTCTGATGATGCTGCTACTAAAGATAATGCTGGTAGCTTAGGAACTATTAATAAAGATACTTTAGGAGAAACTTATGCTAACTTAGTTGAAGATGCTTATAAATTAAAAGATGGTAAATATTCAACAAGCCCAATTAAAACTAGTTTAGGATATCATGTAGTATTAAGAGTTGCTACTAAAGATAAAGCTAAATATGATGATGTTAAAGATACAATTAAAGAAACTTTAGCAAAAGATTTAATTAGTAAAGATAGCACAATCGTTGTTAAAGGTCTACAAGATATTCGTAAAAAATATGATGTAGAAATTAAAGACGAAAAATTAAGAACACAATATGCTAACTATATTCAAAATTCTTTAAGTCAATTAAAAGCAAATAACAATAAATAATAAAACTTCCCAATCGGGAAGTTTTTTAAAACAATTGATTTATATCATCACTACTATACCCTTTTTGGTATAGTTTTTGTTTGATTAAATATTCTTTATTTTCTTTATTTTGATATTTAGCTAATAATTTTTGATAATCTTTTTGTAAGAAAGCTTGATCATCAATATCAATACAGTTTACTAAATGATCATAGTTTTGATAACCCATATTATATAAATCATTCTTAATTCGATTAATTAACATATTCTTACTATATTTATGATTAGCTTTAATCTTTTTATTAATTATTTTAGTGATATTTTCGGCATATCTTGAATCATTAAAATCAAGGTTATTATTTATAATATCTTCACTAATTCCTAATTTAATTAGTTCATCTTTAATTTTATAAGGGCCTCTTAAATTAAAGGTTATTTGGTCATTAATAAAGCACTTACAAACGAAATCATCATTAATGATATTTCGTTCTTCTAATAACTTAATGGCTTTATTAACATCATTCTTACTATATTCTTTTTTAGTTAAATAATTGAATACTTCTTTTTTACTACGAAGTTTCTTATTAAAATAATTAACCCCATCCATAAAAGCTTCAAGAGAGGTATTATCATTAATAATGGTTGTTAATTCATCTTTAGTAATTTCTTTTTTACGTAATAGATTATACTTTAAAATAATATCATCATATAAATCAACGGTTTCCTTATTAGAAAATACAACTTGATATTTATTATTCTTAAGTTTTTTATATTTTACTATTTCCATGATAATTCCTTTCTTTTAAAAAAATAATTGTTAATTAACAATTATTTTCTTCTTTAAATTTTTTACATACTTTATCTAAGTCTTTTAATACATTTTCAATTTCACGTTTATCCGTAGTTTTAATACCACAAGCAAATTTATGGCCACCACCATTATATTTAGCGGCTACTTCATTAACAATTGGCCCACGGGAACGAATATTAAACTTATATAATTCATTTCTTTCATCATAAGTGACAAATACCCATACTAATAATTCTTTAATATAATTAAAATCATTAATCATATTTGATGGAGTGGCACTATCTACCCCGTATTTTTTTAATACATCCATATCAATGATTAAATAACCTAAGCCATGTTCCGTTAATTTAATGTTTTCGGCTAAATAACCATGGAATTTAACTTCGGCTAATGGACGTTCATATAACATTGGATATAAATTTTGGAAATCTAAATTAGTTTTTTTAACCATTTCATAAACCAATTTAAAAACTTCTTTACGCGTATATGATAATAAGAAACGATCGCTATCTGATACAATTCCTAAGAAAATATTCTTAGCAACTTCTTCATCTAAAACCATTTTAGAATTAATAATTAAATCACCAATTAATTCACATGTTGAACATGCTTTTTCATCCACCACTTCGATTTCGCCCATTTTTTCTTCAAAAGGATGATGATCAATTTTAATAACGTCTTTATAAGATACAAAATCAACACCATCAATTCTTAAAATATTTGGCAAATCTAAAACAATTAATAATGGATTATTTAATTTTGTTTCATCAATTTTATCTAATTGGCCAAACTTTTTAAATTTAGAAACCGTTGCCCCTACTGCATAAACATTTTTATGAGGGAAGGTTTTTCTAATTGAGTCTCTTAATGCTAATTGACTACATATAGCATCTGGATCAGGGCTAATATGTCTAGCAATAACAATATCATTATGAGATTTTATTTGTTTAATTATTTTCTTTATTAACCCTTTATCCATACTTATTACTCCTTTTTATTGATTAATTAAATTATAAGTATCAAGTGCAATCATTAATTCTTCATCAGTTGGAATTACGTATACTGGAATCTTAGAATCACTAGTAGTAATAACTCCTTCATGAACATCTTTAAATCCAGCAATACTATTATTAACTTCTTTATCTAACTTAATACCAAAGCAAGCAAGTTTTTCAACTAATTCAGCACGGAAGTTAGCAGCATTTTCACCAGTACCAGCAGTTAAAGTAATTGCATCAACATTGCCTTCTAATTCTAAGAAATATTTAGCAATATATTCGGCTACTTTATTAACATAAATATTATTAGCTAATGTAGATAAACGATCCCCTTCACTTATAGCAGCTTCAATATCACGATGATCACTAAATTTTTCACTAATACCAAGTAAGCCACTTTGTTTATTTAAAATAGTATCAACATCTTTTAAACTAGTATTAGTTTTTTCCATATAGAATGGAATAATTGAATAATCAATGTCACCACAACGAGTACCCATTGTAATACCAGCATTTGGACTAAAGCCCATAGTTGTATCAAAACATTTTCCATCTTTAACACAGCAAAGTGATCCACCAGAACCAACATGGGCATTAATAATATTAATATTTTCTTTACCTAATTTTTCTTGCATTACTTTAGTAATGTATTTATGACTAGTACCATGGAAACCATATTTACGAATCTTATAATCACGATACCAAGAATAAGGTACAGAATATAAGTAGTTTTCTTCTGGCATTGTTTGATGGAAGGCAGTATCAAATACTCCTACCATTGGGGTATTAGGTAAAGCATTTTTAAATGCTTCAATACCAATTAAGTTAGCAGGATTATGAAGTGGTGCTAAAGGAATAAGTTCTCTAACAACATCAATTACTTCATCGCTAATAATAACCGAACTACTAAACTTATCGCCGCCATGAACGATACGATGGCCAATACCATCAATTTCATCTAAACTATTAATTACTTTATAATTTAATAATTCATCAATTAAGATTTTAACAGCATCACTATGAGTTTCTAATGTTGCTTCTTTCTTAATTTTTTCACCGTTTATTTTAATACTATAGAAACTATCACTAATTCCTATTTTTTCAAAATAACCACTAATTAAAACTTTTTCTTCTGGTAATTCAAATAATGTGAATTTTAATGAAGAACTACCAGCATTTATCGATAATATTTTCATTTTTTCCACCTCACTTTTAATTATACAAAAAAATAAAAAGTATTGCTACTTTTTATTGATATTTTTACATTCATTTTTAATAATTCTTGAGAAATTTTTAGCAAAGGTGTCTTTTTTAATTGTTTCACTTTCTAAATAGTGATTATTACTTAATAAATCACCAGCTATTTTCTTCTCATAGTCAATTATATATGATTCTTCCACTTTAATCACCTATTACTAGGTTATCCAAAAGAAACATAATTATAACAAACTATTAGTATTTTTATTAACGGTACTTACTTTAACTACTTCTTTTGTTTTAATTGCTTCTTTGATTAAGTCTTCATACGGGATTAGTGCTTCATATTCAGCGCATTTTTCTAAAGTTGGATTAATAACGGGATGCTCGGGTACAAAGATCGTACAGCAATCAATATAAGGCAAGATTGATGTGTCATAAGTATTAATCTTTTTAGCAATTTCAATTATTTCTAATTTATCTAAACAAGCTACTGGTCGAATAACAGGAATATCAACAACATGATTTATCACATTCATACTGTTTAGAGTTTGACTTGCTACTTGACCGATTGATTCACCATTAACGATAATCTTGCAATTTTCCATTAACGCAATTCGTTTAGAAATACGGTACATCATACGACGCATAATCGTAATTAAATAATCATGGGGAATATTTTTTAAAATAGCTTCTTGAATTGGTGTAAAGTTAATAACATGTACTTTAACATAAGTATTATTATAATTTGCTAATTTAGTAGCTAGCTTCATTACTTTATCTTTAGCTAAATCAGAAGTATGGGGAGGACTTTCAAAATAAATTGCTTCTAGTTTAACCCCTCTTTTAATAGCTAAGTATCCCGCAACTGGTGAATCAATCCCACCAGATAACATTAATAATCCTTTACCAGCTACTCCAACGGGATA
Organism: Bacilli bacterium; assembly: GCA_017612805.1. GTDB lineage: Bacteria > Bacillota_I > Bacilli_A > RF39 > UBA660 > RGIG8386. The sequence continues at coordinate 19,068 of JAGAFD010000003.1, read as the reverse complement.
TCCTTTAGCACCATTTATCTTATCAAAATAAAAATACGTATAATCTTTTCTAATTTCAATATTTACTTCTACATCTGGGTTATTAACATCAACGGTTACATTATCAATATTTTTTAGGATATAACCGCCCATTTTTCTACTAACTTCCATACTGTTAATCGGATATGATTTATCACTTCTTTTAGTTAATACTTTAAAAGTATTAAATGCTTTTTCTTTTAATAAAGGTAATAAATCGGCAGCAATATCTTCTAATTCTTTAGAAGTTGTTTCATAACCTAAATTAAACTCATGAATCCCAAAAATACTTTTTAAAATAGTTAATACTTCATCAAAAGCAGATTCATTAGGAATAATAAACATTCTTCCGGCATCATGCTTTTCTTCATATGCATAATCAGCTAGATAAGTTTGAATATTTTTATTTAATGTATTAATAAATAAGTTAATATTACCCTTTTTAGTAGTCAATTCACCATATTTAATAATTATTACTTTACGCATAAACTTCGCCTCGCATCAATAATAGCAAAAAAAAAGCTAAATTTAAAGTAATTTAGCTTAATTCTGATAATTTTTTATATTCTTCATCAAAACATTCTAAGAACTTAGATACTTCATCAGAAGTAGTTAAATATGATAAACTAATTCGGAGCGTTGATACAGCTCTTTTTTTATCACCATAGATTGCTAATACCGAAGTAGATAAATCCGTTGAAGAACAAGCGGTATTAGTACTAATATAAATGTCTTTAGCTTCTAATGCATGGACTAATGTTTCAGATTTAATATTAGGAACACTTATATTAATAATAAAAGGAATGGAATATTCCGTATTATTAATTAAAATATTATCGTATTTTTTAAAATGATTAATAATTCGGTCATTTAATTTCTTAACATAACTTTCTTTCTTATCAATGTTAGTTAGGGCAATACGCAACGCTTTGCTAAAGCTTACTACTAGTGGAAGTGGTACCGTACCAGGTCTAATTTCATCAAACTTAGTACTACCTTGTAAAATAGGATTAATTCTTATTTTACTATTTAAATAAAGCATACCAATCCCTTTAGGGCCGTAAATCTTATGCCCACTCATTGTTGCCATATCAACATCATGTAAGCTAACATTACATTTGCCAATAGCTTGAGTCATATCAGAATGGAAAATTGTATTCATATTTTCTTTTTTGATTACTTGGCGAATAGCTTTAAGCGGTTGTCTTACTCCTACTTCACTATTAACGGCACAAACACTTACTAAAATAGTTTCTTCCGTAATTAAGTTTCTTAAATCATCAATATCTATAGTTCCATTTTCTAAGTTTTTAACATAACTTATACGGAAACCTAAGGTTTCTAAATATTCACACATCTTATAAATTGATGGATGCTCTAACATAGAAACAATGATGTGATTACCCCTTTTGTGATTAGCCATAGCATAACCAACAATAGCCATATTATTTGCTTCAGTAGCTCCTGATGTATAAACAACTTCATTTTGCATAATATTAAATAAATCGGCAATTTGTTTAGTTGCTTCATCATATAATTTTTTTGAAGCAACCCCTAATTTATGTAATGAATGAGTATTACCAATATATTCTTTAGTTACTTTAATATAAGAATCTAATACTTCATCATTTACCGGCGTTGTTGCTGAATAATCCAAATATATCATTGCTATCACCATACTAATTATACAATAAAAAAACTAACTAATAAATAGTTAGTTTTAATTTTGATATTCATCTAATAAACGTTCATAAATACCTGGCTCAACAATGTTTATTGCATTTATAGCTTGTTCTAGTGAACCTTTATAATTACCTTTATAGAATAAGTTTTCTGATTTTACTAATCCTGAATCAATATCACGATTAACTGGACGATAACGATTACCATAAACAATGGCCATTTCGGCCATCTTTGCCGTTTTAACTAATTCTTTCGTAGTATTATAAAGTTTTAAAGTTAAATCACGAGCTGTATCTACACGCGTATTTAATATTTTAATTGAAAGTGGTGTTTTTTGTAATTCTTTAGTCATTTCTTTAATAGCAAATGATGCTTCTTTTAATTCAACAAAATAATTTTTAGGAATTACTGGTAATTTATAATTGTTAATACGATCTTTACTACGCGCTAATATATCTTCAATTTCTACTAATTGTTCACGAGCACGATCTTCATCTTCTTTTAAACTATTTAAGCTTTTTAATGTATAATTAAGCTTTTCTTCCGTTTTAAGTAAGTTATTATTACAAATATCCATTTCTCTTAATAATTTAGAAAATGCTACCTTATGACCGCGATATAAACTAATAATGAAATCATAATTATCTTTTACACTTATTAATTCGTATTTAATATCACCAATTACTTTAACGTCATTATTATCTAAGTCATAACTATATTTAATCTCATCTAATTTACGAATTAAGTTATTATTAATCTTTTCTAGATTAACTACTTTAATAATAATATTCCTTTGATATTCTTCAAAACGACGACGAGCTAACTTTTCTTTTTCAAAGTCATTATAGATTGATTCGATATAATCTAAAATAGTTTTTAATTCAAACATCGAATCTTCAATGTTTAATACTTTTAAACGACTAATAACATCACTAACTTTTTTATTAATCTCTTCTTTATTGTATTCTAAATTTAAATAATCTAAGTTATAACCTTCACTAATTAGTTTACCAGAAATAATATCTAATTCTTTTAATTTATTAGGAATTAAATTCTTTGATAGCACTAAGATATCTGGTGCTTGTTCTACAATTAATTTTAAATTACCAATAGTATCATCAATTGCTTTAACTATTTTCGCAACTTCAGTATAAGAGTTATTTTCTAAAGATACCTCAAAAGCACTAAATAATTTATCAATATTCTCTATTTGTAAATCAATTGGTTCTTTAACAATATCATATTCATTTTCACGATTATGATATAGTTGTAATATTTTACGATATTCCGCTTTTAAACGGGTAATTATTTCACGATTCTTCTCTTCACTTAAAGTTATCTCTTGAATTTCATTTAATAAATAATTAGCTTTAGTTTTCGCATATAAAATAGCTAATTCGGCTTCAACAATTAATTTTTGTAAATCTTTAAAATCACGATTTTGAAATTTTTCATCAATTAATAATAATGAATCTTCAATTTCTGGGATATCCACATCTTTTATCTTATTAAAACGATTAACCCATTCATCATAAGTCTTTCTAAGATCATCATTATTGATTAAGCTTTCAACTTTATTTAATTCAGATAATACGTTAGCAGAAATAATTAAATTCTTATCACGGTCTAAATTATTAATAATAAATTGATACTTTTTATGACGACGTCCCTTTAGTAAGAACAAAGTTAAAACAATTACGCTTATTCCAATAAAGATATATGTTATTGCTAATAAAATGTGAATGGTACTTGACATAACCTTACTCCTACTTTCCATTCTAATTTTAACATATTAGGAGCAAAAATAAAAGATTTTATTGCATAAAAAAATAATATCCGAAGATATTATTTAATTATTAAACTTGATATAATTTATTATTTTTCTTAGCTAATGCGATAGCAGAAATACTAAATACAATACCACCAATTACAATTGCATAAGGAACAAATGAACCAGTTTTTGGATTGTTAGTTTTTTCTGTGCTTAATTCTCTAGTTCTTTGGCAAACTTCATCACAATCACTTAAATCATCTTCACCAGTATAAGTAGAAGTTGTAGTGTCTGCAGCACCTGTTGTACCACCAGCTAAATCATCTTCTTCAGCTCTTGCAACAATAACGCCACCAAATAACATAACTAACGCTAATAATAAACCTAAACTCTTCTTCATCTTTATATCTCTCCTCTATTCTTAATATGAGTGTATAACAAAAAAAATATTTTGTCAATTATTGGCTGTAATATTTTAGTAAAATTTGACATATTTTTAAAATAGTGTATAATTAGGAAGTGCAAGTAAATGGCAGTGTTTACCATTTAATATAATGTGTTTATTGAGATATTGTAGTAATCTAGACTGCCTGGATGAAACAATATAATATAAACTCCCTATATAATAATGATAAACGATCCTTTATTTAGCAAATATAAAGAAAGGAGATATTATATGGCAAGATATACTGGACCTGCATTTAAGAAATCTAGAAGACTTGGTTTTTCAACATTAGAAAATGGTAAAGATATCGCTAAAAGACCTTATGCACCTGGACAACATGGTACAGATCGTCGTAAAAAATTAAGCGAATATGGTATCCAATTACAAGAAAAACAAAAAGTTAGATTTATGTATGGATTAAATGAAAAACAATTCCATAAATTATTCTTAAAAGCTCAAAATATGCATGGTATTGCTGGTGAAAACTTCTTAATGTTACTAGAAAGTCGTTTAGATAATTTAGTTTACAGAATGGGTTTAGCAAATACTCGTCGTGGTGCAAGACAAATTGTTAACCATGGTCATATTTTAGTAAATGGTAAAAAGGTTAATATTCCTTCATATTCTTGTAAACCTGGTGATGTAATCAGTGTTAAAGAAAATTCATTAGATCATAAAGCTATTGCTGAAGCATTAGCAAGAACTATTAATCGTCCAGGATTCGTTACATTTGATGATAAGAAATTATCTGGTTCTTATGTAAGATATCCTGATCGTTCTGAATTAAATCAAGATATTAATGAAGCATTAATCGTTGAATTCTATAACAGATAATAAAAAAACAGTAATTAAATTACTGTTTTTTTTGTGGTATTAAAACATTTAAAGTATAATTATCAAAATTAAGCGCTTTAATAACCGCTGGAATCTTTTTATCCCCTATTTTATAAGTATTATAAACATCATTAGGTTTTATTTTATTATGTCTAGCAAAATCAGCAACAATTCCATCACCTACTGCTTCAGCATTTTCAAAACAAGTTATGGCATTAGCTAGCATACTATGAGTTTTTGATGCAAAGTCTTCTTTCGTAACCGTCAAATGTTTTAAACGATATTTAATCATTTTAATAACTTTTTCATACTGATTTGATTCCATAGAGAAAGTTATTATTAAGAAGTCATCGTCACGATAGCCACTAACATGAAACATTGACACTAATTCTTGGCTAAATATTTTTTCTCGGAAATCACTAGTTGCAGAGAAGTTTGCTTTTAAAATTACCGAAACTAACTTATCAATTTCGCGTTTGTTAATTCCTTTAAAATTACTTAATGGTATTTTATAAACTAATTTAATTTTAGGAATATTAACTGGCCCTTCAATAATATTATGTTTTTTACAAACGGTAATTGGTTCTTTAGGATAATAATGCTTTTTCTTAGTATATGGAACATTAGGATAATCTTTAATCAGTTTATCAACAATATTAAAGATTTCTTCGTGATTACAATTTCCACATACAATTAATTGCATATTATGAAGATTATAAAACTCATGATATACCGCTAATAAATCCTCTTTCGTAATACTTTTGATATCTTCCATACTACCAAGAGTTGATTCACGATAATTAGCATTATGATATAGTGATCTAACCGTTTCATAATATAAAGTACGATATGGATCAGATAAGCTACGACGTTTTTCTTCAATAATAATCCCTTTTTCTTTTTCAACTAACTCATCAGTAAAATAAGGCGTTAAAACCATTTTAATTAATGCTTTCAAATTATCTTGATGGTTATCTTGATAAGTAATATGGTAACAAGTATTACTTAAATCGGTATAAGCGTTATCAAAACTACTTAATTTAGCAAAAATATCAGAAGCATTAGTATTTTTATCAATTTGAAACATTACATGTTCTAAAAAGTGCGCAATACCCGTTTTATCCGTAATTACTTTATTGCCTTTTTTATAGCGATAATATTTAGAACCATAATTTACGTTAATAGCAGCATAGTTATTATGTAAATGATTATTTTCCCAAACACATAATCTTAAACCATTACTAAATTCATGAAGATATAAATGTTCTTTTAAACCTTTTAATTCGACTTTATTCATTCTCTTCCTCCGCTAACATATAATTAGTAACAATAGTTAAGTGATTAGCAAAAGCAATAATATCTTTTTTAGTTACTTCACGCGTCTTTAATTTAATATCATCAAGCGTTGGTTCATTATAAACTGGCTCATTTTGCATCATATTACAAATTGATTCCACAGAATCATAATTCATTTCGTAACTAAAATCTAGTAATTTTTTAGCTTCTTCAACATCAGTTTCACTAAACTTACCTTCTTGCATCTCAACCAAGCATTCTTTTATTAATTTAATAGTTTTATCAAAATTGCTCTTTTTAATTCCTGCTCCAACTACAAAAGCATTTATATAGTATTGCATGTTAGAAGAAATGTGATAACAAAGAGAATTTTCTTCACGAACTTTTTTAAATAATTTATTAGATAATGTTCCATGGCCAAATATTTCGTTAAAAACACGTCCTACGGTACATAATTCTAAATCAGATACATTATCTATTTGAATAAATGTATATAATTTAGATTGCTTAAAATTACCTTGATCAATTATTTTTAAAGATAATTTAGGATCAATATTAAGGCCTTGTTTTTGATATTTATAAAAAGGATTTGCTTTAAATTGATGATATTTTTTAATAATATCATTAAGTTTATTAGCATCATATTCACCTACAGCAAATATTTTTACAGATGCTCTTTTAAAGAATTCTTCATAATAAGTAGCCATCTTACTAGCATTTAATTTGTTAATAGTTTCTTTGTCCCCAACTAACTTTAAAGCGTGAGTTGAATTAGGATCAATATGTTTAATTAACTTTTCATAAGATACCCGATTAATGTCTTCATCATGTCTTAATAAATCATCTTTTAATTCCTTCTTGATAATACGGAAGATACGCTCATCAAACTCACCCTTCTTAACTAATGGATGATTAATTAATTTAAATAATAGTATAACTGCTTCGTACATATTATTTTTCTTTGTATAAGTATCATTAATTGTTCCTAAAGATAAAGTTAAAGTAATACTATTAATACTTTTATTTAGGGATGCTCCAATGCGAATGTTATATAATTTTTCAAATTCTTTTACAACATCCTTGCGATATGGATAATCCTTACTTACTAGGCCTAATACCTTTTTTAAAAAAGAAATATAACCCAAATTATCTTTACTAAATGGAATACTAAATACAAAATCAATACAACTAGTTTTAAAAGATTCAACATTATAAACATATAAATCATAACACGGTTCATTGAAGATGGTTGATTTCATATTTCTCACCTCATTAGTATTATACCAACTTTTTTAAAAATAATAAAAAAGATTTTCAAAACGAAAATCTTTTTTTACTTATTAACGATAACTAACTACGTCAGTTACATCAGAAGCAATCTTTTTAAGTTTCTTACTTCCTTTATAAATACTTAAATCACATTGACTCTTACTATCACAGTCAGATAATACATACATGAATTTATCACCAACATAGTATACTTTACTAATATTTTCCATTACTGTTTTTACACGACTACCATTGTATACTACTAAATCGCCTTCACCATCATCATAATTTTGATAGAAATATAATTTCTTTTCATTATTTGATAAGATTGGACTCTTGCTAGCAGAAATGTCAGTAGCAATTGTTTTAGTTTTACCTTTAGCATTAACATAATTTAAATCCATTGTATAATGTTTAGAATTCTTGTTAGTACCATAGATAAATCCATCTTTATATTCAGTTAAGTATTTGCTATCAATGTCATCAGCGATTTCTTTAACAGTTGCTTTACCTAAGAAAATCTTAGCAAATTTTAACTTATAATCACCTTTAACTTTTTCAACATAGAATACTTTACCATTTGATAAGTAAGCATTAATATCAGTTACATTTTTAGCAATTGATACTTCTTTTTTACCATTCTTAGAATAATATAAATCACTAGTTAATAAGTCTTCTACATCATCTTCGAATTTATAATATGAAGTATAATCTTCAATATCTAATTTTTTGCTCTTATCTAATGTTTGTTTAACATATAATACTGTTTTAGCATCAACATCAGTTGCTAATACTTCATTAACATTACTTGCTAACTTAGTACTCTTATTATTTTTAGCATAGTATACATCATAAGATTTAATTTCTACGCCTTCAGTACTTACATATTTTCTAATTTTATCACGAGTTTCTACATCATAATGTTTATATTTTTCAGAATAAGACATTGCATTATATCCACTACCTTCATAGCGTTTCATGTATTCGTCGTCTTCTTCTTTTAAATTATCTTTTAAAATACCATCTAAATCAAAAGTGTTTTTAGAAGCTTCAGTAGTATAAATAAATGCTGTAAAATCATCATTAGCATCGATTACATTCTTAGCACCACTAACGATCTTTTTAGATTTTTTACTACCAATCTTAATACGATAAATATCATATGTGCCATCTTCATATTTTAGATAAACAGCATATTTTTTATCTTCTGTAATTTTAAATCCGCTTACATCAGAATCAATTTTGTCAGCATCTTTAGTTCCAGTGATTTTAGTTACATATAAACTATCACCTTTACCATAGTAAACTTTATTACCTACTACAGCATAAACTCTACTTACATTCTTAGCAATTTTGTTACTGCTTCGCTTATAAGAATATAGGTTGTTTTCATCATCTAGATAAACAATATATTTATCATCATCAGAATATAATGCAGACTTTACATCAGAAGCAATTTTTTCTTTTTCGCCATTTTTACTTTTTACTTCAAATAAAGTATCATCACTTAAATATAAGAATTCATCAGTTTTATTATTCTTATAAATAATATCCGCACTGTATTTTTCGTAGTCACTATCAACACGGTTAGTTTTACCATTCTTTGTACCAACAAATAATTTGTCATCTGATACATAAACAACTGGATATTTAACCACCTTGTTTTTAGAACCACTAGCAACACAACAAATAATCGCTGCGAAAATAATAACGGCTAAAACTGCTGCTGCAACTAAAGCCACAACTGGTACAGGACCAACTTTTTTAGCAAGAATGCTAATTTTTTTATCAAAACCAGCTTCAGCTTTTACTTCAGTAGTTTGAACTACTTCAGCCTTAGTAACTTTTTCAGAAGTTGATTTTGATGAAACTTTTTTTGTTTCGTTTTTCTTTTCTTCCATAATTTTACTCCTTCTATTCTTGATTATAATTCATTAATAAAATTAAGTCAAAAGTTTATTACTTAATTTTATTATATTCTTTTGTAAAGTATTCATCTGTCATACCAGCAATGTAATCAATTACCATTCTTGTTTTAGAGGTATCAGTTAAATATTTTTCACTCATATTACTCAAAAACACCACATAAATCGAAGAATTTTTATCTTCTTTATTTAAAGCTTCTAAGTAATTATTAAATAAAGTTTCAAACATTTCTTCATAGTGTAATATTTCTTCTTTACTATTTGCTTTTAAATAAATATTTTCTGAATTAAATGCTTTTAAATCACAGATAGCTTGATAAACATCGTTTGACATTTTAATATAAGGTTTATCTTGGCTATTAACAATAATATCATTGACGATAGTATTAACAATATCACTATTGGTTCTTCCTAAAATATCAATAATAGATTCCGGAACATCATCAATCTTAATAACCCCTAGACGCATAGCATCTTCTAAGTCACGGCCAATATAACCAATAACATCACTGATTCTTACTACACAACCTTCTAAAGTCATTGGAATCATTTTATCAATAACTGATTGATTTTGGTAAGAGCTTTCATATTGATCAAAGAAAGTCTCTTTAGTCTTAGTTACTGGGCGGTAACAATCTGATACAAATTCACCATTATGACACATAATAGCATCAAGTACTTGTAGAGAAATATTAACACCACGCCCATTATTTTCCAAATATAATAAATTTCTAACACTTTGAATATTATGATTAAAATAACCTTCTTGATGATCATAACTTAATTTTGATAAAATACGTTCCCCAACATGGCCAAAAGGCACATGGCCTAAATCATGACCAAGCGATGCCGCTTCAATTAAATCTTCATTTAAATTAAGAGCTCGCCCAATAGTTCTAGCAATTTTACTAACTAATTGAACGTGAATCATTCTTTTACTAATATGATCATTTTGGGTATAACTAAATACTTGGGTTTTATCAATGTAACGAACATATGATAAAGAATAAATAATTTTATCAACATCGCGGAAAAACGGTAATCGAATATCCGGTTCTTCATCATATAAACGAATTGCATCTTTATTTTTAGTTGCATATGGTGATAGAAAACTATCACGCGTTGTCATATCATTTAAACTACGTTCCATTTTTATTTCCTTTTATCATATTTATAAACATATTTATTATTTTTATTTTCAATCGCTGCTAAATCAATATAATCATATGTTTTTGTTGATAATTTTTTCTTATCAAGGCTGCGATTGCATAAACCACTAATAAAGGCATAAATAATGGAGAATAATGGAACCCCAATAATCATTCCTAATACATTAAATAAGCCGCCAAATAGTATAATGGCAAATAATACCCAGAAACTTTTTAATCCGGTTTTATTTCCTAAAATCTTAGGTCCTAGGATATTACCATCAAATTGTTGTAAGATGAAAATAAAGATTAAGAACCCTAAAACTTTATGTGGACTAATAATTAAAATAAATATAGCACTTGGAATAGCTCCAATAAATGGTCCAAAATATGGAATAATATTAGTAATACCGATAATAATAGCAATAATTAATGGGAATGGGAATTTGAATATTAACATGAAAATATAACAAATAACACCAATGATTAATGAATCAATAATCTTACCCATAAAGAAACCATTAAATACTTTATCAGTATATTTGATGTTATCAATAATAATGTTAACTTTATCAATAGGCATAATTGCATACATGATTTTTTTGAATTGACCACCAAATAATTCTTTATTATATAAAACATAAATTGAAATAATAAAACCAATAATAATGTTAGATATTGTTTTAACAATTGATAAGAAGCCAGATGAAATATTACCAATTAAAGATTTTCTTTCTGGCATAATAATATCATTTAAATATTTAATCGTATTTTTAGAAATATTATCATAATTTTCATTTACAATTCTTCTAATAGTTGGTTTATTAACAATGTAATCATCTAACCAAGCTTTAAATGATTTAAAATAATATGGTACATTATCAACTAACATATCAAATGACTTTAATACTTGTGGAATAATAATTACAAATAATAATGCAATAATCGCAACTAATACAATTGAAGCAATCGTAATTGATAAGACACGGCGATACTTAAAATGATATTTTTTCGGAATAAATGATGGTGGATTTTTAAGAATCGTGTTTTCCAATAGTTTAACAAATTGATTTAAAATATAAGCAATTGCAAAACCATAAATAAATGGTAATAATATTTTAACTAAACGACCACAAAAATGAAGAATACCAGCATATCTTAATAAAACGAAATATAATAATAAGCCAATTACTAATACACTTAGAATAGTGACCGCCCAACATACATATTTATTATCAAATAATTTTTTCATTTCTTACCTCTTTTCTAAAAATTTAACATCACAATATTTGGGAAGAATATTAACAAAATACCCATCGCCAACATAATAATTGCGGCAATTAATTTAATAACCTTAGATAACTTATTAGAGAATGCAAAGATTTTAAAAGTAAAGATAGCAATTAAGAAAACTAATACATCATCAATCATATAGAATACTATGTATAATAAGATATATAATAGTTTAATTAAACCAGTAATCTTATTAATTGCCAAGATTTCCGAGAAAATTGCTGGGAACCCTAATGAACAAGCCATTTCAATTGCATTTACACTAATTGCTAAAGCAATTACACTAGCAATCATTATTACTAAGTTTTGAGCACTAACAATTGCTTTAACTTTTTCCATTATTGATTTCCGTTTATTATCATTTACAACCGTACAACCGGTTTCTTTTAAAGATTTTATCCAATTATATAAATTAATTAAACCAAGAATAATTGCAATAACACCAAGAATTATTCTTAATTGTTCAACGTATTTAATACTCAATATTGAACTAATACCTAGAATCGATAGAAAATAAATAAGCGCACTAGTAAATAAAAATATCGAACCAACAATAAGCATCTTCTTACGATCTTTTAAATTAATTAAAATTGATAAGATAAAAATTAAAATCCACATTGCACACGGATTAAAACCATCAACAAATCCTAAAACAATAGTGATTAATGGAAGACTTGCTTTCTTAGAATCTATATTCCCTAGGAAAGGAAGTTTATATTGTTTATTAAAATCCGTGTCATTAAAAATACTTTTTACTTGTAATTCAATATTCTCTTTAGTTATATCGGAAAAACCTAAATAATACTCTTCACCAATTAAAGTAAGAGGTACTCCATCACCGGTAACATTAAAAGTACTACGGGCTATTTCATATTCATCAGCATAATCATCATATTTCAATAACACAACATTTAATTCCGAATAATTAATTTGTAATTCCTTAAGGAAAGTTTTCTCTTTTGCACAATGTGGGCAACCGTCCTGATAGAATAAATAAATCGTTACTTGTTCATTATTTTGATTTATCTTTGGCCCTAAAATGTCTTGGTAATTATTATATGCATAAGACTTGATTGGCAAGATAAATAATAAAAACAGTACTACTAGTAATAATTTATTTTTTTTCATTAATAATCAACTCAATTTCTTCGATAATTTGGTTATGTGTTTTTTCGCCAACGATTCTTTTTATTTCAACATCATCTTGATAAATTATTAATACTGGTAAAATGTTACCAACATTTAATGGTTCTACTTTTTCTTGATCAAAATCATAATCAAGTGTTTCTAAAGGAAGTTGATAATCATTAGCTACTTTAGTATAGATGTTATTCATAATAAGACATGAAGGACACCATAATGCATTTATTTTTAATAACTTAATCATAATAATTCTCCAATAGCTTTAATGAGATAATCTATTTCTTCAATAGTTGTTAGATAAGAAATACTAACTCTAATTGAACTTTCAGCTCTTTTAAGATCATTAGTCAATTTATAAATAGTTGGACTATAATCTAATTTTAATGAGCATGCTGTTTGTGTTGAAACGTATATATCTTTTTTAGCTAAAGTTTGTTGTATTTCTTCCGATTTATGACCAAGAATACTTACATTAATAATTGATGCTAAACCATTTTCTGGTGTATTAATTTTTATACTATCTGATAATCCTAATAGTTTTTCTTTTAAATAATCACTTTTAGTTTTAATATCAGCTTCTTTAGCTTCAAAATTTTCATATATTAATTCGCTAGCTTTTCCTAGTGAAGCTATTAACTCAGTAGAAGGAGTTCCGGCACGATATTTAGTGGTGCTCTTTCCCCCATTGATAATTGGAGATAAGTTAATGTCATTTTTAATAATTAAAGCTCCTACACCCTTAATACCATAAATTTTATGGCCAGAATAACTTAACATATCAACATTTGATAAGTCATTTTTGTATTTACCGAATAATTGCGTGTAATCAACATGGAACTTACAATTATCATAATTTGTTAATAAATTAGCAATTGATTCAATGTCATTAATAATTCCTACTTCACTACTCGTTGCCGTAATAGAAACTAAAATAGTATCATCGCGAATTAACGTTTTTAATTTATCAACATCGACTTCTCCAGCTTCATTAGTATCAGCAATAGTTACTTCAAAGCCTTCTTTTTCTAAAGCCGAAAGTGTAGCTACAATACTTGAATGTTCATATGGTGAAGTAATGATGTGTTTGCCTTTTTCCTTATTAGCATAGCAATATCCTTTTAAAGCTAAGTTATTAGCTTCAGTAGCGCCACTAGTAAAAATAACCGTACTATCTTTTAAACCTAAAATATTTAGAATTTTATTAGCTGAATCCATAATTAATTTTGCCCCTGCAACAGATGGTTCATAATTTGAATTAGGATTAAACCAATATTTATTATTAACTTCTTCAAAGAAATTTAAAACTTCTTTATTAGTTGGTGTTGTTGCACAATAATCAAAATAAAACATAATTATCACCCTAATAATAATTTTAACAAAATAATGGGTTAAATACAATAATTATAAAAATATTAACTTAAAAAAAAGGAAATGAAATTTTTTTCGATAATATAATAGTAGGAGGTGTAAATATGGATACTGAGATTGATCTTTTTAGACGTTTTGACAACATCAAAAATAGATATATAGAATCTCGAAGTGATGAACAAAATAACTGCGGATTAATGTTAGAAAAACTTTTAGGATCTACTGGAGCAGATTTTAATATTCCTGATTTTTATGATATAGAGATCAAGGCAATAGGAATGTATCCAAATCCTACTCTAACTCTGTTTTCAGCGCACTTATATGGTGATGAAATATTTCCTGTTCAAGGCATTTCTCAAAAATATGGCCATCCCGATAAGGATTTCCCGGAACACAATGTAATCCTAGTAAAACTTGATGTGAAATATTATCATCAGGATAGTATAAACAAAAACTATTTCTATAAGCTTTCTATAGATGAAGTAAACAAGAAGATATTTGTAAATATTTATGATAATCATTTTAAACTTATTGATAATACTATTCACTGGGATTTTGATGATTTAAAAGAAATGCTTGAAAGGAAACTTTCAAAGCTTGCTATATTCAGAGTAAGTAGAACAATTCGAAAAGGTGTTTATTATTATAAATATATAGACATGAAACTATATAGACTACGCAGTTTTAATTGCTTTATTAATCTAATTAAACAAGGCAAAATCACGGCAAACATACAGACTGGTGTTTATAAGTCAGGTTATCGCCAAGGAAAATTTGTTGATCATGGAACTAGTTTTAAAATGTACCTAAAAAATGTTGAACTACTCTTTGAACAAATCGATCTCCCTTAAAGCACAAAAAAAACTCAGCAATTGCTGAGTTATTTTTTAAATGGTCGGGAAGACAGGATTCGAACCTGCGACCCCTTGGTCCCAAACCAAGTGCACTACCAAGCTGTGCTACTTCCCGAATAATGGTGCGCCCTAAGGGAGTCGAACCCCTAACCTTTAGATCCGTAGTCTAACGCTCTATCCAATTGAGCTAAGAGCGCATTATCGAACACGCAAGATAATTATATATCAATGTTATCAAAAATGCAAGGTTTTTTGCATTTCCTTTTAAGCAAAATTAAAACCGAAGAAATTCTTCGGTAATAATTAAAATGGTGTCCCGCCCGAGATTCGAACTCGGGACCCTTTGATTAAAAGTCAAATGCTCTACCAGCTGAGCTAACGGGACATTCTTGGTTGCCTCGGATGGATTCGAACCATCGAAATGTCAGAGTCAAAGTCTGATGCCTTACCGCTTGGCTACGAGGCAAAAAACTTAAAAAGTGGTGGAGGGACATGGATTTGAACCATGGAACCAAAAGGAACAGATTTACAGTCTGCCGCGTTTGACCACTTCGCTATCCCTCCAACAAAGATGGTGCCGACACCAGGACTTGAACCCGGAACCTACTGATTACAAGTCAGTTGCTCTACCAATTGAGCCATGTCGGCAAAAAACTGGTGGGCGATGTAGGACTCGAACCTACGACCCCCTGCTTGTAGGGCAGGTGCTCTAACCAACTGAGCTAATCGCCCACGAAAATCCCACAATTTCCTTTGGACGATATTAAATATACCATTGGAATGTGAAATTGTCAATATATTTTTATAAAATTATGCAAAATTTACCCTATTTTCACCATATTTTGCAACTGACTTAATCGTTCATCAGTCAAGCGCGGCGTATCCATTAATAAATAAGGAATTTTAAGTTTTTTGTATTTATCAATTGCCATATCATGGTAGCCAAGCAACTCAACTTTAGAAAGATTTTTAACCTGTTTAACATAGTTATTCAAACTATTAATATGAGCTTCATCGTCATTGATTCCTGGAACGATTACTTGGCGAATCCATACCTCGGTATCAAGTCTATTAATAGCTTTAATAAAATCATCTTGTAACTTAATATTACCTCTAGTTATTTTTAGATATTCATCCTTATCTGTAGCTTTAACATCCATAATAATTAAGTCAGATGTCTTTAAAACTTCCGAAACATCCTTATTAACATCAATATAACCAGCAGTATCAATAGCTACATTAATATCACTTGCTTTTAATTTTTTTACTAAAAATTTTAAATTGCTGGCTTGTAAAAGTGGTTCACCACCAGAAAAAGTTACGCCTCCATTTTTAATGTAGTTATAGTATTTCATAATGATTTCATATAGCTCATCAACGGTATATTCTTTTCCTTTACAAGCCCAAGTCTCAGGATTATGACAGTATAAGCATCTTAAGTTACAACCACTTAAGAATACTACTACCCTAACCCCAGGTCCGTCTAATAAGCCCATTGTTTCAATTGAATCTACATACAAATTATAGGTGTTCATGGAAGGTCCTACTAATAACTTCTTTTTGTTGCTTTTTAGTTAAGCGATTAAAACGAACCGCATATCCAGAAACACGAATAGTTAATAATGGATATTTATCAGGATTATTCATTGCATCAATTAAAGTTTCGCGAGTTAATACATTAACATTTAAGTGATGCGCGCCTTGTGCAAAATAACCATCTAATATTGATATTAAATTATCAATTTGTTCTGGTTCACTCTTACCCAATGTTGTTGGAGTAATTGAGAATGTATTAGAAATACCATCACGGCAGCAATTAGTATAGTCAAGTTTTGCTACACTATTTAAACTAGCTAAAGCACCAGATTTATCTCGGCCATGCATTGGATTAGCGCCTGGAGCAAATGGTTCGCCAGATTTTCGACCATCTGGAGTTGATCCGGTTTTTTCTCCATAAACAACATTAGATGTAATGGTTAATACTGATAAAGTGTGTTTAGCATTTTTATATAATTTATGACTACATAATTCTTTATAGAAATAATCAAGGATTTCTTTAGCAATATTATCAACACGATCATCATCATTACCATATTGTGGATAGGAATTGGCTATTTCAAAATCAACTGCAATTCCTTCTGCATTTCTAATAGCTTTTACGTGACCATATTTAATTGCTGATAATGAATCAGCGGCAACCGATAAGCCAGCAACACCAAATGCCATTAAACGCTCAACATCCGTATCATGTAATGACATTTGCCCTGCTTCATAAGCATATTTGTCATGCATATAATGAATAATATTCATCGCATCGATATAAATACGGGCTACATCTTTTAAAACAGCTTTATAATTATTTAAAACTTCATCATAGTTAAGGTTATCACTAACTGTTGGAATATTATCAACAACTTTAATACCTTTTTTCTCATCTACACCAGCATTAATTGCTAATAATAGTGATTTAGCTAAATTACATCTTGCACCAAAGAATTGCATTTGTTTACCGACTTTCATCGCAGAAACACAACATGCTATCGCATAATCATCACCGTAAATTGGACGCATTAATTCGTCGCTTTCGTATTGAAGCGAGTCAGTTTTAATAGAAATATAAGTTGCATATTTTTTAAAATTAAGTGGTAATTTTTCGCTCCATAAAACTGTTAAATTTGGTTCCGGAGCACTGCCTAAATTTATTAATGTATTTAAGTATCTAAATGAGTTTTTCGTGACTAATGATTTACCATCTATCGTCATACCACCAATAGATTCAGTAACCCATGTTGGATCGCCGGAAAATAATTCATCATATTCAGGAGTACGCAAATGACGAGCAATACGTAGCTTAATGATAAATTGATCAATCAATTCTTGAGCATCACTTTCAGTTAATACCCCATTTTTTAAATCACGATTAATATAGATGTCTAAGAAAGTAGAGGTTCTACCTAAGCTCATGGCCGCACCATTATTTTCTTTAATGGCAGCTAAATAACCAAAATAAGTCCATTGAATAGCTTCTTTAGCATCTTTAGCTGGTCCAGAAATATCATAACCATATTTTAAAGCCATACTCTTAATACTTTTTAAAGCTTTAATTTGTTCAGATACTTCTTCACGTAATCGGATTACATCATCACTCATCGGACCAGTAATCTTTAATAAGTCTTCTTGTTTCTTTTCAATTAAATAATCAATACCATATAATGCGACACGACGGTAATCGCCAATGATACGACCACGTCCATAAGCATCAGGAAGTCCAGTTAATAAACCAACCGTTCTTGCACTTCTAATTTCGGGTGTATAGGCATCAAAAACACCATCATTATGAGTTTTTCTAAATTGTTTAAAATTCTTATAATATTCTTTATCTAAAACGTAATTGTACGCTTCTAATGATTTATCAACCATTCTTGTTCCGCCAAATGGATTAATAATACGTTTTAACGGTTGATCTGATTGTAAACCAACAATTACTTCATTATCTTTATCAATATAACCAGCATCAAAATTATCGATTCCAGAAACGTGTTCTAAATCAATATCTAATACGCCTTTTTTACCTTCTTCTAAGATTAATTTTGAACATTTATCCCACACTTTTTTAGTCTTTTCAGTTGGGCCACATAAAAAACTAGAATCGCCTGTGTATTCCTCGTAATTGTTAATAATAAAATCTCTTACATTAATCTCTTTTTGCCAAACTTCCCCCTTGAAGCCTTCCCATTCTTTCATATTACTCTACCTACCTTAATAATATCTTATAAAATAAAGCAAAATAATACAAGGAAAATGGCACAAATAGCAAAAAATTATACACATCTAAACATTAGGTAAACAAAAACTTTACAAAAAAAATCCAGAAACTGGATTTTATATTTAACTCTAACGAGTTGCTTTAAAATGGTGGCTCCAGCGGGAATTGAACCAGCGACACATGGATTTTCAGTCCTCTGCTCTACCGACTTAGCTATGGAGCCAAAAAATGGCGGTTCGTACGGGATTTGAACCC
>JAGAFD010000002.1 GCA_017612805.1 Bacilli bacterium | reverse complement strand
TGGGCGTTGGAAAATTGAGGAGAGCTGATCCTAGTACGAGAGGACCGGATTGGACATACCTCTGGTGTATCTGTTGTAACGCCAGTTGCATCGCAGAGTAGCTATGTATGGACGGGATAACCGCTGAAAGCATCTAAGCGGGAAGCCTCCTCCAAGATGAATTTTCCCGTATATTAAATACTAAAATCCCTCGTAGACTATGAGGTTGATAGGCAAGAGGTGGAAGCGTAGTGATACGTTGAGCTGACTTGTACTAATAGATTGAGAGATTAATCCCAATTAATTTCTATATTTAATGAGTAGCATTATCAAGTTTTTAAAGGACAAAATCCTTTATTGGTGACGATAGCTAAGTGGATACACCTCTTCCCATCCCGAACAGAGAAGTTAAGCACTTATACGCCGACGATAGTGTAAGCGAAAATAGGAAGTTGCCAATTTTTTTTTGCAATAAAATAGGAAATATTAAAACTTATGTAAAGTTATAATAATACTATTGAATATATAAAAAATCCTTTGCTATAATTTATTTATGATGAGGTGAATAAAAAAATGGATGATTATAAGTTTGTTTCTCGTAATGTATCTGACACAATGGAATTTGCTCAAAATATTGAAAGTGAGAAATTTCCCAATATGGTCATTTGTTTAATTGGTGAATTAGGATGTGGTAAAACAGTCTTTGTAAAAGGTTTTGCCCAAGCTTTAGGTATTGAAGACAACATTACCTCACCAACATTTAATATTGTTAAGGAATATTTAAATGGTGAGATGCCATTATATCATATGGATGTGTATCGTTTAGAAGAAAGTAAGGAATCCATTGGTATTTCTGATTATTTTAATAAAGATGGTGTTACGATTATTGAATGGTCTGATATGATCGAAGATCAATTACCAAAAGAACGCTTAGAAATTCGTTTTAAAGTAATGGATGAAGAAACACGTGTTATTAAGTGTACGCCTTATGGAAAAGCATACGAAGATTTATGCAATTATGTTTTATAGAACTTGTATAGAGTTCTTTTTTTATGTTAAAATACATGGGTAGAGGTGATATTATGTACTCTTTATTTATTGATACTCACTATCTTAATTTAGTAATAGTTTTATATAAAGATGGTGTTGTTGTGGATAAGAACGAACTTATCAACATCCGAAACCAAAGTGAAGTACTAGTACCAAGTATAGTAGCAATCCTAGATAATAATCATTTAACGATTGATAATTTAGGTGAATTAATAGTTGTTAATGGTCCTGGTTCCTTTACTGGAGTTCGTTTAGGGGTAACGGTTGCTAAAACGATGGCTTATTTAAAGAATATTCCAATTAAAGCAATTAGTTCATTACAAGTCCTAGCATCAAATGTGGATAATGATCAATTTCAAGTATCTATTCCAGAAAATAATGGCATGTTTATTGGAAAATTTAATAATGATTTCTTAAATCCACAATATATTTATATTAAAAAAGAAGATATGGATACATATGTTACCAATAATAATATCACTATTGTTGAAGATATTGATTATAACAAACTATATAAAAAGATTTCAATTCTTCCGATTATTAATCCGCATCTAGTTAATCCGTTATATATTAAAACTATTGAGGTGCACAATGATAAGAAGAGCGCAAATTAATGATTTAAATCGTATTAATGAATTGGGTTTATTACTTGATAATGCTTTTACTACCAAAAATGAATTAAATAAATATCTTGATTCTGATATTTATATCTTAAATGTCTTAGAAATTGATAACTTAATTCAAGGTTTTATCCTAGCTACCCATTTATACGAGAATATTGAAATCCTTTATTTAATTGTTGATAAGGATTATCAAAAATGTGGATATGGTAAAGAATTGTTAAATAGTATTATAACTAATAATGATCATATTTTATTAGAAGTAAGAAATTCTAACGAAAATGCTATTAGTTTTTATCATCATTTAGGTTTTAATACCATTAACATTCGAAAAAACTATTATGATAATGGTGATGATGCCTTAATTATGGAAAGGAGTATCTAAAATGAAAGATGTATATATTTTAGCTATCGAATCTTCATGTGATGAAACTAGCGTTGCGATTGTTAAAAACGGCAATGAAGTCGTTGCTCTTGAAATAATGACTCAAATTGATACTCATTCCTTGTATGGTGGTGTTGTTCCTGAAATAGCTTCACGTATGCATACTGAAGCAGTTACTATTTGTTTAGAACAATTATTAAAGAAAACTGACTTAAAAATAGCTGATTTAGATGCCGTTGCTGTTACTTACGCACCTGGTTTACTTGGAAGTTTATTGGTGGGAGTAGAATTTGCTAAAACGATTGCATTAGTATATAACTTACCATTAATTAAAGTTAATCACATGGCTGGTCATATTTATGCTAATAATATTAATCATAAATTAGCATTTCCTTTATTAGCAGTAGTTATTAGTGGTGGTCATACCAATTTAGTTAAAATGACTGGTGATTATGAATTTGAAGTATTGGGTTCAACCCTAGATGATGCCATTGGTGAAGCATATGACAAAGTGGCTAGAATAATGGGTATTCCTTATCCTGGTGGACCAAATGTGGAAAAACTAGCGGCAACTGGTAATCCTAGTTATGAATTACCGATTCCAGTAAAAGATGATTCATATAACTTCAGTTTCAGTGGTTTAAAAAGCGCAATTAGTAATTTAGTTAATAACGAAAAAATGCGTGGTAATGAAATAAATAAAGCTGACTTAGCTTGTAGTTTTCAAACAACAGCTACGGATTTATTAACCAGAAAGTTATCTTTAGCATTAAAAAATACTAATATTAAAAATGTTATAATCGCTGGTGGTGTTTCTGCTAATAAATATATCCGTAGTGAAATACAAAAAGCATGCGATAAGTATGAAGCTAATCTACACGTTCCAGAATTTATTTATTGTACTGATAATGCTGCAATGATTGGAGCTGCTGCATATCCTTTATATTTGAAAAAAGAATTTGCAGATTATAACTTAAATGCTAGTGCTAGTGATGAAATATTTTAGTTGCCTAATTAATAATATTTGATACAATAATGATATAAAATATGGTGATAATATGAACAAGAACAAATACATGTTTAGAATTATATTTTTAACCATAATTATTGTAATGATTGTTACAATAAGTTTTTCTTATGCTTATTTTAGTCCGGTTATTTCTAAAATAGGTAGTAATATTTTAAATATTAAATCAGCGGATTTTGAAGTATCTTTTGCTACTAGCCAATATTTTAATTGTGAGAATGTATTTCCCATTAATAATGCTGATTATTTAACTAAAGCTTGTAGTTCTACATTTACGGTTACTGCAACCGGTTCTTCACCTGTTGATTTTAGAGTCGGGGTTAATAATATGGAATCGCTTGATCCTAATGTTAAATTTCTATTAACTGACGGTGTTAATAATTATCCATTCTATAATGGCTTAGAAGGTAGTGTTAGTGGAGAAAGTGGAGCAACATTAATAACTGATTCTATTACGCCACCAAGTTCTAAAACTTATACTTTATATGTATGGTTAGAAGATGATGGTACTGATCAAAGTTATTACTTAAATAGCAGTATTTTTTATGGTAATATTTTAGTCGAATCTGTTCCAATTGAAGAATATTGACACTAATTTTTAATTATGATATTATAAATCCCACGTGAGGGGATTTTTTTATGACAAATCTTGAAATGAAAGCAAAATTAAATGAATATGTAACGGTATTAGATGAATTAAAAGGTGTTGCCCAAGATGCAGAAGAATCATTAAAGGTTGAACGCGTTAATCAAATTGCTCGTAAAAAATTAATTAGTAATAATATTGCATTGGTTAATTCTTATAATAATAATCGTGCAAAAATTCGCCTTAAAAACACGAAAAAAGCAGCGATTGTTTCAATGATTGGAATTTTAATTGCTATTATATCTACTATTGCTATAAAGCAAGATGTATCACTAATGACATTATCAGCAATTCCCGCATTTCCATTAGGAATTATAACTTTAAGTTATTGTTATAATAAAAAAATTGAAGATTACATTAATTCTTTACAAGCTGATCCAGCAATGATTGAAAAATGTGAAGAAACAATAAATTATTGTAATGAACATTTAAAGAATTATAAGGAAATCAATGAATTAATTAAGAGTGCAGAAAATAAAATTAGTTTAATTAGTGATGCAATTAATAAATATGATAATAATCATGAAATATTGATAAACACAAATGAAGTTGATATGAGTATAGAAACTATTAAACGTCTAGTTAACACATATAACGGCAACTAGTCGTTTTTATTTGTTCAGAAAGTCTTTTTAATGATATAATTATCTTGGAAATTAAGGTGAGACTAATGAAAAAAGTATTAGTATTCGGTGCAGCTGGCAATATTGGCCTAGAATTAATTAAGTATTTATTAAGTGAAGGTAAATATGAAATCACAGCTGTTGATTTAAGAAATCGTCGTTCCCATCATAATTTAAAGAAATATCGTCGTCGTATTAATATTGTTTATGGTGATATGAATGATCATATATTAATTGATAACTTAGTTGCCGAACATGATTATATTTATTTAGTAGCAGGGGTAATTCCACCTTTAGGTGATTTAAAGAAATCATTGTTAAAAGAAATGGAATACAATGGTATTAAAAATGTGTTACGAGGCGTAAAAGCTTATAAACCAGAAGCTAAGATAATTTACTTATCTACTACTAGTTTATATGGATTACAAGATAAAGTAACTGTTAAAACGAAACCTGATTATTCAGAATTTGATTACTATATTAAAAATAAATTAGATTGTGAAGCATTAATTACGAAGTCAGCTAAGAATTATGTAATTTATCGTATTCCAGTGGTTTTAGGTAATTTTAAAAATGATTTTCCTATCTATAATGTAAAAGCAAATGATGATACTACTAAGTTTGATGTAATAACTTGTAGTGATTGTGCATATGGTTTAGTAAAAACGATTGATAATTATGATAAAGTTAATAATCATATTTATAATATGACCGGTGGTAAGGATTGTTTAATAAATATTAAAGAATATAAATATTTATTATTATCTTTATATGGCATTTCATTTAGGTATTTATTTACTAAACTATTTGTTCCAAAAAATTTTTACTTAAATCAAATTAGTGATGCTGATAAATTAGAAGATATTCTTCATTTTAGAAGTGAAACAATTACTTCTTATCGTATTCGTATTAAACGTTCAAAACAATATTATCATCGTCGTATTGCCAGATTATTAGCAATACCATTCTTACCAAATATTGATAAAGAGGTATAATATGAAAGCCTTAGTATTAGAAGGTGGCGGAACGAAAGGCTCTTACGAAGTAGGAGCTTATCAAGCCTTAGTTGAATGTGGTTATAAGTTTAATTGTGTTATTGGTGCTTCCATTGGTGCTTTTAACGGTGCCATGATTGCTTCTGGTAAATTAAAGGAATTAAAACAATTCTGGGAAGAAGTTAATGTTGGTAGTATTTTAGGTTTAAGTGATAGTACTATTGAAGCAATTAATGATAAAAGAATTAATCTTGATATGTTAAAAGATCTTGTTGATATTATAAAAAATAAAGGTATTGATTTAGATCAATTAATAAGTATTTTAAACGAGTTGGTTGATGAAGATACTGTCCGTAAAAGTAAAATGAACTTTGGGTTAGTAACCGTTAAAAGGAAAAATATGGAACCGGTTGAAATCTTCATTAAAGATATTCCCAAAGGTAAATTAAGCGAGTATATTAATGCTTCTTGTTACTTACCAGGATTTAAAAAAATTAAATTAATTGATGATGAATATTACTTTGATGGTGGTTTCCATGATGTCTGTCCAGTTAATATGGCCCTTAATGCTGGTTATAATGATATTGTTGCAATTCGTGTTAAAGGCATTGGTGTATTTAAGAAAGTTGAATCAGATACTGCCAATATCCTTTACTTAGAACCATCACGTAATCTAGGTTCTATTCTTTGCGTTAATCAAGCTCAAATGATAGAAAATATTAAAATGGGTTATTATGATACGATGCGCGTTTTAAAAAACTTAGATGGTTTTAGTTTTACTTTTAATAAAAAGCCATTACGTTTTTATAAATTCATAATGCGTAAAATTCCTAACATGGAATATCGCCGTATAAAAGCTTATTTTAATACTACTAATGAAAAAGACACAATTATTAAAGCTGTTGAGTATGTTTTAGAAAAAGAATATGAAAATTATTATGAAACCAGAGATATTAAAAAAACAATAAAATATATTAAAAAGAATTATAGTTATAATGATCATTTTATTTATGATTTTGTATGTCATTTAAAGTTTATTTTTCATTGATAATTTAGTGATTTTATAATAGAATATTTAAGGAATTGAGGAAGTGATTATATGGGAAGATTTCCAAATATAGCTGCGAGTAAAGCAAAGACTGGTGCAATGAAAGCTAAATTATATTCTACATTTGCCAAAGAAATTTATTTAGCGGCAAAAAGTGGTGTTCCAGAAGTAGATAATAACTTATCATTAAGAAGAGTAGTTGAAAAAGCTAAAAAGAGTCAAGTACCTAGTGATGTTATTGAAAGAGCAATTAATAAAGCTAAAGGATCATCTACTGATGATTATCAAACTATTATTTATGAAGGCTTTGGTCCTGGGCAATCGACATTATTAATTAAAACTTTAACAGATAATGTTAATCGTACTGTAGCATTTGTAAGAGAAGCATTTAATAAATGCCATAAGAGTTTAGGTGTGTCTAACTCCGTATCATATAATTATGATTATTTAGCATTACTTGGATCTAAAGACATAACTGAAGAACAAGCACTAGAAACTTTACTTGATAATGGTATTGAACCAGTGGATATTGAAGTAGAAGATGGTATTACTATTATTAGTTTAAATTTATCTGATCACTATAAAGCAAAAGATATTTTAGATGGAGCTTATCCAAATATTGAATATGAACTAGATGAAGAAGGTTACTATGCTAAAGATTTAATTGAACTAACTGGTGAAGATTTAGAATTATTTACTAAACTATATAATATGTTAGATGATATTGAAGATGTAACCGCTATTTATCATAACGTTAAGAATTTTTAAGAAGTACATTAGTACTTCTTTTAAAATTGATGTAAAGTTTAATTGATTATTTATTAATTGCCAAGATAATTATTATATAATTAATATAGGAGGAATATAATATGGCAGTTAGATCATTAGATTCATTCATGAAAGACTTACCAGATTATCAAAAAGTATTAACATCTGAACAAATACTAAGTTTGAAGAAGTACTATCGTGAATATGCCGCATGGGCTAAAATTTATGATGATGCCTTTAATAATTGGCTACATAAAAATCAATCAGGCATAGATTACTCTACAACATTAGAAAAAGATATGGATCAAGTAGTAAGATGGAAAACTAAATTAGAACAAGAAGCAAAATCAATAATCGCTAATTACTACGAAAATCATAACGATACGGTAAATAATATTGATCCTGAGTCTGAAGAAGAAAAAAATGGTATGAATATGTAATAAATCATAGACTTATCTGAAAATATTTGCTATAATACAAACCGAGTAATAAATTTACTCCTTGCTTTATAGCGATATAAAGCCAAAAAGACCATAAGGAGGTGTAACAAATGAATAAATATGAAATTATGTTCATTGTTAAAGCAACTATAGAAAGTGATAAGATTAAAGAAACTTGCGAAACTTATAAAAAATTATTAGCAAGTTATAAAGCTAACGTAGTTGATTTTAAAGAAATGGGCGAAAAGAAATTAGCATATGAAATCAATGGTAACTTAAATGGTTATTATTTTGTAATGCAAGTTGAAGCTAATGCTGATGCTATTAAAGAATTTGATCGTAAAGCTCGTATTGATGAAAATATGATAAGACATTTAATTATTAGATTAGATGAGGAGTAAAATATGAATAAAGTAATATTAATCGGTCGATTAGCTCGCGATCCTGAACTTAGAACAACATCATCAGGAATAGCTTCATTAAACTTTTCTTTAGCAGTAGCTCGTAATTTTACTAATCAAAATGGTGAAAGAGAAGCTGACTTTATTAACTGTGTAGCTTGGCGTAAGCAAGCTGAAAACATGGCTAAATATTGTAATAAAGGTTCTCAAGTAGCAGTTGAAGGTAGAATTACTACTAGAAGTTATGATGCTCAAGATGGCACAAAACGTTATGTTACTGAAGTAGTTTGTGATAATGTGACATTTTTAGGTTCTAAAGGATCATCAAATAATATGAATTTTAATGATGATAATGGAAGTAAAGACTTAGAAGTAACTGATATTCCATCAGATCCATATCAAGATTTTGGTGAAGAAATTGCTCTAAGTGATGATGACTTACCATTCTAATAAAGGAGGATACTAAAATGGCAGAATTTTATCGTAAGAAAAAGAAAGTTTGTCAAATGTGTGCTGGTAAAAGCGTTGATTACAAAGATGTAATGATCGTTTCTAAATATATTAATGAAAAAGGCAAAATCATGCCTCGTCGTATGACAGGAGCTTGTGCTAAACATCAAAGACACATTGCTAAACAAATTAAATATGCAAGATTAATGGCTTTAATACCATTTGTAAAGTAATCAAATTGATTACTTTTTTTTTGTATTTCAAAATGATATAATTTAATTATTATAGGAGGCTTTAATATGAAAATAATTGATGTATATGCAAGAGAGATTCTCGATTCTAGAGGAAACCCTACAGTTGAATGTGAAGTTACCATTGAAGGTAATTTTAAAGGAATAGCATCAGTTCCATCAGGTGCATCAACTGGTTCTTTAGAAGCATTAGAATTAAGAGATAATGATAAAACTAGATATCATGGTAAAGGCGTATTAAAAGCCGTTAACAACGTTAATACGATTATCAAAGATAAAATACTAGGTAAGAACTTTAGCCAACAAAGTTTAGATGATTATTTAAATGAAATTGATGGTACTAAAAATAAATCATCACTAGGAGCTAACGCTATTCTTTCAGTATCCCTAGCTTTCTTAAAAGCTTGTAGTATTAAAGATAAAAAAGAATTATATGAATACTTATCGGATGGTAAAGTAGGAATGCCTAT
The DNA here is from genome assembly GCA_017612805.1 of Bacilli bacterium. Classification (GTDB taxonomy): domain Bacteria; phylum Bacillota_I; class Bacilli_A; order RF39; family UBA660; genus RGIG8386. The sequence goes on along the minus strand of JAGAFD010000002.1, from coordinate 73,340 downwards.
TCCAATGATGAATATAATTAATGGTGGAAAACATGGTTCTAATAACTTAGAAGTTCAAGAATTCATGATTGTTCCAGTAGTTAAAACATTTAAAGAACGTTTAAGATTAGGTAGTGAAGTATTCCATACTTTAAAAAGTATTTTAAAAGATCAAGGTTATTCAGTAGCAGTTGGTGATGAAGGTGGTTTTTCTCCAGCATTAACTTCTATTGAAGAAGCATTAGATTTAATTGTTGAAGCTATTAATAAATCTGGTTATAAACCTGGTAAAGATGTTTATATCTCATTAGATGTAGCAGCATCAGAAATATATGATAAAAATGCTAATACTTATCAAATAAATGGTAAAGCTATTAGTACCGAAGAATTAACAGAATTCTATGAAAAATTAGTTAATACTTATCCAATATTCTCTATTGAGGATCCATTCTATGAAAAAGATTTTGATGCCCTTGCTAATTTAACTAAAATAATTGGTGAAAAAGTATTATTAGTTGGTGATGATTATTTTGTTACTAACAAAGAAATGTTATTCCAAGGTATTAATAAAGAGGCTGGTAATGCAATTCTTTTAAAAGCTAATCAAATAGGTACCGTATCAGAAATGTTAGAAACTATTAAATTAGCTAAAGATAATGATTATCAAATGATTATTTCTCATCGTTCTGGTGAAACAGAAGATACTTTTATAGCTGATTTTGCAGTTGGATTAGATATCCCATTTATTAAATCAGGTTCTTTATCTAGAATCGATCGTATTAATAAATATAATCGTTTATTACGTATTGAAGAAGCTTTATTAAAGAAATAGTTGCATTTTGCCTTATTTTAAGTTAATATATTTAAAGGAAATGAAGGTATATATATGTTAGAAATCGTATTATTAATTGTATCTGTTTTATTAATTGCTATTGTTTTATTACAAAGTAATAAAGCTAGTGATGCTGGTCAAATTATTACTGGTGGAAATGAAGCTTTATTTGCTCAAACTAAGGAACGTGGAACGGAATTATTTATTTCACGAGTAACTGTTTTCTTAGGTATTGTATTCTTTGTAATATCATTTATCTTATTTGTAAGTTAAGAAGCATTTAATGCTTCTTTTATTTTACACTTTAAAAATATTATTACTTGCTAATTATTAATTAAATGTCTATACTTAAAATAGGAAGGTGGTATTTATGAAAGACCTAATCATTAATACATTAGAAGATGTTTTAGAACCAATTGAATTTATTGATTTATACCATCTTTGTAATTTAAATACGCCTGAAGAAATAAAAGAACTTCAAGAAGCGTTAACTAATTTAGAAGAAGAATGTATTATTTATCATACTAAAAAAGATAAATATATTTTATTAAAGAACTGTCCTGGTTTAAAAATGGGTCGTCTTTCTTTAACGAAGAAAGGTTTCGGCTTTATTGTATTACCTGGTGAAGAAGATTTATATGTTGATAAAGATAATTTAGGAAGTGCAACTCATAATGATATTGTTCTTGCTGAAGTAATTAATGTCTTTGGTAAAAAAGAAGGACGTATTTTAAAAATCATTAAACGTGATTTAAAAAATCTTGTTGGTGAAGTAATTTTTTATAATAACCGGGCTTATTTAAAACTTGATGATGATAAGATTAAAATTGAAGTTGAATTAAAAAATCCTAAAAACTTAGTTGCTGGTCATAAAGTATTAGCAACCGTTGTTAAAGAAATTACTAAACGCAAATATTTAGCCGAAGTAATTAAAGTTATTGGTCATAAAGATGATCCTGGGGTAGATATTTTATCAATTGCTTATAAATATGGTATTGTTGATATTTTCCCTGATCAAGTTATTGCGGAATTAAAAAATATTCCTGATGAAGTTAGTGAAGAAGAATTAGTTAATCGTGTTGATTTAACGAATGAACAAATCTTTACCATTGATGGTGATGATACTAAAGATATTGACGATGCTATTTCTCTTACTATGGATGGCGATAATTATGTATTAGGGGTTCATATTGCCGATGTTTCTAACTATGTAAAAGAAAATACTGCATTAGGTGATTCAGCATTTGAAAGAGGTACTTCTTCTTATTTAGCTGATACTGTTATTCCAATGATTCCTCATCAATTATCTAATGGTATTTGTTCATTAAACGAAGGGGTTATTAGACTTACGATGTCATGTGTCATGACCATTGATAAAAAAGGTAAAGTTGTTAAATATGATATTTTCCCTTCTTATATTAAAAGTAATAAAAAGATGACTTATAAACACGTTAATAATTTAATTGTACGCGGTATTGTTGATGAAGGTTATGAACCATTTAAAGATACCTTACTTAAAATGGCTGAATTAGCAGATATTTTGAGAAAAGAAAAAGTTTCACGTGGTTATATTGATTTTGACTTAGATGAACCTAAAATCATTCAAGATGAAAATGGGGTTTGTATTGATGTTCAAAGAAGATTACGTGAAAAAGGTGAAATGTTAATTGAAGACTTTATGATAGCAGCTAATGAAACGGTTGCTACCCATATCTTTAATATGGATTTACCATTTATTTATCGTGTCCATGGTGAACCAAATCCCGAGAAGATTGAAGACTTCTTAAACTTAGTTAAACAAATGGGTTATAAACTTAATGTTAAAACTGATGATATTACACCATTTACGATGCAAAAAATCTTAAATGAATTACGTGATAAGAAAGAATTTGATATTTTATCAAGTATGTTATTGCGTTCAATGAAAAAAGCTGAGTACAGTAAAGATAATATTGGACACTTTGGTCTAGCTTCTAAAAATTATACACATTTTACTTCTCCAATCCGAAGATATCCAGACCTTACGGTTCATCGCTTATTAAAGACTTACTTAGTTGATAATGATTATTCTATGGAAACTATTCGTTTCTTAGATAATAATCTGGAAAATATTGCTAAGCAATCATCTGAAAGAGAAGTTGCAGCAATTAATGCGGAACGTGAAGTTGATGATATGAAAATGGCTGAATATATGGAAAGTCATATTGGTGAAGAGTTTGATGGAATTATTTCTACTGTAACTACTTTTGGTTTCTTTGTGGAACTTCCTAACATGATTGAAGGTTTAGTTCATGTATCAACAATTAAAGGTGATCACTATAACTATGTTAAAGAATTATTATCATTAATTGGTCAATCGACTAAGAAAAGATTTACGATTGGTGATAAAGTTCATGTTAAATGTGTTGCTGCCTCAAAATTAACCCAAACAGTTGATTTTGAATTATGTGAGGTTAAAGATGATCGAGATCAAGAATAAAATTGCTTATCATGATTACTTCATATTAGAAGAAATTGAAGCTGGTATCGAACTGGTTGGTACCGAAATAAAAAGCATTCGTAATGGTAATGCTAATCTAAAAGATAGTTACATTGTTATTAAAAATAATGAAGCTTACTTATTAAATGCTTTTATTGATGAGTATTTAGAAGGCAATCAATTTAATCATGATCCAAGACGTACGCGTAAATTATTATTACATAAAAAAGAAATCATAAAATTAAAAGAAGAACGTGAAAAAGATGGCTTAACCATTATTCCAATTAAAATTTATTTTAAAGGAACTAAAGCTAAAGTATTAGTAGGTTTAGCTAAAGGTAAAAAACTATATGATAAACGTGAGTCGATTAAAGAACGTGACTTAATGCGTGATAGTAAGAAAAATATGCCTAATTATTAAGGCATATTTTTTTATAATTAAGGGTTTTATTTAAAAACATTATATGTTATAATTCAATATAGAATAGAGGTACAAAAATGAATAATGTAGTTAAACAAAAATGGTTTTTTCCAGTAATTGGATTAGTAATATTACTTTTAATTGGTGGGTTCTTTGCTTTTACGCAATTCAATGGTAAAAAGAAAAATGATGAACCAGCGCCAACACCAGATACGCCAGCACCAGTAGTTGAACCTAAAAAAGTTAGTATTATTGATGTTGAAAGTAAGAATCGTTCTATTGCGGTAATGATTAACAATATTGGTGTTGCAAGACCTCTACAAAGTGGTTTACAAGATGCTTATATTATTTATGAAATTATTGTTGAAGGTGGAATTACTAGATATATGGCAGTGTTCCAAGATCAAAATACTGCTCGTATTGGATCAATCAGAAGTGCGCGCCATTATTTCTTAGATTATGCATTAGAAAATGATGCCATTTATGTCCATAATGGTCAAAGCCCACAAGCTCAAAGTGATTTTTCTGCCCTAGGTATTGATCACATAACTGCTGAAGCACCAAAAACTGGTATCAGAGATAAATCATTAAATGTATCTTCTGAACATACTTTATTTACTAGTATGGATTTAATCAAGAATGGTATTGGTAGTAAACGTACTGAAAGAAAACGTAGCTTCTTATTAACTTATAGTGTTGATTCAATTGATTTAGCAAGTATTGAAAATAGTAAGACTGCTAATAGTGTTTCAATTAAATATTCTAATAGTTCGACATCATCTTATGAATATGATGAAGCTAATAAAGTATATAAACGTTTTGTTAACGGAAAAGCTCATACTGATTATGTTACTAAAAATCAATATACTTTCAAAAACATTATTACTTATCAAGTTAATAACTATAATTTAAATGATGGTTCTGGTAAAGGCCGTCAAGGATTAGATAACATTGGTTCTGGAACAGGTTATTATATTTCTGAAGGAATTGCTGTTCCAATTAAATGGACTAAAAAAGATCGTGCTACTCAAACTAAATATACATTAATGGATGGTACACCATTAACCGTAAATGATGGTAATACATTTATTCAAATTCAACCTAGTGGTCAAACATTAACTATTAATTAGGTGATAATATGAATGACTTTTTAAAATTTGTGATGGATCATTTAACATTATTTATCATTATTACTAGTGCTCTTGCAATTACCTTACTAGGTTACTTTGTATATTTAAAGAAGCCTAAAAAACTTAAAGAAGCCGATAGTGATGAAGAAATGCATAAAAAGATTCTTGAACTTAAAAATAGTCCACTTGCCAATGAAACACTTTATCATGAAGAACATATTTCAGGGTTAAAAGTATAGGAGAGAAGATTATGAAAAATAATACTAAGAAGAAAGCTAAAGCAAAAGTAAATAATAAGAAAAAAACAACTATCACAATGGTTATTGTTATTGGAATCGTTATTGCTTTATTTACAATTGGTACCATAATTTGTGCTATTTGTTATGGTGATAAAAAACATGTTGATCCAAATGAAAATTATTTAAAAACTTATGTAAGTAAGTTCTATGAAGATGATTATTATTTATCAACAAGTGTTGAAGATATCAAGAGCTTTAAAGATACTGGTGTAACCGTAAACTTAGAAAGTTTAGAAAGATTAGTTGATGCGAAATTTGATATCGATTGTAATTTAGAAAAATCAACTGTTACCATTTATCCTAAAGATCCATTTGGTAAAAAAGATTATCGTATCACTTATAATCTAGAATGTAATAAATAAGTATTGGTAATCAATACTTTTTTATTTGTTCTTTTATTTTATCAATTGCTTTTTCAATTAGTTCCTTTTCATTGATATTTGTATTAGTAGGGGTATTTATTGCTTGTTCTAAAGCAGCATTAGTTTCTAGTATCTGACCAATTTCCATAAAGAAATTACCTAATGCATTTTGTTCTAATGCATTAAGATTACCTATTAAACTATACCCAATTAAAACACTCAATAAAGTGATGGTTTTTGCTTTATTTTTTTCTTCCATAATCTCACTAATAAATTATATTTAAAACATAAATATAGTTTGCAAAAAACAAGGCATTATGTTATATTAATAATAGAATAAAATAGAATAAAAGGGTGTTGTTATGACAAGAGAAGATTTTTTAAAAAGCTTAGATTCATTAGTTAAAATGGTTAATCCAAAAGTTACTAATTTGGATTCTTTAAGCACGTCTTTAGATGAATTAAATGAAAAACAAAATAATTTAAAAATCGAACGTAAAGAATTAAAAAACGATATGACTGATGATCGTTATTATGATGCTACTAGTGAAATCGTTGATCGTAACAACCTTATTAATTTAAAGAAAAAAATTACTCTTGTTAATAATCGTTTAAAAAATAGTGAAAAAAGATTAAGTGATTTAATCAAGAGTGAAGAACAAACTCATATTAAATTAATTGGCCTAGAAGCTAGTATTAGTGAAGATACCATTTTACTTGAAGCTTTAAATGAACGTTTAAGTGATATTAAAGCTAAAGACGATGAATCTGGTTCTAACTATGCTGAAACTATTAAATTAACTGAAGATAATTTAAAATATACTAAAGATAATTACGAAGAAACAAAAACTTTATATGATACTATTTTAACTAACTTAGATGAAGCTACTAAAACTAAAGAAGATTTAGATGAAGAACTTGAAACTTTAAAAGAAAAAGTTAATACTATCAATAATAATTTAAAGAGTAAAGATAATTATTTAAATCAAGATTTAAAAGAAACTGATAAAGAAACTTTAAATAAGTTAGACGAAAAGATTAAAGAATTAGATGAAAAGAAATTAGATATTATCAATAATCCGGTTTATATTGTTAGTGAAATAAAAGGTTACTTAGAAAAAGAAGATATTATTTCCGCAATGAATAAGACTAAAGAATTAATATCTATTGTTGAAGCAATGCCTTACATGGATATTGAAGATAATGATAAATTACATGAAATTAAAAAATCTCTAGAACAAGAGAAAAATGATTTTATTTCATTTATTAATAAGAAAAACTATGACGAAGTGAATTTAGATTTTATTTCATCAAGAATTGTTTATTTAAATAATATTATTAGTAATTATAATGAAGAAATTGATTTTGTTTGTAAGAAGATTAGAAAAGTTGATGAAAACGTTAAATCAATTAATGATTATTTAAAAGCTTCATTAAAAGAAGTAGAAGTTATTGAAACAGATATTACTTTATATCAAAATATTTTAAATAGTGATGAAGTTATGACTCCTACCAGAAAGAATCAAATTAGTGATATCTTAACTAAGAAAGAAGAACAATTAACCGTTTTAAATCGTATTATTTCTTCTTATCGTCTTGAACAAACCAAGATTGTTAAATCAATTAAAGATGTTAATAATAATGAAATATCAATTCTTAAAGATAAAATAGCTGCTTGTGAAAATGAAAAAGACGATTTAAACAAAATCATGAGTAGTTTAAAAGTTAAAAATCATGACATCTTAGCTGAAGAAAGTGATAAAGAAATCTTACGTCAATTCGATGAAAGAATTAAAAATATTGATAACCGTTTAAGTATTACGGAATCATTAGCTGATATTAAAGCAAATATTGATAAATATTTTGATGAACAAGCTGTCGAAAATGAAGTTAAGACATCTACGGAAAATGTAGTGTTCACACCAATTGAAGAAACCTTTAATGTTTCTGAAGAACCAAAAGAAGAAGTTAAAGATGAAGAAATCAATTTTATTGATTTTGATGATAATAAATTCTTAGAAGCACCTGAATCTAATGTTGTAAGTATTAATGATATCATTAGTGATGATACTAATACTTTACCGCCATTATTCAAAGAAGATACCGAAACAATTTCAATTTTTGATAATGAACCTGCTAAAGAAGCAGATGACGATTTTGATTTTGATACTGTTACGGATTTCAATCTTCCTAAATTCTTTGTTAATGATGCAAGTGATGATACCGATGATGGTGATTTAATGGAAGTTATAGATGTAAGTCCAATAGTGGTTGATAATAAGGGGGAATAAAAATGTTAAAAACCAACACAATAATCAAATTGAAAAATAATGATAGTTATGTTATTCTAAATGAAGTAAACTTTGAAAATGAACCTTACTTTTTAGTAATGGGTGTCGATGAAAAGAAAGATGTTATTCCTTCTAAAGTATTAATCATTAAAGAAGTTACTAAAGGTGATAAAACATTTATTAAAATCATCGCTGATCAAGATACGATTATCAAAGTTACTAAAAAATTAAAAGAAAATATTTAAGTGGAGGGTTTATGGAACTTAAAGGAAGTCAAACTGAAAAAAATTTATTAGCTGCATTTGCTGGCGAATCACAAGCAAGAAATAAATATACTTATTATGCTTCTAAAGCAAAAAAAGATGGTTATGAACAAATTGCTGCCATCTTTGAAGAAACGGCTAATAATGAAAAAGAACATGCTAAAATTTGGTTTAAATTATTACATGGTGGGGCAGTGCCATCAACGATAGATAATTTAAAAGATGCAGCATCCGGTGAAAACTATGAATGGACTAGCATGTATCAAGAATTTGCTGAGACTGCAAAAAGTGAAGGCTTTGAAGATATTGCTAACTTATTCTTAATGGTAGCTGATATTGAAAAGCATCATGAAGAAAGATATTTAAAACTTGTGGATAACATTGATAACAATTTAGTATTTGAAAGTGCAACTGAAAAATTATGGATTTGTCGTAATTGTGGTCATATCTATTTTGGTAAGACAGCACCAGATATTTGTCCTGTTTGTAATCATCCACAAAGTTATCAAGAAATTAAAGCTGAAAACTATTAGAAATAATAGTTTTTTTATTTAATAAATAATTAATTTATGATACAATATAAAATAGAGAATAAAGGGTGTTAGTATGAAGATCAATATTACATTTGAAAATAACGAAACCGTTGCATTTGATTCTGGCATATTAGTTAGTGATGTTGCAAAGCATTACCAATCATACATGACTAATCCAATATTAGGATGCCGTATTAATAACCAAATTGTACCTATGAACTTTAAACTAACCCATGATACCAAAATTGAATTTTTAGATATTTTTGACCGTGATGGTTATAAAATGTATCAAGCTGGTTTAAAATATATTTTTGAAGTGGCTTTAAAAGAAACTTTAGGCAAAGATGCAAAAGTTGAGTATGAACACTCCGTTGCTAAAGGTTTAATTTTAACGGTTTCTGGCGAAACGTTAACTAAAGAATATATCTCATTATTAAAAAATCGCATGGCATCAATTATTACTGAAGATATTCCATTTATTCGTTATGAAATAAATGCTATTGAAGCAATAAACTATTTTAATAAGATCAATCAAAAAGAAAAAGCTCAAAATATTAAAAATATTAATGCTACGACAATTACTTTATATAAATTAAAGAATAACTTAAATTATTATTATTCAAAAATGCCTTATAGTACCGGTTCAATTTCTAAATTTGATATTGTAGATTTAGGACATAACCATCTAGCCCTTTTATATCCATCTAAATTAACTAAAGGGCAAGTTCCAGAATATATTCATTATGAAAAAGTTATTGAATGTTTTAAAGCTAATAAGAATTGGTTAAAATTATTAAATGTTCCATATGCTGCAAATATCAATGAGATAATTGCTAAATTAAAAATCGGCGATTTCATAAGAACTTGTGAAATGAATTTTGATAATCAAATATGTCGTATTACGGATAATATTATTGAAAATGATAATATTAAATATATTATGATTGCTGGTCCATCTTCGAGTGGTAAAACAACTACTACCAAAAAGATTGCACTAGCTCTTGAGAGTAAGGGGTTATCACCAATTATTCTTTCTACTGATGATTACTTCTTTAACTTAGAAGATACACCAATTGATCCAGAAACTGGTAAACCGGACTTAGAAAGTATCAAAGCAGTAGATATTGATTTATTTAATCAAAATATAAAAGATTTAATGGATGAAAAAGAAGTAATGTTACCAAGATATAATTTTATGACTCATAAAAGAGAATATGTTGGTGAACCAGTTTCGTTAAAAGAAAACAGTATTGTTTTAATTGAAGGATTACATACTTTAAATAATGATTTAACTCCTGATATACCAGATGAGTTAAAATATCGTATTTATTTAAGTCCATTTATTCCACTTAATATCGATTCACATAATTATATCTCAACATTAGATTTAAGATTCTTAAGAAGACTTGCTCGTGATGTTCAAAAAAGAAATCGTTCAATTGATTTCATCTTTGATTCATGGCGCGATGTAAGAAATGGCGAAGAAAAATATATTTTCCCATATATTCATCAAGCAGATATCGTTATTAATACCGCCTTACCTTATGAAATAGGGGTATTAAAAGTATTAACAGAACCGCTATTATTAAGTGTTGATGTTAATTCGAAATTCTATGAAGACGCTAGAAGATTATTGGATTTCTTAAAAATATTTTATAGTATTAACAATGAATGTGTTCCAAATGATTCCGTAATTCGTGAATTCATTGGTGGATCCATATTTGAATAGGAGGTAAAAAATGATTAAAGTTGCAATTAATGGTTTTGGTAGAATTGGTAGACTTGCTTTTCGCGAATTATTAGTTAATCCTAATTTTAAAGTTGTTGCTATTAATGATTTATCTACTCCTGAAGAATTAGCTTATTTATTGAAATATGATACTAATCATCGTTCATTTCACGAAAACATTATTAGTTTTAATGAAAAAAATATTATTATTAATGATAGTTTATTCTTTCCTGTTTATAAAGAAACCGACCCACATAACTTACCATGGTTTGATCTAGATGTTGATGTCGTATTAGAATGCTCTGGGCATTATACTAAATATGAAGATGCTTATAAACATATTGAAGCAGGCGCTAAAAAAGTTTTAATTAGTGCTCCTGGTAAGGGTAATATGAAAACGATTGTTTATGGAGTAAATGAAGATACTCTAGATGGTAGTGAAAAGATTATTAGTGCGGCATCTTGTACTACTAATTGTTTAGCGCCAATGTTAAAAGTGATTAATGATCATTATCAAATCAAACAAGGTTTTATGTCTACAATTCATGCGTATACTAATGATCAAGCTACACTTGATATTGCTCATAAAAAAGGAATCTATGCTAGACGTGGTAGAGCTTGTGCTGCTAATATTGTTCCAGCATCTACTGGTGCTGCATCTGCTATTGGTGAAGTAATTCCAAGTTTAAAAGGTAAAATGGACGGAATTGCTTACCGTGTTCCAGTATCTGATGGATCACTAGTAGATTGTACACTAATCTTAGGTAACCGTACTACTAAAGAAGATATTAATAATACCTTAATGGCTAATAAATCTAAAGTATTAGGGGTTACTAATGATCCAATTGTATCAAGTGATGTTATTGGAAAATCTACTGGTTGTTTAGTTGATTTATTATCTACTAATGTATTAGATGTTGAAGGACATCAAATTGTTAAATTAGTAGCATGGTATGATAATGAATATGGTTATACTTGTCAGATGTTAAGAACTTTAGGTTGTTTATTTAAATAAACAACTTTTTTTATTGTTATTTTTATGATACAATACGTTTATTGATGGCCCGTTGGTGAAGTGGTTTAACACATAACCCTCTCAAGGTTACATTCACGAGTCCGAATCTCGTACGGGTCACCATTATTTTTTTGTTAAGGAGGATTTATATGCCTTGTATATCAATTCATTTAGCAGTAGCTAAAAAGTATTTAGAAAATCATCCTGAAGAAGATAAAAAAGCTTTTATGTTAGGAACTTTAGGTGTTGATATTAACGAAATAGATATTAGTAATTATATTAAAATAGATTCTGATGATAAGAATGCCCGTCATTTTGGATTAAACCAAAATACGGATAATATTATCGATTATATGAAAAGAAAAGTTGATTTAGGTTTATTTTTATCAAAAAATGATATTAATAATTCTTTTCTAAGAGCATATTTCTTACATTTATTATGTGATTATTATTTCTTCGGCGATTATATCTTTGATGAATCAATCGCGCAATTACCGTTAATGGAAGCTATTAAAATTGGTTATAATGATTATAGTTTAATAACGCCAATTTTAATTGAAAAGTATCAATTGATAGTACCACCAGAAGCAAAGAAATTTACCGACTTACAAGGTGTTGGAGATATTCGCTTTTTAAAGGTAGATTTAGTTGATAAATTTATTTCTGATATGGCTAATCTTGATTTAGAAAGTGAAAAAACTAAATATCAACATACCTGTACAATCAAATAAGTTAGCTTATTTGATTTTTTAATGACGCTAGTTTGACAAATTATAAATACGTGCTATAATACACGGTACTTAAGGAGGGGTTTTAATGAGTAATCATTCTAAAATCAATCGTAATACAATCTATATTGGTTCATTATATCAAAACACTATTGATGAAGATAAACGTGGTGAAGCAACCTTTGGCGATAATTTATGTCGTACTATGTTATTTACGATTAATGATGATTTATTAGCTGAAGATTTAATCTATTCTACACCAGTTAAATATCCAATATATAATCGTTCTAATTCTAATAAAGGCCCATTTATTATTTGTGATGCTATTAACATTGGTTCTTTATTATCAGCATTAAATTATCCTGAAGAATTAGAACAAAACGATTTGAAAAAAATATATCGTCAATTAATTAAAACTAATTATTTAGATAAAAAATTACATTTATTTGGGATTGTTCGTTTTGGATATTATTATGAATTATTACAAAGTGCTTTATGTTCAGTTGATCCAGCTATTTTTTATAGTATTAAAAATATGTATAATTATAGTACTGGTAAACCAAGTAAAGTTGAACCTTATTATCAAGAAGCTAAGAAACTTAAAAGAGGATAGTTATTATTCTCTTTTCATGTTATAATAAACAAAGTAAAGAAGTGATTTAAATGAATTATGAAGAATTAGCAAATGTATTATATCCTGATGTAACTAAAACGATTGCCGATTTAGAAAAAATGTATCCCGAAAGAAACTTGGGTGAAGGTGTTGAAGTAACTCGTTTTGCGCCAAGTCCTACCGGAAGAATGCATTTAGGAAATTTATATGCATCTTTTATTCCCGAAGTTATCGCTAAACAAACTAATGGTGTATTTATTGTTCGTATTGAAGATACTGATCAAAAACGTAAAATAGAAAACGGTATTGAACTAGGAATTGCTGATTTGGAGCATTTTAATTATACGGTTAATGAGCATCCTATTAAAGGTGGAGCTTATGGACCATATATTCAATCACAACGTTTAGAGATTTATCATACCGTTGCTAAATATTTAGTTTCAATTGGTCGTGCTTATCCATGCTTTTGTTCTGAAGATGATTTAACTAAAATGCGTGAAAATCAAGAAAGAAGAAAAGAACCAATTGGTTATTATGGCCGTTATGCTAAATGTCGTAATCTTTCTTTAGAAGAAATCAAAGAAAAGATAGCTAATGGTGAAAAATGGGTATTAAGATTAAAATCAACCGGTAACTGTGATAAGAAGTTTATCTTTAAAGATTTAGTTAAAGGTACCATTGAATTACCGGAAAATGATATTGATCAAGTATTAATTAAATCTGATGGTATTCCACCATATGCCTTTGCTCATGTATGTGATGATCATTTTATGCGTGTAACAATTGTTACTAGAGATGATTCATATATTTCATCAGTACCATATCATTTAGAATTATGGAATGCTTGTGGGTTTAAACCACCTAAATTTGCACACTTATTACCACTTAATATTAAAGATGGTAATTCGGTTAGAAAAATTAGTAAAAGAAAAGATCCGGAAGCTGCTGCAACTTATTATCATGAAAAAGGAGTTCCAGTTGAAGCGATTAAGTTATATTTTGCAACATTAATGAACTCTAACTTTGATGGTTGGTATTTACAAAATCCTACATCATCATATCGTGATTTTGAATTCTCATTTAGTAAGATGAGTAAGAATGGAGCATTATTTGATTTAGAAAAGATTATTAACATTTCTAAAAACTATATTTCACGTTTAACTAAAGATGAAGTATACAATGCTTTATTACAATGGGCTAATGAATTTGATCAAGAATTTGCAGCTCTTATTACTAAATATGCTGATTATACTAAAGCTATTTTAAACATTGAAAGAGAACAACAAAAACCTCGTAAAGACTTTGCTAAATGGGAAGATGTAAAAGCATCTTTATGGTATATGTATGATGAATTATTTAATAATGATTCATATGAATGGGGTAAGATCAATAACCTAGATGAAATTAAAATGATCTTAGACAAATACTTTAGTAATTATTATGATATTAATGATGATAAAGATACTTGGTTTAATAAAGTTAAAGAATTAACTGATTCATTAGATGGTTATACATCTGATATGAAAGCTTATAAAGAAAATCCTGATAATTATAAAGGTAATGTAGCGGATATATCTACGGTTATCAGAGTAGCTATTACTACTAAGTCAATGACTCCAGATTTATATGAAATCTTAAAATTATTAGGAACACAACGTATTAAAAAACGTATTGAATTAATTAAATAGTACTGTTTCAAACAGTACTTTTTTATTGTTTACAAATTATGTGTATACCAATAATTTTTATTAATAACAAATAGTAATCCCTATGTTATTATTAAGGTAGGAAAGAGGTTGATATCGTTTGGAAGAAAATAATATTAAGAAAGGATCAAATATTAGTTATATTCTATTAGTAATTGCACTATTAATTATTATTGGATTATTAAGCTTTTTAGTTTATAAAGCATATTCTGATAAAAATAATGGTAATAATAACGGTTCTAATAGTAGTGAAGTTAGTAATGAAGTAACTGATGCTGATAAAAAGACTGATAATAATCAACAAATAATTAAATTAACTGATGATGAAAAAAAAGAATTATTAGATATTATCGGATTAACTGAAAATGGAATTAATAAGGAAGATTCTGCTGGTCATAAAACAACTGATTACTATTCATTTCAATATGTAATGAGAAGATTAAATAAGACAGGAACATTTAAAATAGATGACCTCCCTGTTGATACAATAGAAGAAATTATTTTAACTTATGCATTAGATAAAACATTAGTTGGCCAAGTTTTAGGAGAAGATTATGCTAATTGTGAAGCGGGAGCTGGATGGTGTACATCGGTAGCATTTGATGATTATGCCAAAATAGCTAAAGTATTAAACATTAAAACAAATCCAAAAACAATTTTTGGTGATCGCGTGTATAACAATAATTACTTATTCACGTATGGAGGCAGTGTAGCATTTGATCTTGAAGTTACAGATAAAGTTTCATTAAAAGAAGAAAGTGATAACGTAAAAGTAATTTATGATATTAAAGCTACTTACCAAGGCGTAAATGGTGATGGTAGTAAATCTGCAACCATTAATCGTACTTATACTTATACATTCAAAAAAGATACATCTAATAACTATTATTTAGATACAATTAATATTAAAAATAACTAAGCATCAATTTGATGCTTTTTTATTGAAAAAAATTATTTATTATGCTAAACTAACGGTAGTTAAGCGATGATTACATCCTTAAGTAATTAAATTATAAACCTAATTAGAAATTAAATGTCACCGGCTGAAAGCATTTAAAGAAAATAATTTAATGAAATTCAAATGTATAGCAAAAACTCGGTGTTGACCGATATATCAAAAAGAGTGCTAGAATTCTAGAATTAGGGTGGTACCGCGGAAGCTAATTTCGTCCCTTAGTAATAGAATTTTTTTTATTGGAGGAATAATTATGGAAGAAAAAATTATAAGTATCTTAAATCATGCTAAAGAATTAGTTGCTGGTGTATCTAAAGAAGCTGATTTAATGAATGTTAAAAGTGAATTATTAGGAAAGAAAAGTGAAACTAATGATTTATTAACATCTTTAAAAGATATGTCAATTGAAGATAAGAAGGTATATGGTTCTAAAATTAATGATTTAAAAAATGAATTAAATAATTTAATTGATAACAAATTAAATGAAATTAAAGAAGCAGAATTTAATGGAAAGCTATCTAAAGAATCAATTGATGTTACGCTACCAGCTACTGAAGTAACTTGTGGTGCTCCAAATATTTTGGAACATGTTATTGAAGAAGTTGAAAATGTTATGATGTCAATGGGTTATGATGTCGTTGAAGGGCCTGAAATTGAATTAGATAAATATAACTTTGAATTATTAAATTTACCAAAAGGGCATCCAGCTCGTGATGCACAAGATACTTTCTATATTAAAGATGATGAAGTATTATTAAGAAGTCAAACTTCCAGTGTTCAAGCTCGTGTAATGCTTGCTAATGAAGATAAGACTCCGATTCGTATTATTTGCCCTGGTAAAACTTATCGAAGAGATGCTGACGATGCAACACATTCACATCAATTTATGCAAATTGAAGGTTTGTTAGTAGACAAACATGTTAGTTTATCCGATTTAAAAGGTACTTTTGAAGTATTAGCTAAAGAATTATTTGGTAGTGACACCGTATCACGTTTTAGACCTAGTTATTATCCGTTTACTGAGCCATCTGTAGAAATGGATATCAGTTGCTTTAATTGTAAAGGTAGTGGATGTAACATTTGTAAAAATAGTGGATGGATAACTATTGGTGGAGCTGGTATTGTTCATCCTGATGTATTAGCTGGATGTGGCTACGATCCTAAAATTTGGCATGGTTTTGCATTTGGTTTTGGAGCAGAACGTATGGCAATGCTTAAATATGGTATTAATGATATTAGAACATTCTATTATACAGATTTAAGAGAATTAAAAACCTTTGATAGAAGGGAGAATAAATAATGATTAGTTTAAATTGGTGTAAAGATTATATTGATTTAACTGGTGTTGATCCAGAAAAACTAGCTACTGATATTACTAATTTTGGGGTTAATGTTGAAAAAGTTATTACTTATGACATAAAAAATTTAGTGGTTGGTAAAGTTATTGATTGTGTTAATCATCCAAATAGTGATCACTTACATATTTGCCAAGTAGATATTGGTGCATCTGATACTATTCAAATTGTATGTGGTGCTCCTAATGTTCGTAAAGACTTAAAAGTAATTGTAGCACTACCTGGAGCAATTCTTCCTGGTGATTTTGAAATCAAAAAAGGCGTTATTCGTGATGTTGAATCAAATGGTATGTTATGTGCTTTATTTGAATTAGGTTTAGAAGAAAAAACTGAAGAAAATTATAATAAAGGTATTCATGAATTACCAGAAGATGCTGAAGTTGGAACTAATCCTTTAGCAATTCTTGGCTATGATGATACAATCTTAGAATTAGATATTCACAAACATCGTAATAATGATTGCTTCTATCATATTGGTTTTTCATATATTATTGGGGCTATTTTAAATAAACGTGTTAAAGAACCAACAATTAGTTATAGTGAAATTACTGATAATGTTAATAACTATGTTAAATTAGATGTTAAAACATCTAAATGTCCATATTACTTAGGTAAGATGGCACGTAATGTGGTTATTAAAGAATCACCAGATTTTATTAAAAAGAGATTAACAGCTGTTGGTATGCGTCCAATTAATAACGTTGTTGATATTTCTAATTATGTAATGTTAGAGTACGGTCAACCAATGCACTTCTTTGATTATGATAAATTAGGTAACACCGTTTTAGTAAGAGATGCTCTAGATACTGAAGTAATGATGACTCTAGATGAAAAGGAAAGAGTATTATCTAAAGATGATATTGTTATTACTGATGGTGATAATCCTGTATGTATTGCTGGAGTTATGGGTGGTTTAAATACTGAAGTTGATGAAAATACTAAAAACATCTTTATTGAAAGTGCCATCTTTGATGCCGTAAGTATTAGAAATACTGCTAATAAACTAGATTTAAAAAGTGAAGCATCAATTCGTTATGGTAAAGGTTTAAATTATGAATATACTAAGAAAGCGATTGATCGTGCTTGTCAATTATTAGAAAAATATGCTGATGCAACAATTCTTTCAGATATGGTTGTTCATGATGAATTAAATAAAGAAGAGAAAGTGGTTACTTTTAAACCAAATGAAATTAATGAAATGTTAGGTATTAATATTTCGGATAAAGATATGGCTCATGAATTAGATCGTCTTGATTTTAAATATGAATTCCAAGATGGTAAATTTATTGTAACTATTCCTAATCGTAGATTAGATATTGAAGGTAATGTTAATGATATTGCCGAAGAAATTGGCTGCTTATATGGTTACCATAACTTAAAAAATACCTTGCCAATTGCGGAAACGAAAAAAGGTGAATATGTTGGTAATGTTAAATATCGTAAGATGTTATCATCACGTTTAAGAAGTTTAGGTTTAAATGAAGTTAAGACTTATACGTTAATTAATCCTGAAACTCAAAAATTATTTAATTATAATAATGCTAATCCAGTTATTTTACCTAATCCATTTAGTTCTGATAAATCAGTTATTAGAACTAGTATCTTACCATCACTATTAGGGGTTTATGAATATAATAAAACCCGTAAAGTTAATGATGTTAATATTTATGAAATAAGTAATACATATAACAATACTTATGAAGAAACTACTAAGATTGGTATTTTAATGAGTGGTAATTATATAAATGGTGGATGGCAAAATAATGGCATTAAAGTAGATTTTTATTTAATCAAAGGTATTGTTTGTAATATTTTAGATTATATGGGATTAAAGAATCGTTATTCATTTGAAAAAGCTACTATTAAAGATTTACATCCAGGAGTAAGTGCTAACATTATTCTTGACCGTGAAGTAGTAGGAGTTATTGGTAAAGTTAATCCTCGTATTAATAAAAATGATATTTATGTAGCTGAACTTAGCCTAAATGGTATTGTAAAGCCAATTAAGAATATTAAGTTTAAAGAAGTATCTAAATATCCATCAATTAAAAAAGATGTAGCATTCATTGTTAAAGATGAAGTAAGTGCTGATACTTTAATTGATGAAATTAGAAGAAGTGGTGGCAGACTACTTACAAACATTGATATTTTTGATGTATATACTGGCCAAAATGTTGATGCTGGTTATAAATCAATTGCCTTTAATTTAACATTCCAAGATGATACTAGAACTCTTAGTGATGAAGAAGTAACTTCTGTATTTGAAAACATCATTAATAAAGTAACTACTAAGTTTGAATGTTCAATTAGAGATAAATAAAATCGTACAATGTACGATTTTTTATATAATTTTTTTAATATGTGCTATAATACTTTTAGATTAGAGGGTGGATAAAATGTATTTACTTAAAATGAATCCAGTGATTTTTTCGATTGGCAAAGTATCAATAAAATGGTATTCATTATTTATTTTAATTGGGATTGTAATTGCCCTTATTTATTGTAAATTAGAAACAAAAAAATATAATATTTCTTGGGATTTCTATTTTAATTTAGCATTCTGGACGATTATTGTTGGTTTTATTGGGGCAAGACTATATTATGTATTATTTAACTTTAGTGATTATGCTAATGACCCAATATCAATATTAAAAATATGGCAAGGCGGTCTTGCTATTCATGGTGGTATCATTGCTGGTTTAATAACAATTATATTGTATTGTAAAAAATATGCCGCTAGAACTTTAAGGATGACTGATATTGCTGTAGTACCATTATTAATTGCTCAAGCATTAGGCCGTTGGGGAAACTTCTTTAATAATGAAGCTCACGGTCCAGTAACTTCATTAGCTAAATTACAAAGTGCCCATTTACCAAAATTTATTATTGATGGGATGTTAGATGATGGACTATATTACACGCCAACGTTCCTTTATGAATCTGTATGGTGTTTAATCGGTTTTATCATATTAATGATAGTTAAACATTATAAATATTTAAAAGTTGGTCAATTAACAGCTATTTATTTAATGTGGTATAGCTTAGGAAGATTCTTCATTGAAGGATTAAGAACTGATTCATTAATGTTAGGTGGTTTTAAAGTTGCCCAAATCGTATCAATTATTTTATTTATTGTTGGTATGTTAATTTTTATGATTTTAAGCAAAAAAACTAAATTTGAAGATTTATATAGCGAAAAGAATGCTGATAATATTCACTTTTAATTTTAACAATAATTAAGATTTCTTAATTATTGTTTTTTTTATGTATCTATGCTATTATAAAGCCAGTTTGGAGGGGTTTTTAATGAATGCATTACAATATGCATACTTAGGTGATACTATTTATGAATTTTATATTAGAAAATATCTCTTAAGTAAAAATATTAATAAACCTGGTGATTTACAAGCAGCTTCAATTAAATATGTTAGTGCAACTAGTCAACGCAGATTATTAGAACAATTAATTGCAGAGAACTTTTTGACAGAAGAAGAATTAGATATTGTAAGATATGGTAAAAGTTCTAATAAAACATCTTCTAAAAGCTGTGATATTATTACTTATCGTTATGCGACTGGTTTTGAATGTTTAATTGGCAAATTATATTATGATCATAAAGAAAAACGTATTGAAGAAATAATGAATAAGGTGGTGAGTTTCTAATGCGTGTTTATGGTAAAAATGTATTTAATGAAGTAAAAAATGATTATCAAAAAATTATTAAAGTTTATTTAAGTAATACTTTTAAAGATGAAGAGACTTTATCATTTATTAAAGAGAATAATATTAATTATCAAATTGTTGATAATAAAGTATTAGATAATATGGAAAAAGGCTTACATCAAGGTATTATTATTGAAATGAAAGATTATGAATATTATGATTTAAAAGCTTTAGGTGATGAAGATACAGTAGTTATTCTCGATCACTTAGAAGATCCTCATAACTTAGGAGCTATTATTCGTACTTGCGAAGCTTCTGGTATTAAATCAATTATTATTCCTAAAGATCGCTCCGTAAGAGTGAATGCAACCGTTATGAAAACATCAGCTGGTGCTTTAGAACATGTTAAAGTTATTATGGTTAATAACTTGGTAAATACGATTAAAGATTTAAAGAAAAATAATTTCTTTATTTATGCTGCGGATATGGATGGTGTTAACTATAAAAGTGAAACTTATCCTAAAAAGGTCGCCCTTGTAATTGGTAGTGAAGGTTTTGGCTTATCCCGTTTAGTTAAAGAAAATACCGATATTGTACTTTCTATACCAATGCGTGGAAGAGTTAATTCTTTAAATGCTTCAGTTGCGGCAGCATTATTAATATATGAAATAATGGATAGGTGATTAAGTTGGATTATAATGAATATAATGATCACGAACTTATCATGTTAATTAGTGAAAATAACGATGATGCCAGGAATATCATCTATCAAAAGTATCATTATATTATTGATATTATTTTTAAGAAGTATTATAAAAGAGCATTAGCTTTATCAATTGAACCATCTGATCTTTTTCAAGAAGCATTACTTGGTTTTACGGATAGTATTAATCGTTATCATGAAGATTGTGATGCGTCTTTTGCAACATTCGCAACCATTTGTGTTGACAGAAGAATTAAAACGGCTTTAAGAAATGCTCAAACTATTAAGAATAAAACAATTAGTGATACAGTATCTTTAGAATATGAGTATGATGATTATTTAACGCTTAAAGATTTAATTAAAGATGAAAGTTCAAAAGATCCTTTAGATGAGATAAGTGATCAAGAATATATAAAAGAATTAAATAAAGAAATAATCGATAATTTATCTAAAAATGAAGTAGAAGTATATCAATTAATGAAAGAAAATTATTCATATCAAGAAATAGCTAATATTTTAGGTAAAGAACCAAAACAAATTGATAATACCATTCAAAGAATTAAAAATAAAGTGAAAGGTATTATAAATAAATAAAAAACAGTTGCTTAATTTAGTAAATTGTGTTAAATTATATTTAACACGAGGACGTGTTTTTTATTTGGAAAAAGGTGATTTAATGAAAAAGAGTAAATCAAAAGATAACTTTTTTAAAGGTGTTATTTCAGAAATGAAAAAAGTAAAATGGCCTGAATTTAAAAATGTTACTAAATACTTTCTAGCAACTTTAGTATTTTGCTTAATTTTAGTAGCTTATTTTCAAGGCTTAGATTTCGTTTCTTCTATTATAAGGGGGTTATTTAACTAATGGATAAAGAATGGTATGTAGTTAATACTTATTCAGGACATGAAAGCAAAGTAAAAGAAAAACTTGAAGCACGTACTGAATCAATGGGTATGCAAGATTATATCTTCCGAGTAATTATTCCTGAAACTAAAGAAGTTGAAACATTAAAAGATGGTACTACTAAAGAAAAAACTCATAAAATGTTTCCTGGTTATATTTTAGTAGAAATGATTATGAGTGATGAAGCTTGGTATATTGTACGTAATACACCAGGTGTAACTGGATTTATCGGATCTTCTGGAAAAGGAGCTAAACCAACCCCTTTATTACCACAAGAAATTGATCGTATTTTAACTAACATGGGTATGAGTAGATTAAATGTGGATACTGAATTAAGCGTTGGTGATAAAGTTAATATTGTTGATGGACCATTCAAAGGTATGATGGGTAAAGTTGATAATATTGATAATGAAAATAATCGTTTAAATGTTTTAATCGATTTGTTTGGTCAAGAAACTCCTGTAGAAGTAGAGTTATTCCAAGTAACAAAAGCAGACTAATACATTAGCTGCTTTTTTTAATAAGAAGGGTGATAAAATTGAGAAGAAAACGCTTACGTTTTTTAATAGTAGGGGCAATTATCTTAATTATTGCAATTATTGTGACATTATTTACCATTAATCATTTCAAATCAAAACGTCAATATAAAGAGGCTCTTAATGAAGTAACTTATGTGGAAAATTTACAAATTCCTTTTAACAGTGAAACTAATATTAAAGATTTAATTAGTACTGCTAAGGGTAAGGTAGTTGATAATGTTAAAGTAAATACTACTAATTTAGGTAAGAATACAGTTACATATCAATATCTTAGTAGTAATAATGAAGAAGTAACACTAACTCTAGATTATGAAGTAATTGATATTACTAAACCAACGATTTGGTTAGGCGCAAGTTATTCCACAACTAAAGGAAGTAACGTTGATTTACTAGAAAAGATAATGTGTGCTGATGATGTTGATGATAATCCTAAATGTAGTATTATTGGTGATTATGATTTAAATACCGTTGGTGCTTATAATTTAGTATTTGAAGCCGTTGATGGAAGTGGAAATACCGAGTCTAAAAACTTTGTTTTATACGTCAAAGAACCAGTTAAATCATCTGGTAATAAAAGTGGTGGTAGTACCATTAGAACTCCTATTAAAGAAGCTTATGATAATTATAAAAAAGATGATACGAAAATTGGAATTGATGTATCAGAATGGCAAGGAGAAATTGATTTTGATGCTTTAAAGAATGCTGGCGTAGAATTTGCTTTTGTTCGTGTTGGTGGTACTAAAGGAATTGATAAGGAATATTTCTTAGATAAACAATTTAAAAGAAACATGGAAGGCTTTAATCGTGTAGGTATTCCCGTAGGAGTATATTTTTATTCATATGCTGCCACTAAAAAAAGTGCTATTAAAGATGCTAATTGGGTATTAGAACAAATTAAACCATATAAAGTAGATTTACCAGTAGTATATGATTGGGAAAACTGGTCTTTCTATAATGCCTTTAATAATAGTTTTTATACCTTAAATAACAATGCTAATGCTTTTTTAGATACCGTTAGTAAAGAAGGCTATCAAGGAATGCTTTATGGTAGTAAAACTTACTTAGATAAAATATGGTTAAATATTAAATATCCTATTTGGGTTGCCCAATATACTAATACTATCCTAGATTATCGTGGGTTATATGATTATCTACAAATATGTGATAATGGTAAAATAGATGGTATTAATGGTAATGTTGATATTGATATTATGTATGTAAAAGACTAGGCAACTAGTCTTTTTATTGTTTTTTTAGGAGTTTTGTGTTAGAGTATACATAATTTAAATGGGGGATAGCTATGGATGAATTAATTGAAAAAACATCCCAAATATTTGGCATTGAGGAAGAATTAGTTAATTATATTATTAGTGATGCAATTATTAATGTTGATAAAATTTATGTTGCTACTAATGAAATAACTAATAAATATACTAAGTATTTTAAACCGTTCCGCAATTTTGCTTCATCACGTATTAATGATATTTTAGAAGCATTAATTATTTTATCAACTAATATTCGTTTTGGTAATCGAGAAATTCTTTTTAAGAATGATAATTTATCAATGAAAATGTTTTTTGATGAAAATGAAATTATTATTACCTTTAATTATTATGGAATTAGAAGACATATTCGTTTAATGGCGATTAAAGATGTTTTAACGCTTAGTCATAAATGCGATAATGTTTTAGATAATAATACTAAAGATATTTATCGTATTATTGGAAAACCAGTCCATAATTTAGATAGTTTTGAATATCATTGTTATAAAAATGATTGTTTAGTATCTTTAACAAGCTTTATAAGTGAATCTGATGTAAATTTTAATGTAATCAATAGTTTTAATTTTAATATTGATTTTGTTGGTGCTGATGCAATGTCTAATTATTATGTATGTACATCACTTAATCCAGATATCGTTTTTAATGGTAAAAATGAAAAACGACCAAGCCAAACATTATTAATGGAATTAAATGGTGAAAATTCTAATATTTTTGATGCTGATTATTTAGCAATTGATATTAATGAAGCAACTAATTTAAGAAAATTCGCTGCCGATAATATCTGTAAAGATTGTTATGATAATACGTCTTTAGTAAATAAAGTTTTAAGGGATAATACCAATTTAAAATGGGATAATTATTTTGTTAAAAAACCTTAGTTTGACACTAATTATCAAACAATAAAAAAATGCAGGAAATATCTTGCTTTTTTTGTACTTTATGGTATAATTTACATTGCGATTATATATATTTATATAATTATTAGTGGAAAGGAAAGAAGCGGACTTGCCTGTACCACTATCGCAAAAACATATAGGAGGTGTTTTCGTGGCAAAAGAAGTCGTAAAGAAAATTAAACTTCAAGTTGAAGCTGGTAAAGCTACTCCAGCTCCACCAGTAGGTACTGTTTTAGGTCCTGCAGGTATCAACTTAGGTGAATTCTGTACCAGATTTAATGATGCAACTCGTGATAAAATGGGAGATATTATTCCAGTAGAAATCTCTGTTTATGATGATAGATCATTTGATTTCGTATTAAAAACTGCTCCTGCAGCATTCTTAATTAAGAAGACTGCTAAGATTAAGAAAGGTTCTAGTAAGGGTGCTAATGAATTAGTTGCTACTATTTCTAAAGAAGATTTAAGAAAAATAGCTGAAACTAAATTACCTGATCTAAACGCTTACGATATTGAAGGAGCTATGGCAATTATTGAAGGTACTGCTCGTAATATGGGTGTTGCTATTCAAGGTGTCAATGATGAAGAATTAAAAGAACAAGCTAAAGAAGCTGAAATTGAAGCAAGAGAACAAGAAAAACGTGATGCTGAATTCGAAAAAATGGAAGAAGAAGCAAAAGCTGGTAGTGCTCCTGCTGAAGTTGAAGTTATCAATGAAAAACAAGAAGAAACAACTGAAGAATAATTTGATAAATATATATTATGAATATCCGCTAATAAACCACAATTAGAAAGGAAATTAAAATGAAAAAGGCTAGTAAAAAATATGTGGAAGCTTCTAGTAAAGTAGATAGAAATAAAGCTTATACTATTAATGAAGCAGTTAAATTAGTTAAAGAAACATCTTTTTCTAAATTTGACGGAACTGTTGAAGTAGCATTCAAATTAAATGTTGATCCTAAAAAAGCTGATCAACAATTAAGAGGTTCACTAGTATTACCTAACGGTACTGGTAAAACTAAAAGAATTTTAGTTTTAGCTAAAGGTGACGCTGCTGCTGATGCAAAAGCTGCTGGTGCTGATTTTGTTGGAGAATTAGATTTAATTCAAAAAATCGAAACTGAAAACTGGTTTGATTATGATGTAATTATTGCTACTCCAGAAATGATGCCTGCTTTAGGTAAAATTGGTAAAGTTTTAGGACCTAAAGGTTTAATGCCAAATCCTAAGACTGGTACTGTAACAATGACTCCAGCCAAAACAATTGAAGACATTAAAAAAGGTATGGTTGAATATAAAACTGATACTTATGGTAATGTTCATACAATTATTGGTAAGGTATCATTTGATGAAGCTAAGTTAGCTGAAAACTTACAATATGTTATTAACGCAATTGTTAAAGCTAAACCAACAACTGTAAAAGGTACTTATATTGAAAATATTTCAATTAGTGCTACTATGGGTCCTGGTATCAAAATTGATAAAAATGCAATTGACAATTAATAACTAAATTATTATAATAACGATATAAAAAGCGATTACCAAAGACAGTAAGAGCGCAAGCTTAAAAATTATCTTACCGAGGAAATCTTATTTAAACTTTTTAATGTGTTTAAACTAAGCTTTCCTATGTGAAAGCTTTTTATTATATACCTAATAAGGAGGAAAGATATGGCAAGTCAAAAAGTCTTAGCACAAAAAACTGACACTGTTAATGAGATTATTGATAATATTAAAAATAGTGAATCTGTTATTATTTTTACATATCAAGGTTTAACAGTTGATGATATTAGTGATTTAAGAAAAAAACTAAGAGATGCTAATGGTAAAGTTAAAGTTTATAAAAACACCCTTGTTAAACGTGCTATGGATGAACTTAACTACAACGTTGATGAATTCTTAGAAGGCCCAAATGCTATGCTATTTGGTAAAGACTTATTAGAACCAATCAAGGTGTTAGCAGATTATCAAAAAGAACATGAATTATTAAATATTCGTGTTGGTGTAATTAGTGGCGACGTTGCTTCTTTAGATGTAATTAAAGAATATGCAAGTATTCCATCAAGAGACGGCTTACTTACAATGTTTGCTGCTGGTTTAATGCAATATGCAAAAGAATTTGCAATTGGAGTTAACCTTTATGCTGAAGGGTTAGAAAGTAAATAAGAAAAGGAGAGATTTTAAATGGCAAAATTAAGTGCAAAAGAAATTATTGATTCAGTAAAAGAAATGACTATTCTTGAATGCAAAGAATTAGTAGATTTAATGAAAGAAGAATTAGGTGTTGATCCTAGTGCTGTAGCAGTTGCTGCTGCTCCTGCTGCTGGTGCTGCTGAAGACGCTGGTAGTGCTACTAAAACTGTAGTATTAAAAGCTGCTGGTGATAACAAAGTTGGTGTTATCAAAGTTATTAAAGAAGTTACTGGTTTAGGATTAATGGAAGCTAAAGCTATCGCTGATAACGGTGGAAATATTAAAGAAAACATTCCTGCTGCTGAAGCTGAAGCTTTAAAAGCACAATTCGAAGAAGCTGGTGCTACAATCGAATTAGCTTAATTGCTAATGTAAACAATAGATTTAATCTATTGTTTTTTTTTATGTTATTACTTATAATACAATTAGAGGTGTAAGTATGAAAAGGGTAAAAAAAATATTTGGATTATTATTAAGTATAGTAGTTATTTGTTGGGTAGGTATAACGGTTTTTGACTACTATCTTGCTGTTAATGATAAAGATTTAAAATTTTGTTTAAAAGATGGTACTAAAAAATATGATGATGGCACAGTATATTATTGTAATGGTTTAGGTTATAAATATTATAAGTATGATCGTGATGGTATTAAAGCCACTCAATTTGGACCATTCTTTATTGAAGAAAAGACCATTGAAGAATTAAAATCAAGTCAAAGTAAATAATTAGAATATAGGTGATAACTATGAAATTAAACAATCATGGTTGGGGCTTAGCAGAAATGCTACTCTTAATAGCATTGTTACTAGTCTTTTTGTTAATTGCTATTTTCTATATTGCTAGATTATATAATGGTTTTGCAAAAGATAATACTAGTAATAATGTCGAAGCAGCAGTTAATGAATATTTATATGATAAATTTGGTACATATGATGCTCCTTATGATATAATGCTTTCGTTAGAAAAATTAAAAGAAGAAACTGACTTAAATATAGCTAATAACTGTGTTGGATATGTTTTAGTAAAAAATGTCGATGGAAAAACAGTAATAAAAAACAATATTACTTGTGATTAGAGTGATGATATGAAAAAGATGCAATCTATGACAATTATTTGGGGTTTAATGATTTTTATGATTGTTGGTACATTAACTTTTATTGGAATTACCTATAATAAAAAGTTGAAAATGTATAATGATTTTGAAAAAGAATTAGGTAATGCTTGTGAAAAGTATGTTACAGATAATGATTTATACCCTGAGGAAAAAAACAAATTAAAAGTGGATATCAAAACTCTAAAAGAAGAAAAATATATTGATGAATTAAAAGTAAATAAGAATAAATGTAAGGGTTACATCATCGTTGAAAAAACTAATCTTGAATATACCTATAATGTTTATATTGATTGTGGAAAATATAAAACGGAGGGTTTTAAATGAGTAGATGTTTTAAAATTTATTTAAATGGTGATAACAATCAATCAGTATCGTTAAGTACTGAAGTATTAGATAATTTAGGTGCAAAACCAGATAAATTTTATTTATGGGAAGCTGATTATCTTTTATCAGGTTGTTGGTCACAAGATGATTTTATTAAAAATAAAGTTAATCAATTTATTCCTTTTGATATTAAAAATGTTACCGTAGGTACTCTTCAAACTAAAAATAAATTAGTTTGTTTTAATGATCAAAAACTTCATGAATTAACTGGTTATCTGATTAAAGATAAAATTGATAGTGTTAAAAAAGCTAGAATTGATAATTGCGAAGTAGGTAAATATTTATTAAATAAAACGATTAATCGTTATTTTGAAATATATCGTAGTTCTAATGAAAGAAAAGTGTTTAGAGCCTTATATTCTTTAAAATATCAAGAAGTAGAATCATATCACTTACAAGCTGTTTTTGAAAGTTCTACTGATTTAGCTTATGAATGTGGTTATCAAATAAATCGTAAGTTATATGGTGATGCAAGAGAACGTTTATTTAATTCATTAAAAAAATATGATACTTTTAGAGATGCTTATTTATTCTTAAAAATATATGAACAAGATTTTGAAAAAATAGCGGATATTATTAAAGATGATAATATTACTAATATTAAAGTAGAATTAAATGAAGCTAAAGATAGCTATACTTATAGTATTGCTACTAGTAAAATGGGTAATATAAGAATATCTAGTAATCGTAAATTTATCCCAAATAAATATCATTCTTTAGAAGATGAATTTGAACTTGATGAAGATGATATTAAAACACTTTATGGTGATAAGCCCACAAAAAATTACGATGTAGATTATTATGGTATTCCGGCTGACGAAGAAGAGATGGAAAAAGAAGCAAAAGAAGCTAGTAATGCCTATTTATTTAAGCCACAGTAAAAATAAGTAAACCATTATGCTTTTTGTTTACTTAAAAAGTATAATATGGTATTCTTAGAATAGAGAGTAGGGATTTAATGAAGATCTTAAAAAATTTAAAATACTTATTAGTATTAGCTATTATCTTACCGGTTTTTGCTAGTGCTGAAACGGTTGCTAAGATTGGTACTGATGAGTATGAAAGCTTACAAGAAGCAATTACAGCTGCAACTACTGGTGCAGAAATCATTTTACAAGATGATATTGTTTTAGATTATAGTGCTCCAGATGGTACTACTACCATTTATGCGGATAAGAACATTATCATTAATTTAAATGATCATTCTTATACTGGTTATATTTTAAACAATGGTACGGTTACTATTAAAAATGGTACTTTATATAATCCAAGTAATGGGATATCTTTCTTAAATAATGATACAGTAGAATTTAGTAATGTTAATACTAGAACAAATGGTGATACATATACATTTGTTTTTAGAAATAATTCTGATGCCTCATTATTAACTGTTAATGGTGGTACGTATGTTGGTACATTTGAGAATAATGGTGGAACAATGACCATTAATTCTGGTACCTTCACAGAAGATACTAAACATAATATGATTTTCACTAATGCTGGTTTAATAACGGTTAACGGTGGTAATTTCATTGCTACTACCACTGCTAAAAACTTATTCCAAAATACAACATATTCATATTCTATAGGTGGTACATCTTCAACTACAACCTTACGTAAGATTGTTATTAACGATGGTGTATTTAATGCTTATCAAACTGCCTTTACTAACTTAGATGGAACTTCAGCAATTGAAATTAATGGTGGTACAATTAATTCAACTTCAACAGAAAAGATTATTAATTCTAATATTTCCATTTCTGCTGATCCTGGTGTTTATGGTGGAACTGCTGGAACAGTAACTATTACTGGTGGTACAATTAATGCTACGAATAGTAGTGGAATATTTATTTATAGTGGTAACAAATTAATTATTGGTAAAAATGATGGTACGGTTACTAATGATAGTCCAACTATTAATATTCCAAATGGTAGTCTTGGTTCTGGATATTACAATGATGTATTAGAATTCTATGATGGTACTGTTATTCAAAAAGCCAAAATTGATGGAACTACAGGAACAAGATTTAATTTAACGGATATTACTATTCCTACTGGTTATTATATTAAATATGATACTAATGCTGATTCATCAATTACTGCTTATTTAGCAGCTGAAGCAACTGAACCAGAAACAACTGAACCTACAACTACTGAAACACCAACTACCCCAGCTAGTGATGTAAGTGAAGAAACATCAACTACGACCGAAGATATTAAAAATCCTAATACTGGTATGTTTATTTCGATAATTATTTCATCTTCATTATTACTAATATTAATTACATCAATTGTTATTCTTAAAAAACGTAATAAACTATATAATATTTAAAAAATAAAAACTAACTATTTTAGTTAGTTTTTTAATTGTTTAAATATTAATTTTTTGTTAAAATAATAATGGTGGTAGTATGGATATATTATTAGGGTATGTCTTAACATACTTATACGTTTTCATAATAATTTTTATTAGTAAACTTTTTAAGAAAGTAGAATATAGTAGAAAGTTCATCCATATTTTTGTAGCATTTGCATATTTCATTATTTTCTATTTCTTTAAGTGTTCTTTTCATATCATGATTATTCCTGCTACATTTATTATTATTAATTTTCTTTCTTATAAATTTAATATTTTTAAGGGAATGGAAAGAGAAGAGAATAATACTTTAGGAACAGTCTTTTATGCAATTAGTATGACGGTTCTATCAATTATAACGTATTTCTTTAATGATTTTCGTGATGCGTATTTCATTGGCTTTTTCTTAATGGCCATTGGTGATGGTCTTGCTCCGGTAGTTGCCTCATTAATAAAAACTAAGAAAATTGTTAATGATAAAACATTATCAGGAAGCTTAACCATATTTATGATTGCAGTACTTTTATTATTCTTTACTTTAAAGTCTCCTAATTATGTTTATTTATTATTAACGGCAGTATTTGCCACATTTATTGAATTATATAGTAAGAAAGGGTTGGATAATATACTACTTCCATTAAGTACATCATTGCTAGTGTATATCCTATTTTATTGATTATGAAAATATTTATTTGTTTATTAGCAACATTATTATTAATGTATTATGCCTATTCTAAAAAAGCTATTAATCTTTTAGGGACTTTAATTGCTGGGGTTATTACATATGGGGCAACATATTATGGCGGTTATCCACTATACTTAATGATTTTCTTAGTTTTCTTTGTTGATTTAATATTTAGTAAAATCACTAAGACCAGTGGTGAAGGCACCCGTAATGAAATTCAAATGCTTTGCAATTTATTATTGCCTTACATTGCAGTATTACTATATTATTATTCATACAAAGACATGTATTTAGTAGTGGCTGCAATAAGTTTAGCCGAATGCTTAGCCGATTCACTTGCTTCAACAATTGGTGAACCAGCAAAACATCACTTTAATTTAAGAACATTTAAAAAAGATCAAACTAATATTAGTGGCAATATTAGTTTGTTAGGAATCCTTGGTTCTTTATTTGGATCATTAATAATTGCAATTGTTTATTATGCTTTTATTAATCATAATTGTTATGCATTTTTCTTAATTGGTTTTTTAGGAACTTTAGGAGCATTTATTGATAGCGTTTTAGGTGCATATCTTCAAGTTGCATATGTATGCCCTAAATGCAAAAAAGAAGTTGAAGAAAAAATTCATTGTAAACGTAAAACTAAAAAAGTTAAAGGGTTAACTATTATTGATAATAATATGGTTAACTTTTTATCACAATTAATTGTATTTATTTTAGGAATACTATTTTTATAAAGACAAAAAAATATCTATGTGTTAAAATATATAGGTGAGTAGATTGGACGTGAAGTTATGGCAAAAATTATATCATTAGTTAATCAAAAAGGTGGCGTTGGTAAAACTACTTCATCAATAAATTTAGCTGCTGCTTTAGGTAAATTAGGCAAAAAGACTTTACTAATTGATTTAGATAGTCAAGGTAATGCTACTACTGGATTAGGTGTGACTAATTCTCAAATAAATCATGATGTTTATGATTTAATAACGCTTGATATAACTGCTGAAGAAGCCATAATTAGAACGCCATTTGATAATTTAGATATGATTCCAGCAACTATTAATTTAGCTGGTATTGATGTTGAATTTGTCAAAAAGATGTTAGATGATAATACTTTTCATCAAAATGAACAATTAAAAAACAAGCTTAAACCAATTCGTGATTATTATGACTATATCATTATTGATTGCCAACCATCATTAGGTATTTCCACGATGAATGCTTTAGTAGCATCTGATTCAGTAATTATTCCTGTTCAATGTGAATATTATGCTCTTGAAGGAATTACCCAATTATTAGTAACTATTATGATGGTTCAAAGTGATATTAATCCGGGACTTCAAATAGAAGGGGTTTTATTAACCATGTTAGATGGTAGAACAAATATTGGATTGGAAGTAATTGAAGAAATTAAGAGTTACTTTAAGAATAAAGTATTTAATACTATTATTCCAAGATTAGTAAGATTAGTTGAAGCACCATCACATGGTAAACCAATCTGTTATTATGAACCAACTAGTAGAGCTACCGAAGCCTACGATAATTTAGCAAAGGAAGTGATTAGTAGAGATGGAAACTAAGAGAAAAGCTTTAGGCAAAGGATTAGAACAATTATTTACTAATGAAAGAATTAACTTTGATAACTTTGAAAAAGATATTGTAAGAAATACTAGTAAAAATGATATTAAAGAAATTAATTTAGATGAGATTCGTAGTAATCCATATCAACCAAGAAAAACCTTTAATGAAGAATCATTAAATGAATTAGCAGCATCTATCAAAGAACATGGTGTTGTCGAACCAATCATTGTTAAAGAAAGTATTAAAGGTTATGAATTAGTTGCTGGTGAAAGAAGAACCAAAGCTTCACGTTTAGCCGGTTTAAAAACCATTCCAGCAATTATTAGAAACTTTAATGATGAACAAATGATGGAAATTGCGTTAATTGAAAATATTCAAAGAGAGGATTTAAATCCAATCGATGAAGCTAAAGGATATGAAGCAATTATTATTAAACTTGGTTTAACGCAAGAAGAAGTATCTAAAAAATTCGGTAAAAGCAGAAGTTATATTACCAATTTATTAGGTTTATTAAGATTACCAGAAAACGTTAAAAAGTATGTTCAAGATAAATCTATTTCAATGGGACATGCACGTGTTTTAAGTAAAATTGAAGATAAAGAAAAAATAACCGAATTAGCGGAAAAAATCATTAATGAAAAATTAAGTGTTCGTGAAATTGAAGATTTAGTTAGTGGTAACAGCGTTAAGAAGAATAATCCTATTACCCGTGTTAAACCAAGCGTTAATCCACGTTATCAAATATATGAAAATACAATGCGTGAATTAGTTGGTACGAAAGTTAAAATTTCAAACAAAAAAGTTGAAATTCCTTTTGATTCTGAAAAAGACTTGGAAAGAATTTTAGAAATATTAAATGTTAAAATTGACGATTAGGGAGATTTTATGAAATATAAAATTGGCGATCAAGTTATTATGAAAAAGAACCATGCTTGTGGTACTAATCTATGGACTATTACTAGAGTAGGCGTTGATATTAAAATCAAATGTGTTAATTGTAATCATGAAATAATGCTTGATCGATTAGAATTTGAAAAAAAATTAAAAAGAATAATAGGTGATAATAGTGAAAATATTTAAGGAAAAGGTACATTTACATCCCATAATGACTTTTGTCATTATGATTGTAGTAATGATGTTATTTAGTGTGTTACTTGCACTTTTAAGATTAGATGCTAATTATGTAAAAGTAAATCCAAATACTAAAGAGTTTGTAAATACTTTGGTTACTATTGAATCATTATTATCCGTTG
Organism: Bacilli bacterium; assembly: GCA_017612805.1. Lineage (GTDB taxonomy): Bacteria > Bacillota_I > Bacilli_A > RF39 > UBA660 > RGIG8386. The sequence goes on along the minus strand of JAGAFD010000002.1, from coordinate 39,097 downwards.
AAGGGTTAAAGTATATTTTCAGTAATACGATTTCTAACTTCGTAGCGTTTACTCCTTTATCAACATTAATAATTTCATTAATTGGTATTGGTATTATGGAAAAGAGTGGTTTCTTAAAAACCATTTTCACCCTTTTAACAAGAAACGTTAAGAAAAATACGGTTACTTTCTATTTAGTATTAATATGTATTTTATCATCAATAGTTGGTGATTTATCATATGTTATTTTAATACCATTAAGTGCTTTATTATATTTGCATGGTAGAAGAAATCCTCTTGCTGGTATAACTGTAGCTTTTGCATCTTTAACTTTTGGTAGTAGTATAAATATTTTATTTACTGCTAAAGATTCAACTATTTTAACTTTAACTTTAGAAGGTGCGCATATTCTAGATTCTAATTATACTTTAGGTATTTGGTGTATGTTATTTATTAGTGCTATTTCAGTAATAGCGATGGCTTTCATTATTACAAACATTAGTGAAAGAGTTACAGCGCCATTCTTTGGTAAATATGAACTTAATGATGAACCTACGGAAGTTGATAAATCATTAGCAAATATCGTTGAAGAAGATAAAGTTATTGATACTTATGAAAAAAGAGGTTTAAAATTCAGTATTATTGGAAGTAGTATTTATTTATTATTCTTCTTATATAATATTGTTCCAGGCCTTCCTTTCTCAGGTCGATTATTAGATGATTCACAAGTTTTATATATTGATAAGTTATTCAGTTATGATTCATTCTTTAGTAATGGTTTCGTATTTATTGTTTTAGTATTATTTGTCATTGCTGGATTATTATATGGTATTGGTGCCAAAACAATTAAAAACAATCGTGATGTTTGTGATAATTTAGGTCATTCATTAGATGGTATTGGTAAAACATTAGTATTAATTTTATTTGCCTCTGCATTTATTGGCTTCTTTAAATATACTAATATTGGGTCAGTATTAGTTGCTAAATTAGCTAACCTTATTGATGCTATTAACTTTAGTGGTCTTCCACTAGTGATTTTATTCTTTATTATTGGTTTAATATCAACTATTTTAGTGCCAGTATCAGCAACTAGATGGCAAATCTTAGTTGGTAGTGTTATGCCAGTAATGATGAATGCTGGTATTTCACCAGAATTTACGCAATTTGTTTATAAAGCTGCAGAAGCTTGTACTCTATCAATGACACCATTATTTGCATACTTTGTAATTTACTTAGCATTTTTACAAAAATATAATCAAGATAAAAAACCAATTGGTATTTTCTCATCTATTAAATATCAATTACCATATATCTTGTTTACAATAATCTTCTTTGTTATAATAATTGTCATTGCTTACATCATTGGTTTACCAATTGGTATCAATGGTATTATTAAATTATAATATTTGAGGGGGAAATAAGATGAGTTTAAAAGCGGGAATAGTTGGTTTACCAAATGTTGGTAAATCAACGCTTTTTAATGCAATTACTAAACTAAACATTTTAGCTGCTAATTATCCTTTTGCAACAATCGAACCTAATGTTGGGGTAGTTATTGTACCTGATCAAAGATTAGAGTTTTTATATAACCTATATACACCCAAAAGTAGGGTACCAACGACTTTCGAATTTACTGATATTGCTGGATTAGTAAAAGGTGCATCTAAAGGTGAAGGACTTGGAAATAAATTCTTAAGTCATATTAGAGAAGTAGATTGTATTGTTGAAGTAGTAAGATGTTTCAATAATCCTGATGTTATTCATGTTGAAGGTTCTGTTGATCCGATTAGAGATATTGAAGTTATTAACATCGAACTTGTTTTAGCCGATTTAGAAATTATCAATAACCGTATTGATAAAATTGCTAAGAAAGCCGAAACATCTAAAGATAAAGAAGCATTATTTGAAGTTAATGTTTTAAGAAAATGCAAGGAAGCTTTAGAAAAAGAAATTCCGATTCGTCGTTTAGAGTTTGATGAAGATGAGAAAAAAGTATTAGCCGGTTTTAATTTCTTAACTAATAAAAAAATTATTTATTGTGCTAATGTTAATGAAGAAGATGCTGCTGTTGGTGATAATGAGTATACCCTTAAGGTAAGAGAGTATGCTAAAAATGAAGGATCCGAAGTTATCGTAATGTGTGCTAAATTAGAAGCTGAGCTAGCCGGTTTGACTGATGAAGAACGTGACATTTTCTTATCTGATGTAGGTATTAGAAACAGTGGCTTGGATAAATTGATTTTTGCAACTTACTATTTATTAGGTTTAAAAACCTTCTTTACCTGCGGAACTGATGAAGTAAGAGCATGGACTTTTAAAGATGGCATGACAGCTAAACAATGTGCTGGTATTATTCATACTGATTTTGAAAAAGGATTTATTCGTGCAGAAATAATGAGTTATGATGATTTAAAAATTTATAAATCAGAAGTAAGTGTTAAAGCTGCCGGTAAAGTTAGACTTGAAGGTAAAGAATACTTAATGCAAGATGGCGACATCGTATATTTTAGATTTAATGTATAAAACATCTAATAACAATTAGATGTTTTTAATTTAAAACTTTTTAAACTAATATCTTTATTAAAAACTCTATCCATGTTATAATGAATATTGTAATAATAGGAGAGTAGCGTTATGAAGAAAAATACTTATAAAAGCTTTATACGTCGAATTAGAAATAAAGAATTTCTTATTCGTTATCTAATGTTAATATTTAGTGCATTTGTAATTGCTATCAATTATAATGTTTTTTTACTTCATAATGATATCGTTGCTGGAGGTTTATCAGGTATTGCGATTGTATTAAAAAATCAAATTGAACCATCAACCTTTATCTTTTGTGGTAACGTCATTTTATTAATATTAGCTTATTTCCTATTAGGTAAAAAATATTTTAAAGATGCAGTTATCGGGGCTTTATTAGTTCCCTTAGTTATTCGTTTTACTAGCCCATTAGTACCATATATTTTAAAATGGTTTGCTTTTGATAATATTTTAGTTATGGTTTTATTATCATCTATTTTAGATGGTGTTGGATATGGAGTTTTATATAAGTATGGTTTTTGTTCTGGTGGTAGCGATATCATGAATGCCATATTATCGAAATATCTAAAAATCCCTACTGGTAAAGCTAACTTAATTGTTAACGGTATTATTATTGTTATATCTGGTTATAAACTTGGTTTTATGAAAATGATTTATGGTATCTTTATTATTTATATTGGTAGTACCTTAATTGATAAAATCATGATTGGTATTAGTGATTCTAAATTATTCTTTGTCCATACCCAAAACGTTGAAAAAGTCAAAGATTTTATTATTACAGAATTAAATTGTGGGGTAACCCTTTTAAATGCTCAAGGTGGTTATTTAAAAGAAAACAAACAATTAATCATGTGTGTTGTCCCTAATAAAGATTATGTCTTCTTTAAAGAAGTGTTATTAAAAGTAGATCCAACAGTATTCTTCGTTATTAGCGATTGCTATGAAGTATCTGGCGGTGTAAAGAGGGATAAATTACCATTTATCTAAGAATAAAATTTATATATAATTAATGTAGGTGATTAAATGAAGTTTATTGAATTAAAAAATGTATATAAAGTTTATCAAAATGGCGTAACCGCTTTAGTTGATACTAATCTTACGATTGGTAAAGGTGAATTTGTTTTTATTATCGGTAACTCTGGTTCTGGTAAATCATCATTGGTTAAACTATTATATCGTGAAGAACGTCCAACAAAAGGTGAAGTTTATGTTGGTGGTATTAATGTTGCTAAATTAAGAAATAGTTCGGTTTATAAATTAAGAAGAAAAATTGGGGTAGTATTTCAAGATTTTAAACTATTACCAAAATTAACCGTTTATGAAAATGTTGCTTTTGGTTTGGAATCAATCGGAACTAAAAGTGATGAAATTAGAACAAAAGTATTAAAAGCTTTAGAACATGTTGGTTTAAAAGATAAAGTTAGAGCTTTCCCAAATCAATTATCTGGTGGCGAACAACAACGTGTATGTATCGCCCGTGCAATTGTCAATAATCCCAAAGTATTAATTTGCGATGAACCTACTGGAGACTTAGACCCAGGACTATCACTTGAAATCGTTAAATTACTAGAAACTATTAACAAAGAATTAAAAACTACTATTATTATGGCAACTCATGATAAACAAATTGTTGATAAAATGAAAAAAAGAGTTATTGCGATTGAAAATGGTGTAGTCGTTTATGATCAAGAGAAAGGAAAATATTATGAGAGCGATAAGAGTAATAATTAGAAATATTAGAGACGCTTTCAAAAGTGTTTTCCGTAATTTTAGTTTAAGCTTTGCATCTATTACTTGTTCGGCAATCACCCTTTTATTAGTAGCAATTGCCTTAATTATTAGTTTTAATGTTAATTATTTAACTAAACAATATGAAAATGAATTAACGATTGTTGCTTATTTATTTCATGATACTAATGAAGAGCAAATTAAAGAATATGATGCATTATTAAAAGAGAATAAAAATATTGTAGAATATAAATATAAATCTAAAGAAGATTGGAAAAAAGAATGCCAAGATGACAGTCAAATCTTATTAAATGCTTTAGATAGTTTAAGTTATAATCCATTACTTGATTCATATACTATCAAAGTTGATGATATTAAAAATATGAAAAAAGTTGCTGATTATGTTGGTAATAGTGATTATGTTGAATCAGTCGATTACAATGAAGGATTGGTTGAAAAGATCGCTGTAATCTTTGATATTGTTGAAAAAGTATCAATAATTTTAGTAATTGCACTACTTGTAGTAACGGCTTTCTTAATTGGTAACACGATTAAATTAACCATTTTTTCGAGAAAAACCGAAATTGAAATTATGCGTTTAGTAGGAACTTCTAATATTGTTATTAAATTGCCATTCTTATTTGAAGGATTTATCTTAGGTGTTTTAGGATCAATCATTCCAATAATTATTATGATTTATGGTTATTTAATTTTATATGATCGTACTAATGGATACATTTATAGTAATGTTATCAAGATGGTTAAACCATTCCCATTTATTTTCTATGCTTCATTATTTGTATTAGTATTAGGGGCTTTGATGGGTATGATTTCATCTATTAGAGCAGTTAGAAAGTATTTAAAGATATGAGAAATAAAGTTGTAACAATCTTAGTAATTTTAGTTGTAATTTTAGTTCCTCTTAATATTAAAGCAGATTCAAAAGCGAAAAACATTAAAGAATTAAATGCCGAATTAGAAGAACTAAAAAGGCAAAAAAATATTAATGTTCAAAATAAAAATGCAACGAGAAGTTCAATTAATCAAAAGAAACAAGCTATCTATAATGCTTATAATGAAAAACAACAAGCAGAAAATGACATTAATGCAGCAACTAATAAAATAGCTGAATGTGAAGCAAGTATCGAAAAAACTAAAGGTGAAACTGCTGAAATATTAAAATTTAATGAATTAACTAGTAACGAGAATATTTATTTAGAATATTTAATGGCTGCAGAAAGTATTGCTGATATGTCAATGCGTAGTAAGGCTATATCATTGATAACTAGTTATAATCAAGATCAATTACAAACCTTAAATGATTTAATAATTGAAAATCAACGTTTAAAAGAAGAACTAAGAGAAAAACAAAACCAACTAGATGTGGCCATTAATAATTATAGTAATGCAATAGTAGCGCTAGATAATTATATGGATGAACTTGAAGATGTTGGTGATGATATTAATGAACAAATTAAAAACCAAGAAGCGTTAATTAAGTACTATAAGAGTATATGTACTTCGGATACCCAATTATTATCTGACTGTGTTAAAGTACTAGCTTCTTCTACATTAATTAGACCGCTTGAAAAAGGTGTTGTAACATCACCATTTGGTATGCGTGTTAATCCTTTAACTGGAAAGACCTCTTCTTTCCACTACGGCATTGACTTATCAACAACTTCGATGGGTGTTAAAGTATATTCAGCTGCTAACGGAATGGTTGCTGCAGTAACTTTAAAAAGTTCATGTGGTGGTAACATCGTTTATATTCATCATAACGTTAATGGCGTTGCTTATACTACTCAATATGCCCATTTACTAAGCGTTAATGTTAAAGTAGGTGATACTGTAACTAACCAAAGTGTAATTGGTTATGTTGGTGGCGCTGGTTCAACATTAAAGAAAAATGGTGGTTGGGATACGTGTTCTACTGGGGTACATTTACATTACTCAATATCTAAAGGTTATTATTTAGGTGGTGGAGCAAATGGTTATTCATCATTCTCAAAATTTAAAGCAAATATGATTGATCCTGGTAAATATTTCCCAGCACGTGGAACATGGTTCTATCGAAGATATTAAAACAATTCTAAAAGAATTGTTTTTTTGTTAATAATATTTTATAATGGAATAGGATAGTGATAATATGATGAAAATAAAGAATAAAGGTTTTACATTAGTTGAGTTATTAGCAACCATTGTTATATTAGGTATAGTGGTCCTAATAGCAATCCCTGCTTACTCAGCTATTTCTAATACATTAAAGAAGCGTCAAAACAAAAATATTTTCAGTTATATTGAAACGCAAGCTTCAAAATACGCTTCAGAGAATAACCTTTATAGTGATATTGACCAAACCTCAATTACCGTTCAAACACTTTTACAAAATGGTTATATCGAAGCAGATAATAAAGCGGGAACAAAGGTTATCGATGCTTTTGGTAACGATATAACTTGTTATCAAGTAAGAATTGATTTTGAAAATGGTAAACCAATTCCTAAATTTATTGATGAAAAAGTTCAAAACCAAGATGGTGTATGTATCTTAGATGATTTAAAAGTTAAAAAACTAATTCAATTAGATGCATATAAAGCTTCTAGTTTAACTGAAGGGTCTAAGATTACTGTTGAAAACAATCGTACTTTCTGGGTAAAAGAAGATGTTGTATTAAAGCTTAAAATTCTTGATGCTAATTTAAATGCACGTCGTAATGAACAAATCGTAAATATTAATTGGGATGCTGTTAACGAAAATAAAAATTATTCTAATAAAGATGCTAACTGGACAACTATTGGTTGGTTAGATAACATCACTTCATATAATCAAGCTACTGAATATAAAAATGTTTATCGTGTATCAACATCTACCATTATGAATGATACTAAATTTAAAATATCATTAACGGTTAACTATATTGATGATGCTGGTAAGAAAATTAATGAAACTTTAACTACATACCTTGTAGTAAGAATTGATAAAGAATTACCAACCGTTACCGCTAGTGTAGATACTAACTGGACTAAAGCTAATAAAAAGATATTTATTACTGGTAATGATAAACAAGGATCAGGAATTGATTATTTCTGTATCTATGATAACGAAGCAACTAATCACCAATGTAGTAAAACTAGTGCTAATGCCGTTCAATTAAAGTCGAAGAGTACTAATAAAGCTGAAGTATCAAAACCAGTTGGTACATATTACATTTGGGCTGTTGATAAAGTAGGTAACTGGTCACTTAATGCTGCTCGTGTAGTTGTTGGAAATATTGATACTACAGGACCAAATTGTGTATATGAAAATCAAAACACAACATGGAAATCTGGTGCTCATACCATTATTGTTAAATGTGATGATGGTGCTAATGGATCAGGATGTGTAACTAGACCATACGAAGCCGCATTCCCAGATGATGGTAAAACTTATGGTAGTGCTAACCTTTTAACAAGCTATATTATCACGGATTATGCTGGTAATAAAACAACTTGTTCTGGTCCAGCCAATGTATACATAGATAATAAAGCACCAACTTTATCAGTATCATTTGATGGTAAAAAAACGGCTACAATAACTGCTAGTGATACCGCTGGATTACTAAAATATGAAATTATTAAAGATTCTAATATTATAAAAACGGTTAATTTATCAGGAACTTCTTCAACCACAACTTATGAACAAAACGTTGCTGGTACCTATACCGTAAAATTATATGATATAACTAATCATACTACATCTAAAAAATATACAATAAATTCATATACTGTTACTTTTGCTGTTAATAACTCTAGCATGGGTAGTGTTACTGATGCTAGTAAAGCAGTTAATTATGGTGAGACTGCATCAACAACCTTTAGTGCTAAAGCCGGTTATAAATATAAGAGTGTTAGTACAGGATGTACTGTATCAGGTACTACGGCTAAAGTAGCTAGTGTTACTGCCGACACAACTTGTACGATAACTTTTGAACCAATTACTTATACCGTTAAGCTTAATGCTAACGGTGGTGAAGGTACCCAAATGTCTAATATTAGTATGACATATAACACTGCTAAGGCATTAACGGCTAACACATATACTCGTTCTGGATATATCTTTACAGGATGGTCAACTTCTTCATCTGATACTTCAAAATTATATGATACTGGTGAATATTCTGGTTCTAAAGGTAGTAGCGAAAGTGGGTATAGTGATTTTAAACAATTTGGTATCCTAGCTCCATTTGCTGCTGGTGAAGTTTATCAATTGGATGTTGATGTCAAAGGTAGCGGAAAACTAGTTAATTATTTCTATGGTGATACTAACTACTTAAGAGTAGCTAGTTGGCAAAACTCTAATGGAAGTACTGGAACAAACACTGATGGAAGTAACCAAATACCATTAACTAGTTCATATACACACTATAGTGTAAGATTTACATTATCTAGTACTGGTGATGGTAGTGTTAAAAAATATATTTTATTTAGAGCATTCCCAGGATGTTCAGCAACTATAAAGAATGTTAGATTAAAGAAAGTATCGTCTGGATCAAATGCATATGAAGATGGACAAAGCGTTAAAAACTTAACTACATCTAATGGTTCAACTGTAAATTTATATGCGGTATGGTCACCATTATATTATCTTGATTTAAACGGAGTATTAGATGGTTCAAGCAACGGAAGCATTGATGGATTTGGTACTGCTGATGTATATGTTAATGGTGTATCTAAACGTGCTGGTGCTACTGATTATTGTACTCAATGGCCATCTGGAACTAATTATGAAATTAAGAATATAAAGACTGCTACTGGAAAGGTTTATGTTGGCTCTTCTTCTTATAGTGGTATTATTGATAACGCAAGAGTTAGTGTCGGTTTACCATTTAATACTAATTTTAGAATTTATTACACTTTAGATGGTGGTTCGGCATCAAATACATCAACTTATACAATCGCATCAAATAATATTACTTTAGCTAATCCAACTAAAGCAAATTATACATTTGTTGGATGGACTGGCGGCGATGTTATTGATACTGGTTTAACGGCATATACAACTTCTAGTCCATATAATGCTAATACAAGAGATACTATTTTAGGTAATGAGTTTAGTGTTTCACCTGGAAGGGTATATCGTGTATTTGTTACGGCTAAAAGAACTAAGGGATCACTAAATATGCGTGGTGGATTGGTATATACAGCACAATCTTCTGGTAATGCTTGGGATGGACATATCGGTGATTATCAGTTAATGGATACTTTAAGTGACGGTTATGGAAGATATTATAAAGATGTTGTTGTTCCTGCTGGAAAATCTAAAGCTAGATTTTATGTACAAATGGAACAAACTAATGACAACATCACTACTACATGGAATTTAGCTGATATATCGATTGTTGATTTAACTGGAACAAGTAATTATTCAACAACTAGTCCAAATAATAATTCAACCACTTATTATGGACCATATTATAAAGCAAATGCTGGTTATTATCGAGTTGATATTTATGGAACCAATTTAGATAAAGCTACCTTTAATGCATATGAAAACAACACAAGTAATGTTGTATTAAGGGGTGTATCAGTATTATCTAGTACCCATGCGGTTGCAATTGTTCAAGCAGTTGGTAATGCAACATCTTCAGGAATTGAAATTGCTATTCCTAAAGCAAATGGTGTAACGGTTACAAATGAAATAATTAATGCATTAAGTTCGTCAGTTACAATTGCTAAAGGTTCAAAAGGTAATAAGAGTTACATGGCGAACTGGATTAAAAATTGTACTACCTTATTTAGTAGTAATGGAACCAATTATAGCCATACCTTAAATGGTGTATGTACTTCAGACTTATCAGAATCTGAATGTTATGCACGTCATCATCAAGTATGGAATTTTGGAACAATAAATACTAATACTTATGGTAGCGTAACAATTAAATTTAAATTAAATACTATTAATAGTTATTATGGAACCGGAGGTACATGTAATCCAACTCGTTATTTATACTTAAAAGTTGGTGATGAAAAACAAACATTGGCTGGTACTATCGGACTTATTAATGAAGGGGACTGTCCAAATATGACTTATTACCATACTTTAGGTATCACGGGATATTGTGATGCAAATGGAAACAATTGTGCTGGTAACTGTAACGTTTCTCCTAGAACTAATAGTCCAAACTGTAAGGCTGGTCATGGTAATGCTTATAATACTGGTGAGATTACTCATACATTCCAATATTCAACTGGTAAAGGAAATAAAACGGTTGCTATTGAATTTGAGTCATCTTATTATATGGATACTATTGGATTCAGAGTTTATAGTATTACGGTTTGTCCATAGAACAAAAAGCAAGATTATATCTTGCTTTTATTTTGGTTTAATTTTATACTTATTATAGATTATAGAAGGGTAGCAAGAATATGAAAAAAAATGGTTTTACGATAGCAGAACTTTTAGTAACTTTAGGTTTAATTGCTATCATGGGATTAATAATTGTTAATAATGTTGTTGCTTTATCTAATCGTCAAGATGAAAAAGAATATGAAGAATTTAAATCCCGTGTTGAGAAAGCAGCATGTGTTTATGCTGGCTTAGACGAAAATAATGCTGAGTGTGGTAATAAAACATGTATTGTATCTGTAGGAACGCTTATTTCGGAAGGTTTAATTGAAGATTATGTGGTTAATCCTAAAACCCAAACAGAAGTAGATACTAGTGTTAATGTTTATGTTAAATATGAAAATGGTAAAAGAACTTGCTACTATAGTGAAGATAATGGTAGTTATGATTTTATCGGACCTAGTGTAACTATTACTAAACAATATGGTATGGTAAAAATTACCTTTAGTGATACCAGTTATTTAGGTAAATATGAAATCAATACCAGTCCAACCAATATGAATAATCCAACAAATTTTGCTGCTAATAAAAAGAGTGCTACTGTATATTATGAACCAAAATATGCTGGTACTTATTATGTTCATGCCGTAGATCAATTTGGTAATCAAGCAATTATTAGTTCAGCAAATCCAACGCATCCAACATTTACGGTTGCGGCTGCTGATATTGATACTACTAAACCAGTTATTACTTTAGATAGTGTTTCAAGGGGTGTTATAAAAGCAACCCTTCAAGATGATCTTAAACTAAAAGGTTATACAATTACTAAATCAACTTCTGAACCATCTTCATATACAATGTTTTATAATAAAGTATTAACTACTGCGGATATTCCAAGTGGTGGTGATACCAAAGAGATAACATCTGACCCATATACAACGGCGGCAACCTATTATCTTCATGCGGTTGATTATTATAATAATCGTACTTATTTAAAAATAGTTGTTGAATTTACTGTTCCAACGATTACTTATACAGTTAGTGGAAGAAATGTTACTTTAACATTTAAAGATAATGTTGGATTACAAAAATATTTTATAACTAAATTATCAACGCTTCCTGATGATGCGGAATGGATTGATATTTCTGATAAAGTAAAAGAATATACCTTTACTGAATCTTTCTCATCAACGGGAAATTGGTATGTATATTTATATGATAGTCAAGATAATTTAACGGTTAAAAATATCCTTGTTTCTTAATAAAAACTAGAATTAATGATTAAAATAATATATAATGAAATTAGGTGATTTTATGAGCGTTTATGAAAAAGCGATAGCTTTCTGCAAAAAATATCCTTGTGGAGTTTATTGGTGGCGTGTAAGAAAACATGCGGATATTGTTGAACGCCATTTAAATCCAGGTGAATTTGTAAAATATGCATTTGTTGGTCAAAAAAATAATAACTTTTTTGATTTCTTTTCAACATCCGTAATAGCATTAACTAATAAACGTATTATTATTGGTCGTAAAAGAGTATTTTTTGGTTATTTCTTAACCGTAATAACTCCTGACTTATTTAATGATTTAAGTGTTTATTCTGGTATTATTTGGGGTAAAGTAGAAATTGATACAATTAAAGAAGAAGTATTCTTAACTAACTTAGACAAACGTTCATTAGCGGAAATTGAAACTAATGTAACAGAGTTTATGATGGAAGAAAAGAAAAAATATAAGGTTAAAGATCATGAAAAATAGAAAAAAGAGACTATTGAAACCTCGAAAAAAAACTATATGTCTTTTCTTTTTTCTTTTTTTAATTGTATTATTAGTAATTTATCATTTAATTAAACCAAAAATATACCATAATAAATATCAAGTTAATAAATATCAAATAAAAGAAACTTACGATACCAAAAAAGATTTATATGAAATAACCATTAATGTTAATAACATTAATTATTTATATAAACGCATTGATAAAAAATATGAACATGCCAATATTACTAAAATAAAAACTTATCAAAAAGATAATATTACTTGTATTAAACCAACTTCTCGACTTAACTTAGAAGTTATTTGTTACGAAGATAATAATATTATCAGTCCTAATTTATTAGATAATGAATTTAAAAAGGAAATTGGTTATCAAGAACCTAAAGAAAAAAGTAACAAACATCAAAAGATAACCACTTATAATTTATTAAATAAAAATTATTATTTATGGAATTATCATGGTTTTACTTTAATCAAAAAGAATAATTCTTTTAAAGAAATTCGTTTATTTAAAAATGATACATATGATGCAACTTTATTAACTAAACTAGATAACTATATTTTGATAGCTGATTATGATAATCAATATTATTTTAAAAAATTTATTGTTTATGATATGAAGAAGAATAAAGAATCTAAAATATCGGTTAATAAAGAAATATCATTTAATAGTGAGATCTTAGGAAATAATAATAAGAGTGTTTATTTACTTGATAAGAAAAATGAACGAGAATATGAAATTGTTCCGGAATATTTAAAATATCGTTTATTAAAAACACCAGTTTATTATAACCAAGGATTAAAAGAAACGACTATTAAAAAACTAATTAACGAAGAAGTAGTATGGCTTAATGATTATTTAATAACATACTTTATTATGGATAATAATTTATACATGAAATATAACGATTTAGCAATTAGAGTAAGTGATTTAAAAATTGATAAAATTAATTATCAAGATAATTTAGGAGTTTATTATTTAGTAGGAGACACTTTATATCATTTTGATCCTAATAATTTAGAAACAAAAGTATTATCTTATAGTGAATGGCAATTTAATAAAAATAATAATATTATAATTTATTAACATAATTAAAATAGAAACATATTTTAAAGTAAAGGAGACTTTGAAATATGTTTTTTAAATATGAGAAAAATAAAAGATCAATAAATCCCAGCAATGAAGTTATTTATTTCGACAAATATTTAATTAATAATGGTGATACATTAACTAAAATTGCTAGTAAAGTAAACTCTAATCCTAATTTAATAGCTAGTATTAATGGTATTAATTTAGATGATTATATCTATCCTGGGGATGTTTTATTAATTCCTAAAAAAGATTTTAATTATTATATAACTAAAGAAGGCGATACGCTGGATTTAGTAAAAAATGCATTTGATACTTCAATGAACGATTTAATAAAAAATAATACAACTATTTATCTATTACCTGGCCAAATAATGGTACAAAAAAAATTATAGCTATGTTATAATAAATAATGAAGAATAAGGAGGAATTAATATGGTATTAAAAAAGCCCTATGCATTTTTAATTAAACATTTCCGTTTAATCCATTTATTATTAATTGCTCCAATTATATACTTGTTGATTCAATCTAATAAAATTGTCAAATTCTTTAATGGCTTTGCTAGTAGTGGAACTTACGATTATGCAAATAACATTGCAAGTCAATATATAAATATCTGGATGTACTTAGCAATTATTTTAATTTTATTAGTAGTTGTTATAATTACATATTTATTTATTATCAAGAAAAAATCAATTCGTCTATATTTAGGAATAATCATTTATTACTTAATATTATTTATTGGTTTTACCATCTGTTATAGTGCCCTAGCTGGTTTAGAAGATGAAATTATGGAAATCACTAAAGTCAGAATTTATCGTGATGTTTCCTTAATTCTATATTTACCACAATTTTTCTTCTTAGTTTATTGTTTGATTCGTGGTATAGGGTTTGATTTAAAAAGATTTGATTTTAATAAAGATTTAAAAGAATTAGAAATTGAAGAAAAAGATAACGAAGAAGTTGAAATTACTTTTGAACACGATAATTATAAATTAAAAAGGAAAATAAGAAGATATCTTCGTGAATTTAAATATTATTATTTTGAAAACAAATTTATTATTTCGATTATTGGGGCGATTTTAATAGTAATTAGTGGTGCTATTATTTTCTATAACATTATGATCTATCATCGTACCTACAAAGAAATGCAAGTTGTTAATATTAATGGCTTTAGTTATACTGTTAATAATAGTATTTTAACGAATATGGATTATCGTGGTAATCTAATTGAAAATAAATATTATTTAGCAATTAGTATGGATATTACTAATATAACAACTAACTCATTAAAAATAGCTAAAAAAGATTTAACACTAGATGTTGGTGGTAAGTATTATTATCCAATATATGATCGTGGCGATTATTATAATGATTTAGGAATTGCATACCGTGGTGAAAAATTAAAACCACATGTTCTTAATACATATGTAATTGTTTATGAAATACCTAAAAAAGAAATTAATAAAAAAATGAGTTTAGTAATCTTTAATGAATATAATGTTCATCATAATGATTTAGTAGCTACTAAGAAAACCATTCGTATTAAACCAGAATACTTATTAACTAGTAACAAAGTAAATGAAGTTAAGATTAATAAAAAATTAGAATTTACTAATTCAATTTTAGATGGCGTATCATTAAAAGTAACTGAAGTAAACTTAACTGGTTATTTTGAATATAATAGTCAAAACGGTAAAACAATTGTTACTCCTGATTATTCAAACTATGGTTTTGGCTATGCTATTATTGCATTAAAAGATGAATTAAAGACTGATAAAAAATCTTATTATGCTAAAACTATTACCAAAAAGATCTTATATAATAATCATGGTAGTTTATACTTTAAATATGGTGACAAATACATAATGGCCGATGTAATTGATATTACTCCAAAAGATTTAAAAGATACCACCATTTTACAAGTTGATAAACGTTTCTTAAATAGTAGTGATATTCGTTTAGTAATTAGTTTAAGAAATAAAAGCTATTTTATAAAATTAAAATAAGATTATGATATAATTTTAGCAAGAGGTTATTATGAATCGAGAATATGAGGCAAATGATAATCATAAATCTAAACGTGATGAACTATTATTGTTCATCTTGTTTGCGTTATGTTTTTTGTTAGCTAGTTTTGCCACCACATTCTCTTTTTATCGTCTAAAAACAACTAATAAACCTAATCCTCCGGTTGATATTGATGATAGTAGCAAAGAAAATAATCCATCATCAACTACTAAAATTATTGAAGTGGTTTATCCTACTGGTAGTGAGATTGCTCCAACGACAAGCATTTTACCAGGATGGCGTAGTAATAACAAAGAAATTGTTATTACTAATGCAAGTGATGTAGATTTAAAATATCAGTTATTATGGCAAGTTGTTAAAAATGACTTTGTAAGATTAGAAGATTTAATTTATCACGTAAATATTAATGGCGTAGAGGTAGCAAAAGGGATGATTCCAACTACTGATCGCATTATAATTAATAATGTTTCATTGGCATCATTAGAAAAACATAACGTAACAATATATGTTGAATACCTAAATGCTAATGTTGATCAATCAGTGGATATGGGTCATACATTTATTAGTCAGTTAATTGTTAAAAATGTCGATTAAGATGTAAAACAAGTACAAATACTTGTTTTTATATTAAATAAAATATATAATTATAATGATAAGGTGATTATAGTATGGGCAAGAATAAAAAGGGCGAAACATACAGATCTTTTAGAGGTATTATCAAATTTTTTGGTGATGTTATATCTTGGACTGTATTTATTTTATTATTATTAATTGCAATAGCATTATTATATTATGTTTTTGCTAATTATCGTTATTCTAAAAAAGGTAGAGGTTATGAACCATTATTCTCTTTATATACCATTATTAGTCCTTCTATGGAACCTAATATTAAAGTATATGATGTAATAATTGATGTTCCGGTTAAAGATTATCGTTCTTTAAAAGTAGGAGAAGTAATTACCTTTAAATCAGAATCAAGTATATCAAAAGGAATGACAGTTACTCACCGTATCACTAATATTAAAAAAGTTGGTAATAAATATTACTTTACTACTAAAGGTGATAGTAATGAAACTGAAGATACTTCATTAGTAGTACAAGATAATGTTATTGGTAAAGTAAAATTACGTATTCCACAATTAGGCCGTATTCAATATTTCTTAGCGAGTCGTGGTGGATGGTTATTAGTTATTTTAATTCCAGCGGTATTTATTCTAATAACTGATGTTATTAAATTAATTAGAATGTTAAAAATTAATAAACAAGTTAATGAGGTAGAAGAAGCATCAAATAACAAAGAAATTAAATTTGGTAATAATAAACGTAAAAAAGAGCTTCAAGCTAAACTCTTGAAGATTGATTTAGATGACGAAATTATGGAGTTGCCTAAATTAAAACAATAGGAGGAGCTAATTATGAGAAGGCTAATCAAAAAACAAATAGCATTTTTTTCCATCATAATTATTTTAATGGTGCTATCAATTGCTAGTTCTTCTCTAGCTTTCTTTAAAAGTGAAGAAGAGGCGGGTAGTGTAGAAATTGGAACCGGCTCTTTTTCTGTTTCTATGCCATCAAGTGCTTCAGTAGTATCTGGACCAATTTATCCAATGAGTGATTATGATGCCACTTATGATGGTGGTTATGATTTTGATATTAATAATACTGGTAGTTATTATTATGATTATAAAGTTAGTTTATATATTGAAACGCCAGCTAATTATAGTGGCACATTATTAGATAATCAATACATTCGGGTAAGTTTAGATGGTAGCAATTATTATGCTTTATCGGAATTATCCACTAGAGTTGTTAGTGGCATTACCTATTATGATTTATATACTGATTATATTAGTCCTAGTGATACTAGAACACACGTGTTATATGTTTGGGCTGATGAAGATACGCCAAACAGCGAAGCTGGTCATGAAGTTTATTTAAGCTTAAGGGTTGAAGGTCAAGCAATTGATGATAATACTCTTTATGCAAGAGAAGCACAATTATGTCAATTTATTAGTAATACTTATGGTAATGATGGTGAAATAGGTGCTAAATATGGTTGTAGTTTAGGTGATGGCATTACGCGTAATTTTTATTTACTTAAAAAAGATAGTGCAACAAATACCGTTAAATTAATTATGGAACAAAACCTTTCTGATACCGTTGGTAGTAATAAAGTTATGACTTGGGATAATGCAATAGCATTCTTTAATTATGGTCATCCTGGTTATTCTACTAAACAAGCTTGGAGTACAGTAATTAATGTTGATCTTCCATCAGCTCAAGATATTATGGATGCATCATTAGTTATTAACCCTAAACAAGGTTTTAGCGTTAACTTTGCTACGCAGGGACAAAATTGGTGGTGTTTTGGTTCCCATGAAAAAGATGAACCTGACGGCCCAGTTTATTGCCCAACAAGCACTGCCCAACAAAAAGCTGCTTGGCTATTTAGCTATACAAGAGATTGCATATCCCGTGGTTGTTATTATGAATACCCAGCTTCTGAGTTAACTTATCCAAATGGATACTGGACTAAGGCCCTACTAGCATCGAATAATGAACGCGCTTGGCTTGTTACAAACGGTGGATATATAGTTGATATGCCAGTGTCATTTACTAAAGGTGTTCGTCCAGTTATAACGATATATCAATCGAATTTATACTAATAAAAAAAGATATATTAATAATTCTTTAATATACCTTCATAAATTACATTAGAGTTTTCAATACTGTTAAAATCATATGGTTTAACAACTTCTGGTAATTCAAAATTAGTATTAGTTAAATCTAACATATGTTTAACAAATTCTGAACAATAAAAGCGATTCTTAAAACGGATGGCTTTTTTTGATGGATATAATAATACCCCTAAATAATTATATTTCCAAACGCCATTTTTAAAATTAGTTAATTCATCACTAAGTTTATTATAATCATCTTCACTTACATCAATTTCTAATATTTTAGCTTTGGTTTTCTTAAAACGATTAAAGGTTCCATGATGAATTCCTTCATGAACAAATCCGCCTTTAAAAGGATTATATGGTTTTAATCTACCAAAACTATACATTTCATTTAATTCTTTATCTAAAGCGATTGACGAATGACTATATTCCTTGCCGGTAAACAAACGAATTAGAATTGCAAAAAAAGTTCCAGAAAAGGATAAAATAATATAAATTTTTTTATTATTCATCAAGATCACCCCTTTTTTATATATGCTATTTTATCATATTTTGACTTGTTTGCAAATTATATTATTGATATAATTAATTATATATAAAATCGAGGTGATAACGTGGGTAGATTTATTAATTATGATAATGGTAGAGACTTAATTGATGATAAAGAAGAACCTAAATTTATCAATGATCCATTTTCAAATACCTTAATTTTAGATAAAGAAAAAATTACGGAAGAAATACCAGTTAAAAAACCTAAGACTAGTAAACCTAAAAAAATTAATAAAAAGATTAATATTAAAAAACCAGATATTAATATAACGAAGATTATCCCTAATAAAACTATTTTCGCGATTCCGGTTATTTTAATATTATTAGTATTATTTATAATTTGTATTATTAAAATTAATGTTAGTACTAAAGATGTATTAAACACAGATGCTTTCTTTCTTATGAATAATGAAAATAAATTTGCATTATTTAATGAATCAGGAAAAAAATTGACGGATTTTAATTTTAAAATGGTATCAAACTTTGTTAATAATTCGGCTTTAGTATATAACGATGATTACTTACCTGGAGTTATTAACCATAAAGGACGTATGGTAATTAAATTTGGTAAATATCAATATATCTATAACGAAGGACCGATGTATTATTTAACCGATAATGATAGTGAATATATTTTAGTAACAGCTAGTGGTAAAAAAGTATATAAAGAAGTTGGTTTTGAAGTAGTAAGCTTTGGTAATGAATATGCTTTAATTAAAAATGAAGATCAATTTATTTTATTTAATTATAATGGTAAAAAGTTATTAACATTTAAAGATGAACATATTGAACAAAGCCCTTCAATAAGTGAAAAAGATGGTATCTTAGTGATTTATTATAATCATGAAGTAATCATGGTTAATATTAAAAAGCAACATAAAATGGCAACATTTAATTCTAAAACAAGATTTTGTATAACGGATGTTTCAAAAAATGGTTTAGTGTTATTAAATGCTTGTGATTTAAGTGGGGATATTTTACTACCTAATAATTATCTTTTGATTAAGAATAAGAAAATTAAATTTGATATTTTATATAATAATCAAGTAACACCAAGCTTCTATGGCGAATATGTTTTATTACAAAATGGTGAACAACTATTACTTATTAATGATGCTGGTGAAGAAGTAAAAGATATTAAAGATGGATCATTTAACAATTATAAAAATTATGTTGCTTTAAATGAAGATGGTTATTTAAATATTTATTATCATAATAAATTAAAAGTAGCTACTGATTGTAAAAAAGTAATTAATAAATATGCTAAAGATGGTGTTTATTTAATGAGTGAATGTTCAAATAATAAATATCGTTATTACACTTTAAAAGGTGGCGAAATTGGCAGCGAATATGATGAAGCTCATGAATTCATTAATGGGGTAGCTATTATTAAAGATGAAAACAGTTATTATTTAGTTAATAATAATTTTAAAAAACTTAGTAAAGGTTATCAAAGTTTAGTTTATACTAACATTGCTGATTATTATATTGCATCAACTGGCGATAAAGAAATTATTCTTGATAAGAAAGGTTCAGAAATTGTTAGTGGATTAAGGGTAAGCATTTTTGAAACTAAAACTAATTTTGGTTATATTGCCAAAGTAGATGGTAATAATGCATTTATTATATATAACTTAACTAGAAATGAAGAAATTACATCCCTTATTGATGAGCCAGTGTTACAAGAACATTACTTTATAGTGGCTAAGAGTTCAGCAATAAATTATTACAGTTATAAAACTGGCAAAATATTTTATACAAAATAAAGATAGTTATTAAAAACTATCTTTTTATTAACCATTTATTTAAATTATTAACTAGATAATAAAGTATATATGATAACCCAATTAAAATAATGATTCCGCTAATGACAATATTTAAATTAAATATTTGCATTCCATAAATAATTAAGTATCCTAAACCAGCTTTAGAAACTAAGAATTCCCCCATAATTACACCTATTAAAGTCATGGCAATATTAATTTTGAAAGAAGCTACTATTGTTGGATAATTAATCTTGATAATTAATTTAGTTAAGATATCTAATTTAGTAGCATTAAAAGTTTTAAATAAAAAGATATAATCTTTATCGGTATTAATAAAACTAGTATAGATAGTTATAATGCTTACAATAACATTTATTAATAAAGCCATAACAATAATTGATTTAGTATTAGCCCCAAACCAAATAATAATCATTGGGCCTAATGCTACTTTAGGTAAGGAATTAATAATGGTTAAAAAAGGTTCTAAAACATTTCCAATAAATCTAAGTTCATACATTATAATGCTTACTAAAAAACTGATTATTATTCCTAGTAAAAAAGCAATGATGGTTTCGTTTAAAGTAATATAAATATGATAAATTAGTTTAGCATTAATTAATAAATCATAGGTTGTAGTAATAATTTTAGTTGGTGAAGAAAAAATAAAACTATTTATTAATCCCGTATTAGCTAATATTTGCCAACTTATAATAAAACTGATTACTAGAATAATTTGGGTTATTAAAACTTTAAACTTCATCTTTAATATAACTTTCTACTAATGTTAGATAATCAATATCCGGATTATCTAAGGTTATTTCTTTTATAATATGAGCAGGTTTATTACTTAAAATGATAATACGATTAGCTAAACTGATAGCTTCATTAACATCATGCGTAACGATTATCATACTTTGATGTTTTTCATCAATTAGTTTTTTTATATCATTTAATAACATCTTTTTGTTTTGATAATCTAAAGCACTAAAAGGTTCATCTAATAAATACAAGTCGGGATCCAATAAAATAGTTCTGATTAAAGCAACACGCTGTCTCATGCCTCCTGATAAATTATCGGGATAACTATCTTCATAATTTTTTAAATGATATTTAATTAATAAATCATCTAGTTGTTTTAATTTTTCTTCATTGATTTGTTTTTTAATTCTTAAACCTAATAAACAATTTTCTTTAACAGTTAAATAGGGTAATAACATATCTTTTTGTAACATATAACCATAGTTAAAATGATCTTTATATTTAATAGTGCCACTATCATAATTTAATAAACTACTAATAATTGATAGTAGGGTTGATTTGCCACAACCCGATGTACCTAAGATAGCAATTACTTCATGTTCATTAACCGTTAAACAAATATTTTCTAAAACGGTTATATCATTATTTTTTAAATGATATTGTTTGGTTAAATCTTTAATTGTTAGAATCATTTAAATCAACTACTAACTTATCATAACTAACATAACTATCAATTAATTTGTTTTTAATTAACATATCTTCTAAATTGGTAAAGTGATCTTTATCAATTGAAGTATTCAAATACCAAGTATCATTCTTTTGATAATTATCAACTATTACTACTAAATCATTTAATGAAATATTTGGGAATTGTTTCGTAATAATTTTACTTATTTCAACGCTGTTATGATTAGCAACATAAGCTAAACCTTTATTAAGAGCATTATTAAAACGCTTTATTAATTCGGGATTACTCTCATAATAACTTAATCTAGTATTAAAAGCAGTATAAGGAACATTTGAAGCTAAGGAACCAACATTAGCAACAATATGACCAAAACCCATTTTTTCTAATTGGGTAGCATTTGGTTCAAACAAATTAACATAATCACCAGTACCACTAATAAAGGCACTTGTTAAGTTAGCAAACTCAACGGAATAATTTAGTTTAACGTTATCAACATTATTTTTCTCTAAAGCATTATTAAAATTAATAGCGGGCATTCCACCTAATCTTCCTACTAATACTTCTTTTTTATTTAAATCACTTAATTTAAAGTTATCATTCTTTTTTCGAGCTATTATAAATTGACCATCTTTTTTAGTTAAACCCGCAAAGTTAATTAAGTAATTTTTTTCGCCACCATTATAAATGTAAATAGTTGCTTCTGGACCACAAAAACCAATTTCGACATCTTTTGATAAAACGGCAGCACTAACTTTATCAGCACCACTAGTTAAAATAAGATCAACATCAATTCCTTCATCTTTGAAATAACCATTTTCAATTGCTACATAAAGTGGGGCATAAAAAGGACTATGGGTAACTTCGGCAACACGAATTTTTTCAAGATTGCTTTTTGGTTTTTGATAGTTATATATTAAGATTGAACCAACGATTAAAACCACAATCCCGATTAAACAAAATATGTATTTTTTCATACAATCCTCCATTCATTAATAAGTTATGCTAAATAATCTAAAATGGTTAGTTAAAAAGTTTAAAACATCTTTACATTCATATTGAATATTGTTATAATCTAGAGTAGAAGAATAGAATAGGGATAGGAGCGGTTAGAATGATCGAACGCAAAATGTTATCGTTAGAAACAACAGCATTATTAGACAAATTATATAATTATCGAGGAGAAGATAGTACCATCTTAATAGAAATGGATCGTGCTAAAGAAAAAGCTCTAGCTACTAAAGAACGTACTGCTAGTGAAAAGAAAGAACTTCAAGATAAAATATCTGATTTGGAAAAAGATAACGATTTATTAAATAAACAAGGAGAGCAATTAAGCATATTACTTGCTGGTATTAATCGTGATGAATTTTCTACCGTTTTAGACCGTTTAGATATTGATTTTGAACCTAATAAGATTAAAGAAACATTGGATGAAAAACTACCAAAAACAATTGATTCAATTTCTAGTGAAATTAATGAAGCTAAAGAAAAATTAAATATGGTTGAAGAAGAAAAGAATTTGGCTGAAACTACGATTGAAGAAATCAGTTTACATCGTGATGCTGAAATCGTTAATCAAAAACGTTTAAATGAATATTTTGAAATGGCTTTATCTGGTAATATTAATATCACTCGTGATCAAATTATTGATTTATTAAGTCAATTTAATCTAGATAAAGAAGAAGCAAGAGAAGCTGCTAAATTATTAATGTTCCCAGAAGATGCATTGTTTGAATATGATCGTCGTTATAATGAAGATTTAAAATCTGGTAAATCAATTAAAGAAGTTTTACATGATGCTAGTGATAATGTGTTAGCTGAAGAAAAACCAGAAGAAGAATTTGAAGAACCAGTAGAAGAACCAGTTGAAGAAGAAAAGAAAGCTGAAGAACCATTATTCGTTAATGAAGAATATGAATTAAATGATGATCCATTTAAGATTGAAGATTTAGAAGAACAAGATATCAAAGATGATGAATTAATCGTTTTAGATCAAAATGATGATGCATCAGATAAAGATGACTTGGTTGAAGAAATCACTTTAGAACTAGAACAAAAAGAATTAGATAAAGCTCGTTCTAAAGATGATTTAATTGATTTCTTAAAAGATAATGGTATTGATTATTTAGATATTGATAAATATGATTTAGAACAATTACAAAATTATTTCGATGAAGGAGTATTTAAAAATAATATTGATACATTAAAAGATTTAGGTATTGATTTAGATATCTTAACTGATAATCCAGTATTATTTAATGATCCGGAATTAAAAGATAAAATAAATTTATTAATTAGTACTGGTAAAGAAGCATTAGATATTTACTTTAATGCAAAAGTATTAATTAAATATAATTACAGTGAATTAGAGGAAGCTATTAATAAAATAAAGGAAAGAGGTTTAGAACCAAAAGATGTTCCATTAATGGCTTATTAAAATTGGAGGCATTAAAATGTTTTATAATGATAATGTAGAATTATTAAAAGAATTTAACATTGAATTAAAACCATGTGATATGAAGTCTATTAGTTATACCTTTACGATGAAAGATCCAGAAGAATTAAGAGCTAATTTAGATTACTTAGCTAGTGTTGTTGATAAATTAGATCATAATTCTAATCATTCTTTATTGATGATTGCAACTGATAAATTAGAAGTATTAAAAGATCGTGTAGCATTCTTAGAAGAACATGAAATTCCTATTAAACCAAGAAGTATTTGGAGTGCTGCTAGTTACGGTTGGAAACGCAATCAAGATTTAGAAGATAATCTTGGAAGGAACATGGCCGCATGAAATATTTAGAAGATCTTGGTTTTACTAAAGAACAAATTAAATTAATAACTAATAGTGCATCAGAATTACTATGTGATGCTATCAAAGAAAATAAAAAATTAATTACTGTAAACTTAAATTATTTAAAAGATTTGGGAGTAGCTAATTATAAAGAAATTTTTTGTGAATATTATGAAATCTTTTTAAACGAACCTTCTGCATTTAGATCAACTTTTGAAAAGTATGAAAAAGATTCATTAATTGAAAAATTAGCAGAAGATATTAGAGTAATAGAATTTTTATAGAAATGAAGGTGACTTCATGAAAGATCCAATTTTTGAATCAAGTGAAAATCCCGTTTTTAAGACTTATGATGATATTATTAAAAAGCATGGGGCAGTTGATGTAAACGAGATCGTTAATAAAGGATCATTTGCAATTAAAAGTGCTTATGCAAAAGATTATATCATTAAGAATGAATATAAAGCCTTAGCTGAAAAGATTATTAGTACTGGTAAAGTGCCGGAGTTCTTATATTACATCACTATTTCTCCAAATGGTGGTAAAGCATTAGCTGATCGTATTGTTGAACAAATGGATTTAATAAATAACACTAGTTATGGTGATTATAAAAGTTACATGGAAGCTAATGGTATTGATGCATCAACATTTACGCAAGTAGCACAAGATGTTCAAGAACAAAAAGTTGATGAAATGGATAACATGTTAAGCACTTTCCATGTTGGAGGTTAACATGAATAAAGTTAGCTTTGTAATGATTAATGGCATTGATTATTTAATATCACATCGTATTTTAGATTATGTTTATCTTATTGATGTTGATAATCCTAATAACTTTTTAATTCGTAAAGTAAAAAAACTTGGTACAAGTGAATACTTAGAAGTTATTGAAGATGATGAATACAATGAGGCATTAAATTTATTTAAAGAAAAATACAATTAAGATAACCAAAAAGTTATCTTTTTTAATGTCTAAAAATGATGTAAAGTAATAGTTTTTAACCACTAATTTTGATATAATAATATAAGAATGGTGATGATTATATGGACAATTTAAATCAAGAACAACAAATCGCCGTAGCGCACTTAAATGGACCATGTCTAGTAGTAGCTGGTGCTGGTTCAGGTAAGACCAAAGTATTAACATATCGTATATCAAAATTAATTGAATCAGGTATTCCTAGTTATAATATCTTAGCGATAACTTTTACCAATAAAGCAGCTAAAGAAATGAAAGAACGTTTAGAATTATTATGTCCTAATAATGATGTTTTCTTAGGAACATTTCATAGTTTAGGGTTAAGAATCATAAAAAGTGAA
Source organism: Bacilli bacterium (assembly GCA_017612805.1). Lineage (GTDB taxonomy): Bacteria > Bacillota_I > Bacilli_A > RF39 > UBA660 > RGIG8386. The sequence continues at coordinate 13,062 of JAGAFD010000002.1, read as the reverse complement.
TATATGAACTTAGGGTTAGATAAAAACTTTACGATTATGGATTCTGATGATACTTTAAGTATTATTAAAAAGGTTATGAAAGATAAAGATATTGATATTAAAACTTTCTCACCATCTTATATTAGAAATCGTATTAGTTTTATTAAAAATGAAATGTTAAGCGAAAATGATATTATTAGATATTTTAATACGGAACCTGAAAAGGTAGCTTACGAAGTATATTTGAAGTATCAAGAAACTTTAAAGAATAATAATTGTGTTGATTTTGATGATCTATTATTATTACCAGTAGAGTTATTTAAAAATAACCAAAGTATCTTAGAAAAATATCAAAATCGTTTTAAATATATTTTAATCGATGAGTATCAAGATACGAATGAAGTTCAATATAATTTAGTTAAATTACTTGCTAAGAAAGATCATAATTTATTTGTTGTTGGCGATTCTAATCAAGCTATTTACGGTTTTAGATGGTCTAACTATAAAAATATCTTAAACTTTGAACATGATTATCCTGATTGCAAAGTAATAACTTTAAATCAAAATTATCGTTCTACTAAATATATTTTGGATACAGCTAATGCCGTTATTAAGAATAATAAAGAACGAAAAGATTTAGAATTAGTTTCTAATTTAGGAACTGGGGTTAAAACTAAGTATATTCGTGCTTATGATGATAAACATGAAATCAAAGAAGTAATTGATGAAATTAATCGTCTTACTTTATCTGGATTTGAATTTAAAGATATGGCGGTTTTATATCGTACGAATGGTCAATCACGATTAATTGAAGAACAATTTATTAAAGCTAACATTCCATATAAAGTAGTGGGTAGTTATTATTTCTATCAACGAAAAGAAATTAAAGATTTATTATGTTATTTAAGATTGATTAATAATTTAAATGATAATGTTAGTTTAAAAAGAATTATAAATGTTCCTAAAAGAAAAATTGGTGAAGCATCAATTAATAAGTTAGAAGAAAATGCTAACTTTGAAGGAATTTCCATGTATGATGCCTTAGCTTCAGATAAAGAACTAGCATTTAAAAAGCTAATAGATGAATTAATTAATGATGCTAAGTCATTATCATTAACGGAATTAATTGAAGATGTATTAGATAAGTCGGGTTTAAGAAAAGAACTTGAAAGTGATAATACTTTAGAAAATGAATTACGTTTAGATAACTTAGAAGAGTTTAAATCAATTACCGCTTCTTTTGAAGAAAGAACCGGTAGTGTTAACTTAGATGACTTCTTAGAAGAAATAAGTTTAATTGCTGATATCTCGGAACATAAAACTTTTGATAATGCCGTCAATTTGATGACTTTACATAGTGCTAAAGGATTAGAGTTTGATTGTGTTTTCATGGTTGGTATGGAAGAAGGAATATTTCCCCACGCTAATTCCTTTAATGAAGAAGGTGGCATTGAAGAAGAACGAAGACTATGTTATGTTGGTATGACTCGTGCTAAAAAAAGGTTATATTTAACAAATGCTAAAAGAAGAATTTTGTATGGTAATGAACAATTAAATCCACCATCAAGATTTATTAATGAAATTAATGAAGATGATTTAGATATTGTAAATCCACAGTTAGAAGAAAAACCAATTATTAATAAAAGTGATATCTATTCTTCAACCGAAGAATATAAAGTGGGTGATCGGGTTATTCATACTATGTATGGTACTGGTACCGTAGTAGGATTAGATGGTGACTTTGCATCAATTGCTTTTAGTAAAAATATTGGTATTAAAAAAATAATGAAAACTCACAAAAATTTAAAGAAATTGTAGGTGATTTTATGAATATTGAAAAGCGAATTAAAGAATTAGTAGCTACTTTAAATAAAGCTAATGAAGAATATTATTTATTAGATAATCCAACTTTAACGGATAATGAATATGATAGTTTATTAGATGAATTATTTAAATTAGAACGTGAATACCCGGAATATATTTTACCAGAATCACCAACGCATAGTGTTGGTACTAAAGTGGTTTCTAAGTTAAATAAGATTACGCATAAAACGCCAATGATGTCATTACAAGATGTATTTAATGAAGCAGAAATAATTGATTTTTTCAATCGTGTTAATAAAGAAGCTCCTAATAATGAATATATTTGTGAATTAAAAATGGACGGTTTAGGCGTAAATTTAACTTATGAAAAAGGGGTATTAATTTCGGCTGCTACCAGAGGAGATTCAATAACTGGTGAAGATATTACGCACAATATTCATACGATTAAATATATTCCACTAAAATTAAAAGAACCAGTTGATTTAGAAATACGTGGCGAAATCTATATGAAAAAAGATGTATTTGAACGTATCAATGAAGAACGTATTAAACAAGGATTAAATGAATTTCAAAATCCACGTAATGCAGCAGCTGGATCAGCACGACAATTAGATAGTAAAATTGCTAAAGAACGTAAATTAGATTGCTATTTATATCATGTTCCTAAGACACCTAAAAAAACGCAATCAGAAACCTTAGAATACTTAGCTACTTTAGGATTACCAATTAATAATAATTATAAAGTAGTTAAAAACTTAAATGAGTTATTAGCGTTTATTAACTATTGGACTGAAAATCGTGATAACTTACCTTATGAAATAGATGGTATTGTTATTAAAGTCAATGATATAAAAGCCCAACATAATTTAGGATCAACGGCGAAATATCCACGTTGGGCAGTGGCGTATAAATTTCCGGCTAAACAAGTTGTTACTAAATTAAATGATATTATTTTTACTGTCGGAAGAACTGGCCAAATAACGCCTAATGCGGTTTTAGAGCCAATTAAGGTTGCTGGTTCAACTATTAGAAGAGCAACTCTTCATAATGAGCAATACGTATTAGAAAAGGATTTACATATTGGAGATTATGTATATCTTCATAAAGCTGGTGATGTTATTCCAGAAGTAATAGGACCAGTATTAGAAAGAAGAAGTAATGTAACCCCATTTAAAATGATTGATAAATGTCCTATCTGTAATACTCCTTTAATTAAGAGTGATACGGAAATCGATTATTTCTGTCCGAACATTAATTGCCCAGCTAGGTCAATTGAAGCATTAATTCATTTTGTATCAAGAAATGCTTTAAGCATTGATGGATTAGGGGAAAACATTATTGAAGATTTTTATAATATGGGTATTATTAAAAATCCAGTAGATATTTTTAACTTAGTTAATAAACGTGAAGAATTAATTGAATTAGAAGGATTTGGAAATAAATCGGTTGATAACTTGATACTTGCAATTAACAAGGCGAAAGAAAGCAGTTTAGAACGTATTATCTATGCTTTAGGTATTACCGGAATTGGTGCTAAAACAGCTAAAATTTTAGCAATGAAGTATCATACGATGGATAATTTAATGAATGCTACCGAAGAAGAACTAACATCTATTTATGATATCGGGGAAGTATTAGCTAAAAACATTGTGGATTTCTTTAATAATTCAAGTAATACTATGTTAATTAATGATTTAAAAGCTCATCAAGTAAACATGGAATATATTGGTGAAAAAATTGTTGAACATGACTTATTTAAAGATAAAAAATTTGTCATTACCGGTACCATCTCCTTTATGACACGTGATGAGATTAGAAAAATAATTGAAACCCATGGTGGTAGAAGTATTGATAGTGTATCTAAAAATACCGATATCGTTATTGTTGGTGATAATCCTGGTTCTAAATATGATAAAGCGGTAAGTTTAGGTATCACTATTTGGAATGAAGAAATGCTAAAAGGTATTATAGAATCGCTTGAAGAATAATTGATTAATTAATAATTATATGTTAATATGTATTTACATGAAGGAAACTTCATAAAATAAAAGGAGAGCATTTAGTTAATTGCTGAATGCCTACCTTAATTGGGTCGACACTTAACTATTACTAGTTAGGTGTCTTTTTTATTTTGCCACTTTATTGACAAAAATAATTTAAAAATGCTATCTTGTTTATAATTATGATATAATACATTCGAAGGTGATCTTATGGAAAAGAAAGAATTGCATTATGATGCTTTTATTAGTTATCGTCACAACGATTTAGATAAGTTTGTAGCAACTAATATTCATCGTTTGTTAGAAACTTATAAAGTTCCTAAATCAATTCTTAAAAGTTTTCAATTAGAAAAAAATAAAATAAATCGTGTTTTTAGAGATCAAGAAGAATTACCACTTGCTAGTTCTTTGGAAGATCCAATTGTTGAAGCATTAAAAAATTCCGATTTCTTAATAGTTATTTGTTCACCACGTTTAAAAGAATCAATGTGGTGTAAAAAAGAAATTGAAACTTTCATTAAGCTTCATGGTCGAAAACATGTATTAGCGGTATTAGTAGAAGGGGAACCAGCGGATTCATTCCCTAAAGAACTATTAGAAAAAGAAGAAATTATTGATGGTAAAAAACAAAAAGTTTTAATTGAACCATTAGCATTAGATGTTCGTGGTAATTCTAAAAAAGCCGTATTAGCTAATATTAAAAAAGAATTATTACGTTTAATTGCACCAATGTTAAATTTAAATTATGACGATTTAAAAAGAAGACATCATGAACGTAAAGTAAAAAACATGATTCGTATCTTTGGGGCATTAACTTCGGTACTATTATTTTTCTTAATTTATGCAACTGCTAATTTAGTAATTATTAAAAATAAACAAAGTACGATTTTAAACTTATGGTCATTAAAATTAGCCGAAGAAGCTAATATGGACCTTAAAAAAGATGATCGCCTAGGAGCAATTACTAAATCATACCAAGCCTTAACAAAGTATGATGGTATGAAAATGCCTAAAACTAGTGAAGCTATTGATAGCCTAACAGCCGCTTTAGGGGTATATGATTTAGGTGGTACGATTAAAGCCATTAATCAAATTAATACTTTAGGAATTGCTAAATATATGAAAGCTAATGAGGCTGGGGATAAAGTATTAATTGCGGATACTTCTAGTACTTTAACGCTTTATGATTTAAAAAATAACAAAGTATTAAAAGAATATAAAGATTTATATAATTACGTAAGTAATGAACACTATTTTGATTTTATTGCTGATAAATATATTGCTTATTACAATAATAAAAACAAAGTAATTATCAGAGATTTAAAAGGTAAAGAAGTTAAAACTTTTAAAGATGGTTCTTATATAAACTCTTCTGATAAATATATTTTAATTTATAGTGGTTCTTTCTTAGAAGTATATGATTTAGACTTCAAAAAAATATATGATCATAAAATTGATAAAGATCATTTATATAATTCAACAACGGCTATTACTGATGATTATTTAATTTTTTCCGTTAAGATATCGCTGATAAGTGGTAAAGAGCAAACCGAAGAAATAGTTAACATTGTTGATTTAAAAACTTTAAAAGTCAAAGAACTTAAGTTTAATGCTTTATTAGGAGAACAATATATTATTTATAAAGATGAATTATATTTATTAAATAATACTTATAATACTGGTGCTGATAATGCCCATATTTATAAAATGGATTTAAAAGCCATGGAAACAATCTGGGATAAAAAATATAACAATAATTTCAGTAATTTAATTGCTTTAAGTGATAATCACAATGCTTTATATGTTGCTGCTGGTTCATCTGGTTATATCTTGGATACTAAAGATGGTGAACAATTAAGAAATTATGCGATTGGTTCATCTACTATTAAAGTATTAGTGTATTTAGATACGGATAATTTCTTGATCTTTACTAGTAATGGTAATTATTATGCTTGTGGTGCCAAAATGAAAGATGCTATCCAAAATATGGAATTATTTGATTTAAATATTACTAACTATACCAAATTTGAATATACGGATAATGGTATCTTAGCTATTCCAAGTGAAGATAACAGGGTAGTTATTTATGATAAAATCAATAATAAGGTTGATAAATTAGATAAATATGAATATAAAGCGGTATTTATTAATAGTAATGATTTAGAAAAACTTGTTAATAAATATCCATCTACTAAAAAAGAATTAGCAACCGGTTATGTTAATATTAAAGAAAAAGATCTTATTATTTTCTCATTTAAAGATAATACTTTAGAAATCTATGATACTAAAACTAAGAAATTATTAAATACGGTTAAGAATGCAACCAATATTACTAGATTTGTAGGCATTGATAAAAATAATAATATTTATATCACTAATGATACTGAAGGTATCGTTCTAAACAAAGATTATGAAAAGATTGCATCAATTGCTTATTTAGTAGGTTTAGATAAAAAACATAATCAAGTTATATTAAAGAAAGCTGATAAATTCTATAAAATTGGTATTTATGATACTAAAGCATTACTTGATGCTGCTAAAGCTTATATAAAATAAAAAAGATGAATCATTGATTCATCTTTTTAATTGGTATTAACTAACATTTTATCAATTAATAAACCATAACCCGCATCATTAACACCGTTAACGGCATGGGATACAGCACCAACTAATCTACCATCTTGAACGATTGGTGATCCACTCATTCCTTTTAAGATACCATTAGTTTTATTGATTAGATTTTGATCTTTAATTTTAAATTCAATTTGCATCGCATCACGATTAATAATATTAGTAATATTAATTTCGTAATAAGCTTTTTGATTAGTATCGAGAGTAGTAACAATGTAAGCTTTACCAACTTTAGATCGACCTACGTTAATAAGCGTTGGTAATTTTTTGGAAGTATATGTTCCATATAATCCGGTTTCATTAATGGTATCAATCGTACCAATTTCATTTTTTCTAGTAGTAATAAACTTACCAACGGTATTACCTTCACTTTTAATAATACTATTAATATAGTTATGGTTAATGGTACCAATATGATTATTTTTAATATTGACATTTTCAATAATACTGTGACCAACCGCAGCATATTTAAAGTTTGATGGATTAATATAAGTAATAGTTGCATTACCAACTAATTTATTAATACCTTCAATATTTTTTAAATCTTCACTAGAAATTGTCGTAGTTATGATTTCATTGTTATGTAAATAAGTAATTGAAATATCGGAAACATTAATTGTTTGTTTAATTGAATCTAATTGAGTACGATTACTTACTGCTTGATCATTTATTTTGTATAGTATATCACCAGCTGAAACAATCCCTTTATCTTTAGTTATAATCACACCACTAGCGTCCATATTAATGCTAATTGCCTCACCACCAAGATAAACCGCTGGTTCATTAGTAACTACTGGTTTTGGTGCATTAATATTAACATAGTTATTTTGCATTCCATAATTTAAACCAATGTATGTTGGAACCATTAAGAATGCAACAATTAATTTTTTAAAAACCCCCATCATTTTACTCTCCCCCTCAGAGTAGGGCTATAATACCATAATTCACTAAATATGTCAAGTTAGTGTATAGTTTGTAATAAAAACAGTAAACTTAATTTTGCTTTTACAAAATTGTGTTAATTGAACTTAAACCTGGATTGTAGTATAATTATGAATACTTATGGAGGTCATTTATGAAGAAATTTTGGCGTCAATATCGTATCTTTATTATCCTAATGGGAATCGTATTACTTTGTATGATTGCAATGGGGATTTTTGCAATATCTTTATTCTTTAAAAGTGGTAAAGATAAATACGGTGATCGTCTAAATAATGTTAAAGACGTTAAAGTAACCGAAAAAATGAAAGATACTATTATTGCAGAAGCAAATAAAGATAATAATGTATTAGATACAAATGTTCATGTAAGTGGAAAAATTATTTATATAACCCTTTATCTTGATGGAGTATCAAGTGTTTTAGAAGCTGAAGGTAAAGCAATTAATCCATTAAATGCTATTTCTGAAGATGTACAAAAAAAATATGATATTCAATTTATTTTAATTCAAGAAAAAACCGAAAAGACTCCTGAAATTAAAATAATGGGTAGTAAAAATGTATTAGGTAACGGTCTTGTTTGGAATAACAATACTGAATTTAGTGAAAGTGAAGAATAGTTATGAGACCAGGTTATAAAAGATATGCAGTTATATTTATTGCTTTAATTGTATTAGGTATTGGTTTATTTTACTTAATTAGATTTGTTAGCGATAAAAATAAATTAACTACTTTTGAAAAAAAGTGGATTAGTGAAAATAAAAATAATGTATCTAATGTATCAGTATTAGATGATTTAGATGTATTTGGTAAAAATGGATCAGGCGTATTCTATGATATTATTGATGCCATTTCAGAAGAACATGAATTAAAAATTAATCCAGTAACTTATAAAAGTGGGGAAGAAGCAACTTCACCAGTAATTTTTAAGAAAGTAACCGATTATAATAAAGATTATAATATTATTTATCGTGATCATTTTGTAGTTATTGGTAAAGGAAGTCATTATATTCCTGATGAATCTTATTTAAAAGATAAAAATGTTGGTATTATCGCTTCTTATACTGATTTAATAACTAAGTATTTTGAAACGATTGAAAATGTTAATTTTAGAGTATTTGATTCAATGGATACTTTAAAACAAGCACTTGATGCTAATAATGAGATTAATTATGCAATTATACCATTAAATGAATCTCTAGAAACCATCATTGGTAAAGATTATAATGTTTTATATCATATTAGTGATTTAAATACTTATTATATTATCACTGGTGATGATAATAGTGATTTATATCATATTATGGTTAAGTTCTTTAATAAATGGAAAGATGAAAACTTGGATAAATCTATTAAAAAGAATCAATATGATTTATTTATTCAAGAATTACATTTATCAAGTGTTGAAATTGATAAAATTAATTCCAAAAACTACACATATGGTTTTATTAATCAATCTCCATATGAAGTAATTGCTTCCGGCAATTATGGTGGTATTGTAAGTTATTATATTTCAGAATTTAGTAAATTTGCTGATTTAGATTTTAGTTTTAAAAGATATAAAAACTTTAATCAATTTAGTAAGGCACTAAGTAATAAAGAAGTTGATATTTACTTTAATTATTATGATTTAGAAACTCCATATGCAACTATTCCAACCCTAAATTATATTGAATATGATGTTATATCATCACTTAAAAATGATTTAGTGTTAAGTAGTTTAAACGGTTTAAAAAATTATGATGTATATGCTTTAAATAATTCAAAAATTGCTGCTTATTTAAGAAGTAGAGGCATTAATGTTAAGACTTATAAAGATAATAGGGAATTATTTAGACTTAATCGTAAAAATGTATTAATTGTATTAGATAGTAAGATTTATGATTATTACCAAAAAGATAAATTAGATAATTATACATCACGTTATAAAGGTACAATTAAAGATGCTTATTCATTTAAAATAACGGATAATGATGTTTTAAATCGTATGTTTACCAACTATTTAAAAACGATTGATCCAAACGTTGCTTATCAAGAAGGTATTATGAATCATACTGAATTAATAAGACAAGGTAACGTTTATAAACAAATTATTAAATATATTAGTTTAGCAGTATTAGTATATGTTTTAGGTTGGTTAGCTTCTTATCGTTTACGTAAAAAAGTAAGAGTATCTAAACGTATTAAAAAAGAAGATAAGATTCGTTATATTGACCAATTAACTTTATTAAAGAATCGTAATTACTTTACGGAAAACGTATCAAGTTGGAATAAAAACACAATTTATCCACAAAGTATTTTGATTATTGATTTAAATCATGTTCATGAAATTAATGATACGTTAGGTTATGAAAAAGGCGATAAGCAAATTCAAGCTGCTGCGAATATCTTAATCAAAACACAACTTGATAATTCAGAAATTATTCGAACTGATGGTAATGAATTCATGGTTTATACGATTGGTTATTCCGAAAAACAAATTGCAAGTTATATTAGAAAATTAAATAAAGAATTTAAATATTTACCATATGAATATGGTGCAACAATCGGAAAGAGTTTCATCACTAGCGAACTTAAGAGTGTTGATGATGCTTTAAATGAAGCTATTGATGATATGAAAAATCAAAAAGAAGAAACAAAAGAATAAAAGAAAGGAGAGGCTTATGAAAAACGAGCTAAAAAAGTTAAAAGAGCAAATTAAAAGATACGTAAAAAACTTTTTTGAAATTCTCATGCGTCGTGAAATGCGTATCTTACCAGGACAATTAGCCTTCTTCTTAGGCCTTTCTATTATTCCAACATTTTCTTTAGTGGCTTATGTTGGTAGTTTATTAAATCTTGATATTAATTCAATAAATGATTTTTTCACTAACGTATTTAATGAAAATTTTGCAGGTATTATTATTCCTACAATTACTAGTAACCCCGGTCTTAAATTTATTATTTATTTAGTTGTAGGTTACTTTGTAGCATCTAATGGTACGGCATCAATCATTGTTACTTCTAATACAATTTATGGTATTAAGAATAGAAATTACTTCTATCGTAAAGTAAAAGCAATTTTAATGGAAATTATTTTAATAACGCTAGTATTATTTATTCTTATTATTCCGGTATTTGGTTCAAAGATAATTGTTCTAATTGGATATTTAAATATATCAGCTAAAATAATTAATCGTATTTCATTTACAATTAACTTCTTAAAAGGACCAATATCATGGTTTATTATGTTTATTCTAATTAAGATTCTGTATGTTATTGCTCCAGATCGTAAAATGTATGGTACAACCACAACTTATGGTGCAATCTTTTCTACGGTTGGTTTTATCATTGTAACGGGATTATATTCATTATATGTTAATCATATTGCTAATTATAATGCTTTCTATGGTGGTGCCGCTAATATTATTATTTTATTATTATGGTTATACTTAATATCATATGTATTCGTGATTGGTATGGCTCTAAATCAACGTAAAGAAACCCTTGATTTAGAAATTACTACTAAAATGAAACCATTAGAAGAAATTAGAAAAGAAGAAGAGTTGGAAAAAACTGCTAATATAAAAACCAATAAAAATAAGCAAAATAAATAACGGACACACATGTATTAACTCGTGTTCCGTTATTTTTAATATTACTAAGATGTTAGGGATATTAAAGGATAATACATGAAACTAACTTTTAAAGTTAGTTTTTTTATGTTATAATTAAAATTGGGAGAGTATATAAAAATGGCTAAAATAAAAATATTTAATACTCATAAAAAAATATTTTTAATACCAATTGTTTTATTGGTAGTTTTTGTGATGCTTATTGGGGTTTCATTAGCAAACTTTACAGCTGTTAAAAACTTTGGCAATATTATTGGTGGCTATTTTCCTGGTAATACATATACTTTAAGTTATGATGATGCTAATTGTAATTCTAAAAGTGTTAAACTTGGAAAAGAATATGGTGAATTATGTGAACCAACTGTACCTTCTGGTTATGTCTTTGATGGATGGAATGGAAAAAACTTATTAAATCCGGTAGAATTAACAAGTGTTGCAATAGACTTTGGTATTAATGTGGATGAAAATGGATATATAAGCGATTCAACACCAACCACCGATTCAAGAATCTGGGAATATAGTAATTCCAATTGGCTGCTATCATTAAATGCTGGTACATATAATATAAGCCTTGATTTTGGTCAAAATCCGACAAGTGAATCATACGCAACTTTAATGGTATATAAAAGCGATAATACAAGTATTGTTAGTAAAGATATTACAAATGTAACTAACATAAGTTCAACATTTACGTTATCAGAAACTACCGCAATTGGAATATTTATTAAATCATATGATGGTATATATAGAATTCAATTAGAAGAAGGTTCTACTGCAACTCCTTACGAACCGTATTATGTTGATTCATCAACTAAAGTAACTACAGCAAGTAATCATACTTTAAAAGCGATATTTGATAAGAAACCAATCTATGGGGTTAAAAGAAGTTTAATTACTTCTTCAAGTACATGGGAAAGAACTGATGATAGTGTTGGTAAGGTAGCTAATGCGACCCATGATGGTACTGCGGTAGTTAATGATTTTGATAATATTGCCCCTTGGTCAGAAATTTATTCTTATAATTATGATCGTACATCAGGTTTAGATACAGCAAAGATTGGCGATTCAAACTTTAAATTTGATGGTACTAATGGGGAAGTATTAACTAAAATTCCTGAATTTTATTATAAAAGATATCAAGATAGTGAATATGAATATATCCAAATATCTAAATATCCGGTAGCTGGTTTTACTAAAATGAATGCTTTTAGTGTTGGAAGATATGATAGTTCTTATGATGGAACACAAATTCATTCATATAGTGGTACTGAACCAGAAGTTAATCGTAATATTACATCATTTAGAACTTTATCAAGAGCAGTAGGAACTAACTTTGGTCAGTTAGATTACCATTATTTTGCTTTACAAATGCTTTATTTAGTTGAATATGCGGATTATAACTCTCAAACTACTTTAGGTACTGGAGCTACTAATTTTAGAAATAATACTAATGATAAAGCGTTATTAGCGGAAAATAATGTTAATCGTATTATCGTTGATACTGCGGTAGCTAATAATTTTATAATTGGTCAACAAATATCAATCGGAACTTCAGCTAATGGTAATTTTGGCGTAGCACGTTTTAGAAATGTTACTTCTAAAGAGGCTTATGACGACGGAACCATAATTGGAACTGCCATATATTTTGATGGAAATCCTGTAGATATAGCGGTTGATAATGTTATTTGGTCATCGGGTCAGAGAAGTGGTACTACGGATTCTTTAGGAATGAAATCTGGCTGTTTAACAAATAGTAGAAGTCCAATTATTTATCGCGGTATTGAAAATATTTTCGGTAATGTATGGCAATTTGTTGATGGCATTAATATTAAAGATTATGTTGCTTATGTATCATATGATCCACCAAGTTATGTAGTAAATAAATATGATGGTACTTATAATGCGATTGGATATACCAATAGTAATGCAACTGGCACATATGCCACTAAACTGGGTTATGATGCTAATAATTCTCTTATTGCATTTCCAATTGAAGCATCAGGAGGTTCATCGACTACTTACATGAGTGATTATTATTATAGTAATAGCGGTAATCGAATTCCCCTTGTTGGTGGT
>JAGAFD010000001.1 GCA_017612805.1 Bacilli bacterium | reverse complement strand
TGAAGTGAACCCCAAATAGTTCACAATAATAAAAAGAAGATTTAGAAAATATTCTAAGTCTTTTTTGATTTTATTCTAGAAGTGTTGTAAAATAATATCCAATCTTCAACAAGTGCTTGATATTCTTGTATCGAAGATATTTCATTATTATACAAAGTTTCTTTCTTTAATATTCCATGAAAAGATTCCATTGGTGAATCATCTATTGGAGTTCCTTTTCTTGACATAGAGATTTGAATATTATTTGATTTGCAGATAGCTTTGTATTCATAAGATGTATATTGGAATCCTTGATCACTATGTAGGATTAAACCAGATACATCTTTTCTTTTTGCTATTGCTTCATTTAATGTATTTATAACAATATTTATATCATTAAATTTTGATATTTGATAAGCAACAACCTTTCTATCATATAAATCCAAGATTGTTGATAGATATAATCTTTTATCTTTATAAATTAAGTATGTTATGTCGGTTGTCCATTTTTGATTTGGTCTGGTTGCAGTAAAATTCCTTTTTATTAAATTAGGCATTACATTTGATTCAATTCTTTTATATTTAGTTGTGTTTAATATTTTATGATACTTTGGCATCATATGATATTTATTCATTATTCTTTGCACTTTTTTATGATTAAATATTACACCATATTTAATCTTCAAGCCTTCAGTTATCCTTCGATACCCATATGTACCTTTAGACTCATCAAAGATTTCTTTTATTATTAAATAATCATAATAATCTTTATCTTCAGCATTCCTATATTTATAGTAAGTTCTTTTACTTATTTCTAAAACAGCACACATGTTTGAAAGTTTATACTCATTTATATATAAATTAATAAATGTTACTTTTTCTCTCGTTGTGCCTTTAGGAAGGCTTGGTATTTTTTTAGTATTTCGTATCTTTCTTTATAATCAATATTTTCTTCTTTAGTTCGTCCAACTCTCTTATATGGAATATTTTCTTGGTTACCTTGTTTTCTATCTTTTACAACCCAATGGTAAACAGTATCATCACTTAAGCCATATTTTTGAGCCACTCTGTTATATCCACCTGACTTACCAGATTTATATTCATCTATAATTTTTTGCTTAAACTCAGTAGAATAATGTTTTCCCATAAAAATAACACCTCACTTTCATGAGATGTTATTCTACATTAAATCTTCTTTTTAATAAAGTAACAATTTAAGGGTTCACTTCATTACTTACTTCTTTTTATAATGAGTTAAATCATATTAATATCATGTTCAATATCAAAATCGTGAGCCATCATAATATCATAATCAGTATCATGATGCCAATTTTGCTCCCAATTTTGTAAATCATTATATTTCATTTTTCCCTCACCTACTATTATTATATTAAAAATATTATTAAATAGCAATACTATTTAGCTAATGAAGAATCACCTGTTTGATAATCGATATTAATCCCTGGTTGAACATTAAAAACAAAAACATTGAATTCTAATTTACCTTTATCTTCTATAGAATAAGCTTCCATAATAACTCCTTTTGCAAGTAAGTTATCGCCATCAAATACTGGCGTTACCCGATATAAAACATTATTATCGGTTTCGCGAATATAGTAAGCCACTTTATTTTCAAACTCTAACATCCCCACCGTATTCATATAACGCGTACAAGTTATTAAGTTTTTGTTATTAGCATTTTCCCCCGTAAGTTGATAACCGATTAAATGACAACGATTATATAAATACTTACCATCAACAATATCATATTTTACCGTATGCCAGCCAGTTGGTTTAACTTTACCAATACTTTCTCTTTCTTTAGTTGGCATAGTATCTAAGTTTACTAATGCAAAAGCCGTACCACATCTTTTTAGTTCGTCTAATTCACTATAACTTTCCAATTCCGTAATTGCTTTTTCTTCTTCTGTAAACGTTGCTTTATTATCATTTAAAATAACGTATGGATTGTTATTATATTCAGGAATACTTGCAATATCATAAGAAATGGTATTACCATGATCAACAACCTTTTTTACTTGTTTATTAACATCTTTATTAAAGTTAGTATATATTTCAAAAACTAATAATACGACTAAGAACGTTATAATCGTTAATTTTTTATCTAAACTTCTTTTTCTTCTTCTACCCATAATTACCTCTAAAAAGAAAAGATATCTATTTAGATATCTTATTCATCATCATCTTCTTCGCGACGTCTTAAGAATGGTGGAATATCAATATCATCATCTAAATCATCATCTAAGATACGAGATTTAATCATTCCATCATCATCGCTTGCGTAACTAGTATCTTTTGGTTTATCAAAACCAGTAGCAATAACCGTTACAATTACTTCATCATTTAAGTTTTCATTTACTACCGCACCAAAGATGGTATTAATATCAGTTTTAGCAGCAGCTTTAACAACTTCAGCAGCATCATCAGCTTCTAATAATGTTAAGCTTCTACCACCAGTAATATTAATAATAGCATCAGTAGCACCATCAATAGTAGTTTCAAGTAATGGTGATGAAACAGCTTGACGAGCCGCTTCAATTGCTCTATTTTCACCAACACCTAAACCAATACCAATAATTGCATTACCACGATTTTCTAATACCGTTTTAACATCGGCAAAATCTAGGTTAATTAATCCGGTAACAGCAATTAAGTCAGAGATTGATTGAACACCACGATGTAATACATTATCTACTTCTGAAAAAGCATCAATCATTGGTGTTGATTTATCAATAATTTGTCTTAAATGTTCGTTAGGGATAACAATTAATGTATCAACATGTTTTCTTAATTCTTCTAATCCTACTAAAGCTTGTTCCATACGACGTGGGCCTTCAAACTTAAATGGTTTAGTAACAATTGCTACCGTTAAAGCTCCTAAATCTTGAGCTATCTCGGCAATAATTGGTGCAGCACCAGTACCAGTACCACCACCTAAACCACAAGTTACGAATACCATATCAGCGCCACGTAGTGCTTCTTCGATTTCGGCTTTAGATTCAATTGCTGATTCTCTTCCGACTTCTGGATTAGCACCAGCTCCTAAACCTTCCGTGATATTAGCACCAATTTGTAATTTAGTTTCACATTTACTAGCATTTAATACTTGTAAATCAGTATTAGCTATAATGAAGTCTACACCTTTAACTCCTGATTCAATCATTCGGTTAACAGCGTTACATCCACCGCCACCTACACCTATTACTTTTAATTTAGCAATAGCATCCATTTTTAATTCGCTCATCCTTATTCCCTCCTAATTTTCAAAGAAATATCCAAAAATTTTATCAAATACTTTATTTCCATTATGACTATGACGGGTCAATGACTTTAACTCATCATCGGAAAACGCTGAATATTCCTCTTTACGTAATCTTAGTTTATAATCAAAGTATTTAGCTAAACCAATACAAGTACTGTATTTATTATTACGAACTCCCATAATTGGGATACTACCTAAAATTACTTCTGAACCAAAAATACTTTCAATAAGTAAATTAAAATCTTTTAACTCACTTATTCCTCCTGTAATAATTATATAACTAATTGGCTTTTTTGTTAAGTTATTTATTTCTTTTTTTGCATATTCTAATACTTCTTTTAATCTGCTTTCAATAACTAAACTGCATTCTTTTTGATTAACCGTGATTAATTCATCATTTTTATTCGTTAAATTATAGGTTTCTTTAATCGATGCATTAGTTGATATTGCCAAACCGATTTTTTCTTTAACTAACTTACCATCATTCTTAGAAATATTATAAACATAAGCTAAATCACTATCGATAGAAGCACCACCAATATCTAAAATTGATGATGATGTAACAATACCTTTATTTAATATTGAGACATTAGTTGTATCACAACCGATATTAATAACAACACCACATTCATTATCTTGTTTATCTTTATGGTAAGTATAATAATCAGCTTGACCAGATATTGAATAATCCACTACTTCCACATTAAGCTTACTTAATACACTTAAAATACCATAAAAATTTTTCTTAGGAACACTATTTAATACTGCTTTAACTTTTAATTTAGTACCAGTTAAACCAATTGGATTAATAGTATCCATATCATCAACTTTAAACTTGATTGGACTAATATTAACGATCATCCGATTATCGCTAACTTTATATTCCGCAGCATTTTTTAATACTTTACTAATTAAATCAGGGGTAACTACGGGATTATCTAAGTCATTAACTAATACTTCCCCAGAAACCAAAATCGTTTCTAAGTCATTAGCTGAAACGTTAACAACAACTTCATTAATATCTAAATCCAAGGTTTTTTTAGTACGATTAAATAGTTCTTCTAAGGCTTCATATGCTAAGTCTTGGTTAATAACAATTCCTTTTTTAATACCACCACTAGGTACTTCATTAACCGCTAAAACATTAACACATTTTTTATAAAGCTCTAGAACAACTAATTTAATGGTATTCGAACCAACATCTAAACTAGCAATTATTCTACGCATATTATACCTCTTTATCTTACTAAACTAATTATATAATTATTTAGTTAAAAATGCAAAGAAAAAAGCACTTATATTAAGTGCTTAATAGAGTTTATCTAAAACTTTAACATATTCATCATCTAGTTTATTTTGATAAGATTTTAAATCATAATTAGCGATTGCTTTAATGATACTTTTAAAATTTTTACCATAGTAAACAGCATTAAAAATATTATATCTTTTATCATAATCACCAAATATTAATTTAGCTAAATAATCATGGCTATACTTATTATCATAACGCATTTTAAAATATGTATAATACTTTTGATATAGTCCTTCTTTTCCTTGAAGAAAATTAAATGCCTCTTCCATATAATCGCTAATATGTAGTGCATCATCATAAGAGGCATAGCATTCATATAAAGAATCAATAGTTGTATAACCAATAGGATTTTTAATTACGGCTTCACATAATTTTTGTAAAACCTTAATTTCTTCTTGAAAAATTAATTCATCTTCCATACCATTATTAATACTTAAAAGCCCTAATTCAAATTCTTTATAAGCTACTGCTAATTTTAAATAATTTAAAGCATATAACAAACGTTCATAATAAATGTGTTTATTTAACTCATCATCACCTAAACTATTAATAGAATTATTAATAATAATCTTCTCTTCAAAATTTGATGCATATGATTTATATTCTAATTCACTTAATGCTTTGATATATTTAGTAATCTTTTTTATATCAGATTTAATTCTTAATGTCCCATATTTTATCTTCATACTACTACCTCGAGATTTATCTTATCAATATCTATTATTCATGTCAATAACCTAATGATTCATAGTATTCTTTTAATTCTTTAAAACGATTAAAATGAATTATTTCACGTTCCCTTAAAAAGAGTAATACGCTAATTACTTCAGGATCATCGGTAATATCAATTAAGTTTTCATATACTTTTCTTGCTTTTGCTTCGGCTGCCATATCTTCAATTAAATTAACGATAGGATCTTTAAATACATCAAAAGTTGCCATATATTTATTACCAAAACAATCGGTTGGATAAATAGACATACTATTTTCCACATAGTTTTTATCTAAATTATATTTAGCTAGTTCTTCTAATGTTGCATCTTTAGTTAAAGCCTTAACTAGAGTTGCAATCATTTCACAGTGCCCTAATTCTTCGGTAGCAATATCATTTAACAGTGCTTTTCCGCGATCATCTGGCATACTAAACTTTTGACAAAAATATCTTAAAGCGGCATTTAATTCACCATTAGGTCCCCCAAATTGAGTAATTAAATAAGAAGCTAGTTTAGGATTCTTTTTCGTTATATTAATGGGATAATTTAATAACTTTTTATAACTATACATGGTTATCCTCCCATGGCCAATTATTAAGCCATTTAAAATCATCATCATAACTAGTATTTAAATTTATTGGACCATATAAACTTTCATAATCACTAACTAAACTATTATAAATATTGGTATACTTGTTAAACTCTTTTAAGATATCTTTATTATCATGAACATCTAAATATAAATTTAGATCATTTAAATAAAAAGATACTTCATAGATTTTTAATAATAATGCTTCTTTTTCGTTAGATGCTTTAATACTAAAAATAGGATAATCTAAGTATGGTTTATAATCAGTTTTAAAAACCGAACCTTTTTCTAAACTAGTTGATAAATCTTCTAACATACCATTCATTTCATACCTCCGTTATATCCTATGATTAAATGATTTAATTGCATCAATAAATAGCCTATGATACAATAAGAATGTAAAAGGATGGTAATTATGAAAAGTAATCGTTATGTTCCACTAAAAAATTATTTAATTGTATTTGGATTAGCAATTGGTAGCATTTTATTAGTTATCTATGGTTTTAGTTGGTATAAAGCTTATCAAAAGCATTTATATTCACAATCATACTTAGTTAAGAATGGTATCATTACTAAAGAAATTAATAATAAAAAAGAATTTGATAGCTTATTAAATGAAAGTGGTAATGAATACTTTATCTTAATTAGTTATACTGATTCTAAAGATACTTATAATATGGAAAAAAGTTTAAAAAAACTTATTAATAAATATAATTTAGCTGATAGTTTTTATTACTATAATGTAACTGATATTAAAGATGATAAAAATTATTTAGACGAAATTAATAGTTCTTTAAGTATTTTTGATGTAACAATTAAACAAGTACCTACAATTATTTATGTAAATAATAATACCGTAACTAAAGCTGGTATTATTACTCGTGATGATAAAAATATGATGGATGCTGGTGATTTCCAAAAATTACTAGACATTAATCAAATCGAAGATTAATAATGTTAAATATTGTTTTATATGAACCAGAAATACCAGGTAATACTGGTAATATCATGCGTACTTGTGTTGCTACTAATACAAAGCTTCATTTAATTGAACCATTAGGTTTTTCGATGGAGCCGAAATATTTAAAAAGAAGTGGCGTTAATTATATTGATAATTGTGTTTATGAAATATATCAAAATTGGGATGACTTTATCAATAAGAACAATGGTAAGTTTTATTTTTATACCAGATATGGTCATAAACCCCATAGTGATTTTGATTATACGGATGAAGCTAATGATAACCAAGATATTTATTTAGTTTTTGGTAAAGAATCAACTGGAATTCCCAGAAGCATTTTAAAGCCCAATTTAGCTAATTGTGCAAGAATTCCGATGACCGATAAAGTAAGAAGCTTAAACTTATCAAATTGTGCTGCCTTAGTTTTATATGAAGCTTTAAGGCAAAGAAACTATGATGATCTATTAAGAGATGAACCAAGTGATGATGGTCATAAAGGTAATCATTTTATAGAAGATTTTGAATAAAAAAACATTTAAGTTTTTACTTAAATGTTTTTATTTTTGTAATGCAGCAATTAAATCTGCTTTTTTCATACTAGTAATACCTTTGATACCAGCAGCTTTAGCTTTTTCTTTTAATTCTGCTACAGATAAAGCTTCTAAATCTTCAGTTTTAGCTTCTTTTTTAGCAGGTGCTTTTTTAGTTTCAGCTTTAGCTTCTACTTTAGTTTCTTCTTTTTTAGGAGCTTTAACTTCACCATTTAAAGCTTTTTTAGCTAATTCAACAAAAGATGTAAATTGTTTTGGATCATTGATTGCTACTTCACTTAACATTTTACGGTTAATTTCTAAACCAGCTAAGTTTAAACCAGCAATAAATTTTGAATAACTGATATCGTTCATACGACATGCAGCATTAATTCTAGTAATCCATAATTTTCTAAAGTTACGTTTATTTTGTTTACGATCACGATAAGCATAAGCACCACTGTGGAATACTTGTTCTTGTGCGGTTTTGAATAAACGATGTTTACTTCCAAAATAACCTTTAGCTTCTTTTAATACTTTTCTTCTTCTATTTTTAGCGACATTTCCGCCTTTAACTCTTGCCATATTATCTCACCTCAAATACTAGACAACTTGTTTAAGTCTCTTAGTATCTCCTTTACTTAATATTCCTTTATTACGTCTTTGTCTGATAGCTTTTGCAGTATCTTTATTAGTTTGGTGATTTCCACCACTCTTCTTATAAGTTAAAGTACCATTCTTTTTAACTTTAAAAACTTTAGCAGATGCTTGATGTGTTTTTTGTTTAGTAGCCATAATTATTTACTTCCTTCCATATCTTTTTTAGGCGCTAATAGCATAAACATACTCTTACCTTCTAATTTAGGTTGTGTTTCAATATCAGAATATTCGCTTAAGGCATCAGCAAATCTTAATAACACATCTTTACCTAATTCAGGATGTGCCATTTGACGTCCTTTAAATCTTAAAGAAGCCTTAATTTTATGACCCTTCTTTAAATATTCTAATGCACCACGTTTACGAGTTTCAAAATCCCCAACATCAATAAGTACTGATAATTTATATTCTTTAATATCTTTACTTGTTTCACGTTGACGTTTTTGACTTTCTTTTAAACGCTTTTGTTTTTCATAACGGTATTTATTATAGTCCATTACTTTTGCTACTGCTGGAGTTTGACCTTCATTCATTAAAACTAAATCTAAACCAGCATAGTTAGCTAAAGTTAGGGCATCAGTAATACTCTTTAACCCTAATTGTTCTCCACCTGGACCAATAACCATTACTTCACTAACCTTAATTTGTTCATTAATTGGTAGTTCATTTTTGTTTGCTGCTATATAAATGCACCTCCATACATTAAAAAAGGTAGATACCTAGTATCCACCTTGCCTATTAATCTTATTAATTCTTTGGCATTTTACCTATTACCTTTGGTAATCAGGTGGATCTAATAATCGCTTTCCTTTTTTTATATAACGATAATAATATACGTTATTATTCTTTATTTGTCAAGTTTTTTATAATCTTATCACGGGTTGTGAAAAATCTAGCGAGAAATAACAACCATGGCTTTCTAATTCTTCTTTAGAAATGGTTTTTATTCCGCGATTTTGATAATCTTTTAATATTTTTTCCATGTAAGATTTATCATATTCATAATAAGTACCAACGTTACCTACTTTAATAATTCCCGGAGCCGTATGATTTGGTTCTGGTGAAATTATTAATAAAGCTCCCGTATCTTTATACCAAACTACTAAATGATATGAATTAGCAATAACCACTTTGTTATCAAATTCATACATTCCACCACATTGCTCTAAATCGCTGATATCTTGACCATCATTACGATAGAAATCAAATCCAGAGAATCTGGTATAATCATCAACTACATCACGACGTTTAGCTTCATAATTTGTTTTCGCATTTTCATAATCTAAGCGATTTTGATAAACGGCTTTTTCAAATGCCCTTTTACCTTCATTAAATAATTGATCAGCTTCATCTTTAGTTTTCGCATCAGCAATCTTTGCTGCATAATCAAGACGAATATCATAGATATCATTGGTTGGTGAATACATAAAGTTCTTAACTTCAATTCCATCAACCATTGAAGTAACACTATAACCATCCATCTCGCGAGCTTTTAGAGCAACATATTCTTCAATCATTGAATCTTCAGCTTGTTGATTTGAAGTTGGTTGATATTCATCAGTCACTTCTTTTTCACAATAGTATTCTCCGTTTTCATCTTGGCGAAGTACAAAACCTTCTGGAGCATAATAAGATATTGAACCATCTTTTTCGTAAACCTTTTGTGGTTCTACAGTAATTATATTTTTGTTTTCTTCTTCTGGTTTTACTTCAGGAAGTTCAGTTTCAACCGGAATTGGTTCTTCAACAACTTTATTATTGTTATTAGCACATCCTGCTAAAGTAAATACTGATGCTGCTGTTGCCAAACCAAATTGTGCTTTTTTCAATAATTTGATCATTTTTTTATTAGCAGTAATATTCTTAGCCATAAGAATACCTCCTCTACTATTAATATTTTAGTATATATTCTTTAAATAAGCAAGTTAACTAAAAATTACTTGACCATTTTTTTACTATATACTTTACTTAAATCTTCTTCATTTAATATTAATGGTTCAAATTCATTAACGCGCTTCAAATATGCTTCATTAGCTTCTTTAGTATTTAAGACAAAACTGCCAGACTTGCCAATGCGTTCATGTTGATAATCACTAAACATATTATCCGTTTCATTAATATAAATAATGAATCCATCATCACCAATAATATTAACATTATTAGTGATTACCACACTATAGTTATCCGCATTATATATAGCTTTATAAATACTTTCTTCATTTTCCGGAATCTTATCTAAATCTAAATTCTCATAAGTTTCATATAATTCGTATAAATAAGCTTCATTATCATGAAAATATTGATTAGCATTATGATACTTATTTAATGCGATTAAAGCATTTTCATCCATAGCTTTTTTAAAATCTTCTAATATTTTTCTAATTTCATTAATATCGGTTGCTTCATTTATTAGATTATTATATTTAATACGAATTAAATGATAATTCTTACTATCTTCTTTATCATAAGCATAATTAATAATAGTAAGTCCATTAATATCCGTTTTAGTTTTATAATCATAGATATAATTATAAAAAGAGCCATCTTCTAATTCACGAGATATTTCAAATGTTGGATTTGGTTCTTCTATATTATCTTTATTACAAGCAATGCTAGATAATAAAGATATTCCAATACTTAATGAGATTATTTTAATTAGTTTAGCATTTATATTAATCTTTTTCATCTAGCATCCCCCTAATAATTATTTATATTCTTTAATACGATTAGTTATGTATGTTACAAATTCATCATAAGTAACAGTCTTAGTTTCTTCACTACCATATAAACGGTATGAAACTAAGTTATTATCCACTTCATTTTGACCAATTATTAAAGTAATTGGGGTTTTAGTAATAACGGCTTCACGCATTCTATAACCAACTTTTTCTTCACGGCTATCAAGGGTTGTTCTAAAATCTAAGTTAATTAATTTATTATATAAATCCGTAGCATAATCTAAGTGATATTCATTATTAACTGGTAAGATTTTAATTTGGGTTGGAGAAAGCCATAAAGGAAGGGCTCCTTTAGTTTCTTCTAAAATAAATGCAGTGAAACGATCGAATGTTCCAAATATTGCACGATGTAGTACAATTGGTGTTTGTTTTTCACCATTGGAATCAATATAACTTAAATTAAATCTTCTTGGAAGTAAGAAATCTAATTGACATGTTGATAAAGTTACTTCTGGTCCAACAGCTGGTTTTACTTCAACATCTAATTTAGGTCCATAGAATGCAGCTTCACCAATAGCTTCAAAGTATTCTACTCCTAATTCATTTAATACGCTTCTTAATTTAGATTCAGCTTCATTCCACATATCATCATCATCAAAATATTTTTCTTTATCAGCTTTATCACGTAATGATAATCTAAACTTATAATTCTTAATACCAAAATCATGATATACATCTAAGATTAAAGATACTACTTTTTTAAACTCATCGCCAATTTGATCTGGTCTTACAAATAAATGGGCATCATTTTGACACATACATCTAACACGTTCTAATCCTTTTACCGCACCAGATGCTTCATATCTAAAGTCAGTAGCAAATTCACCAATACGGATTGGAAGTTCTTTATAAGAATGAATATCATTGCCATAAACTAACATATGGTGTGGGCAATTCATTGGACGAAGCACAAATTCTTCTTCATCAACTTGCATTTTAGGGAACATGTTTTCTTGATAATGATCCCAGTGTCCAGATGTTTTATATAAATCAACGGTACCTACACAAGGAGTATAAACATGTTTATAACCCATCTTTCTTTCTTTTTCATAAATATAATTTTCTAATTGTTTACGAACGATTGCCCCATTTGGTAACCATAAAGGCATTCCCTTACCAACCAAATCATGTGTCATAAAGATATCTAAATCTTTACCTATTTTTCGATGATCTCTTTCTTTTGCTTCTTCTAATTCTTGTAAATGATTGTTTAAATCTTCTTCTGTTTTAAAACATACCCCATAGATACGTTGAAGCATTTTATTTTTAGCATCACCTTTCCAATAAGCGCCACTAAACTTAATTAATTTAAAATACTTACATTCCTTAACAGTTTCAACGTGTGGTCCACGACAAAGATCGGTATAATCACCTTGCGTATAACAAGTAATGTTAGTATCATCATCCATATTATTAATTAAATCAATTTTATATGGATCATCTTTAAACATTGCTAGTGCTTCTTCACGAGTTATTTCTTGTCTTACGATTCTTTTTCCATCTTTAATGATTTTTTTCATTTCTTTAGAAATAGCATCAATATCTTCTTCACTAAGCACTTTGTCTCCTAAATCCATGTCATAGTAGAATCCTTCTTCAATTACTGGTCCTACCCAAAACTTAGCATTTGGAAATAAGTGTTTTACCGCTTGCGCCATAACGTGTGCACAAGAGTGATTTAATGGCATTAATTCTTTATCTTCTTTAAAATTTATCATTTGTCTTCCTTCTTTCTAAATAAAAAAAGATGGTACCTAAGGAGTGCTTAACGCACGGTACCATCCTCTAATTAACTCTTAAATCTTTAACGGAATTACCCGGAATTTATTAATTCTCTCAGAAAGTAGTAATTTATATCAATCATGTTTATTTCCACCAACCATAAACTCTCTATTAATCAATAATATAAATCGTGTCTCTCTTCATTGATTTATGTGTTAATTATAATACAATTATTTAAAAAATGCAATTAATTAGTTAATACACAGTGATCGGTTAAAGTTATGACATGGTTATCATCTTCAATTGAATTTGACGATGGGGTTTGTGTACCATTACTAAATGTTACATCATGGTATGCTACTTGCCCTAACCCTTCAGCAGAAATATCATATCGAGATGGATTACCACTAAAAGTTATATTACACATATTAAGAATCCCAGAATAACTTGATGAACTATTATTTTGGATACCATAACGATTACTAATTATTTTTGCACTCATAATATTAAGCGTACCGTTTTTATTATTGAATACGGAAACTTTATCACCATTATATGTACCGCCTAAAGCGTTAATAACACCATCTTCCCAGTTAGCTAATGCATAGTTGTTAGCTCGACCATCATCATGAGAATCATAATAACTTGCGGCATAAGCACACATTCCTGAAGTGGTATCATTAGGGTTTTCGTTACAAACCACTGCTGGTGTTGCATTGATATTAAAAGTTCCAGAACCTTTATTAACAATTGCTCCATAACTATCACCACCATATGATCCAATATATAAAGGGTCAGTTGGTACAATATTATAATTCATTGTATATTTTCCATGAATAACACGTCTGAAGAAATGAATATATTTACCACCATAAATTTTAACCGTACCCGATATGGCTTCATTATTATCAAATACCGAGTTAGTAGATTTAGATATTGCTACGCAATTAGTTTTTAATGGTGATGAATCAGCAGAATAAATATCAAATATTAATCCTGATCCTTCTTTATTTAATTCTTTAAAAACAGAAGACGGTTTTAATTCCGCTTTTCCAGTAGCGGTAGTTGATGTTCCAATTAAGACAACAGTACCACTATTGGTTATAAAGGTTCCCCCTTCAATAATTAAATAACCAGTTGTTGTAACCGTATAACCGTTTGAACCGTCATATGTATTAACAACTTTACCAGTATGCATACTATCAATAATTCGTAAGTTACCCGCATTTTCAAAAATAGCTTTTCGATCAGTCTTTTTAATTTTATAACCGTTTAAATCAAATACTACTGAACGACCAGATGGAATAACGATTTTATCATCATCATCGTCAAATTCAATATCTTTAGTTAAAATAATTACTGATTCACTATTACTACTAATAACAGTATTTAGATCCGTGATATTACCTGTTCCACAATTAGTATAATCTAATTCACAACGAATCGCATCTTTCAAATTATTATGATCACGGAAATATTTTTCAGCTGATTTAGAAACTGGTTCACTAAATAAATCTAAAGCAATATGTAAGTTAAGACTTTTACCTTTAATAATCATTGGAGCATCCTCATCAATCCAAGCTTTTATAACATATTCTTGAGTTTCATTAACCCCAATAAATGAAGTCATAATAATTCCTTGATCTAATTCAGCATAATAATAAGTATTATCAATATCAGGCTCTCCAGCTTTAGAGATATTTATTTTTAAAAAGGCACTATTTAATTTTACTTCATTTGATCCTAAAGCGTCTTCTTCTAATATGATTTTATAACATACACGGCCATTAGATGTATTAGTTACACTAAATGAAAAACCAGGGTTATTAGTTAAAGCATATTCATCTTTACTAGGAACTAAATTTTGAAATACACTAGCTAAATTATTTTCGTAACTAGCATTTAATCCTACTACTTTACTAACGACCGCCGCACTAGAGGTAGTTACTGGTTGCGCAGCTCTTTTAGGCCTAAAATAAGCATAACTAACCAATAAAATAGAAGCAAGCGTGACAAATAATGAAGAAACTATTACGATCATTTCTTTTTTCATTATTATCACCTTCCTTCTTTTATAATCCTTTTTTGCTAATTACCAATTCCGTTTGACGTTTAGCCAAACCTTTTCTTACTTTAAGTATTTCTTGTTCAATTTGTAATAATACTTTTTCACGTTTTGGCCCGTTACTCATCTTTGCAAATACTTCTTGCCTACGAAGCTCTAATAGCTTTTTACGATAATCTTCTATTATTGGATCACTACTCATTACTACCAAGCTCCTTATAATAATTATAACGATTAATAATCGCCTCTTTATTAAGACTTACTAATTCATCATAAATATCTTTATTTTTATTTTTTAATTTTTTATATCTAACTTCGCGATCAAATACTTGATCTAATTTAGTGAAGTCAGGTTCTTTACTATCAATTATTAATTTATTATCATAATGCATTAAGATTTCATAACCACTATCAATTAATAATTTTTGTTCTTCTATTGATGAAGATAAACCACAATTGATACCATGTTCAATACAAGTTGCATAACAAATAATAATTGAAGGCCCTTTATGATTAATTGCCTCTTTAAATACTTTAAAGGTATGCATTGGATTTGCTAAATAAGATGTTTCAGCAACATAAACATTTGGATAAGAGATGGCAATCTTAAATAAATCTTTTTTAGGATTTTTCTTTCCTAAGTTTTGGAATTCTAAAGATGCTGCTTGTGGTGATGCTTTTGATGCTTGACCACCAGTATTAGAATAGCCTTCAGTGTCTAAAACTAAAATATTGATGTCTAAATTGCTAGATAAAGCTTGATCAATACCGTTAAAGCCAATATCATAAGCCCAGCCATCGCCACCGGCAATAACCACCGTTTTTGGTAATAAATAATTCAAGTTATCTTTTAATTCTTTAGGAATATCTAAGTCCTTTATGCTATCTATTACATTCTTTATTATATCATAATTATCTTGATTTGCTAAATACTCTTCATATAGTTTTTTAGTTTCTTCGGATACACTTTCAATCGATGCTTCAATTAAATCTAAAACATATTGTTTCTTTAAATCAAGACTGCGTTTAATACCAATGCCAAATTCAGCATTATCTTCAAATAATGAATTAGCCCATGGAACGTTGTATGGAGTTACTGGTGCTGATCCACCATAAATTGATGAACAGCCAGTAGCATTAGCAACAACCATTTTATCTTGTAATAATTGACCCATTAGTTTTAAATAATTAACTTCACCACATCCGGCACAAGCACTAGGATATTGGAATGGATATGGTCCAGTTTGTAAATCAAGAATAGTATTATCACTACATTTACCTTGATTAAAATATTTATCAACAAAATATTTTTCTTGATTAGTTTTATTACCCATAGTTAAAGCTTCAAAATTACAAGCTTTAACACATAAGCCACAAGAAGTACACAAATCTTCATTAACGGTAATTCTTAAATATTGGTCTTTTTTAGGAATACCTTCTTCATCATTAATAACTGGTCTTAATACCCCAAATGGACATACGATACTACATTTCATACAGCCACTACATTTATCTTTATTCCATACTGGTACTAATGATTTATTACTTAATACTAAACTAGCTTTACCACCAGGATAAATACCATCTTTATAATCATAAACTTCACTAACTTTTAAATCATTACTTTGATGATTAATTAAACGATAGAAAAGATCATTATTAATACGAATAATATTTCTAATATTAACTTCTTGTTTTTTTACTATTGCATGTTTAATTGCACTTAAATTATTATTAACAACATCACTGCCTTTATCACTAAAGCGTTTTTTGATATTATCTTCTAATATTGGCATTAAACTTTCTAAATCAAGTAGTTTTAAAATACATGCTTCCATAATCATACTAATCTTACCTGGAATATTAGCTTCAGCAGCAATCTTATTAGCATCAATAGTATAAATATTTAATGCTAATTCATTGATCTTATTACCATTAGCTTCATTATATATTAAATCATTAATATTCTTACTAGTATTAATTAAAACATTAGAATTAGGTAATACATTATCAAATAATACTTTGTTTAATAAATAATTCTCATCAGAAATAACTACTAAAGAAATATGATCAACATAATATGGTTCATTAATTTTTTGGTCACCAATACGTAAATGTCCAATTGTTAAGCCGCCACTTTTTTTACTATCATATTCAAAATAGCCATTAACAAACTTTGCGGAATTTTCCCCAATAATTTTTAATAAATCTTTTGAACAAGTTACTAAACCATCTGAACCATAACCATATAATTTTATCTCTTGATTATTAGTATTAAGTTGATAATCAGGAATAGTTAAACTTAAGTTTGTAACATCATCTAAAATACCAATAGTAAAGTTATCTAATAAGTCATTTTCTAAATTATTAAAGACCGCTTTAATTTGTGCTGGAGTAGTATTTTTAGAAGATAAACCATATCTTCCGCCAATTAGTTTAATATCTTTACCAATTAAACATGAAGCAACATCTAAGAATAATGGCTCTCTACTTCCCGCTGTTTTAGCTCTATCTAAAACGGCAATTGTTTTAACTGAATCAGGTATTACTTTAAGTAAATATTCCTTACTAAATGGGCGATATAAATAAACTGTTATTAACCCATATTCTTTACCTAAACTATTTTCATAGTCAATAACTTCTTTGATGGTGTCCGTTACACTACCCATAGCAATAATAAGATGTTTAGGATTCTTAGCACCATAATAACTAAATGGCTCATAGTTAGTTTGATATTTTTGATTAATCATTTTCATGTAATCATCAACGATTTTAACCATGTTTTGATAATCATTATTTTTAGCTTCTAGAGTTTGAAAATAAATATCTTCATTTACACTCATACCTCTTTGAAACTTATTTTGCGATAATGCATGTTTTTTAAATTCTTTAATTTTGTTAAAATCAATTAATTCTAGTAATTCTTTATCTTCTAATAAATTAGTTACATTATATTCATGACTAGTTCTAAAGCCATCATAAAAATGAATAAAAGGAAGACTTCCTTTAATGCTGGCTAAGTGAGCAATTAAACCTAAATATTTAATGTCTTCAAGATTAGCTGATGAAAGTATACAAACACCCGTATTATTACAGGCATAGATATCAGAGTGATCCCCAAAAATAGATAAGGCATTCGTAGCAACGGTTCTTGATGCAACATGAATTACCCCAGGAAGACTTTCTCCTGCCATTTTATAAAGATTAGGAATCATTAAAAGCAACCCTTGTGAAGAAGTAAAGGTTGAACATAAGGTTCCATCCATTAAAGCACCATGCATAGCACCAGCTACCCCTGCTTCACTTTGCATTTCATATGTTTTGGTTACTCTATTAAATAAATTTTTACTTTTTATTTCATTTAAGCGATTAATTTCACTAGCCCCCGGAGAAGATGGTGTTATTGGGTATACAAAACATAACTCACTTAAAAAATAAGCAATTTTACCACACAATGTATTACCATCAATAACCTTTTTCATATAATCACCTTTATCTTATTATTAAAAAGATTCCTTATTGGAATCTAAAAATTAGTATGTGCTATAAACTTAACTGTTCCAGAAAATGTTTTATTATTAATATTAGTTCCGGTAATTTCCGTACCATCGCTAGTTGTTGAGGTTCCATGATTACCATCTTTAACCCACATTCTTAGTGAAAATGTTTTAGTACTATTAGCCGGAATGGTATTGCTTATTAAGACATAACCCATATTAGCGTCATAATAGTTTGATAAATCACTAGCAGCAAGGTTATAAGAACCCGTTAAATTAATCCGAATATTACTACTTAATTCATTATTAGTTTGTTCAATAATCATTTTAAATGGCATTGCACCACTACAATTATTAGTAATTGATGCGATATATGGTTGTGTTAATATTCCTTCAGCATCACTCATTGGATAAGCATCGGTAAGATATAAATCTTCGGCACTATCAACATCAATAGCAAAACAAGTTGGTGTTGACACATTATTTGAACCAGTTTGTTCAAGATGAAAAGCCCATAAACTATAGGTAGATCCAATACTAGTAGTTAATACTAATAAAATAATTACAATGATTAAACCATAACGATATCGCTTTTTCATAGCATCACCTATTATGTAATAATTATATAATAAGATCCTCTATTTATCAATAATTACTCCATCTAAACTAAAGCTTTTGCAATCAGTAATTTTAACGTTAATAATCTTTCCGATAACATCTTTAGGAGCATTAACATTTACTAATTTCATGGTATTAGTATAACCATAAACTTTGTCATGATCTTTTTCACTTTCTCCTAATACTAACACTTCAACGACTTTATCTTGATATTTTTGATTGTTAATAAGAGCATACTTATTAACAATAGTATTTAATCTTTGTAAGCGATCTTCTTTTTCTTTTAAAGTTACATTATCTTTCATTAAAGCAGCTGGAGTTCCCACACGTGGTGAATAAATAAAAGTAAAGGCACTATCATATTTAACTTCTTCGACTACTTCTAAAGTATCCGCAAATTCACTTTCTGTTTCACCTGGGAAACCAACAATAATATCGGTTGTTAAACAAACATTAGGGATATTAGCTTTAATCTTTTTAACTAATTCTAAATATTCTTCTTTCGTATATCTACGACCCATTAATTTTAAAATATGATCATTTCCACTTTGTAGTGGTAGATGAACGTAAGGCATGATATTATCATTATTCTTAATAACATCAATTAATTCATCAGTAAAATCCCAAGGATGAGAAGTTACAAAGAAAATTCTTTTAATACCAGTATCACTTACCGATTGTAATAATTCTGGAAAAGATAATTCATCTTCCAAATCCTTACCATAAGCATTAACATTTTGTCCTAAAAGGGTTACTTCTAAATAACCGTTAGCAACCAATTCTTTTACTTCGTTAATAATATCTTGGCTTTTTCTTGATCTTTGTTTTCCTCTAGTATAAGGAACAATACAATAAGTACAGAACTTATCACAACCATATTGGATATTTACCCAAGCGGTTTTTTTACTGTCTCTACTATACGGAATGTTTTCATAAACGTTCCCTTCAATACTATATACATTAATATCTAATTTATGATCATTTTTTAATAATAATTCTTCTAATTCATTAATGTTATGAGTTCCAAAAACAATATTTACAAATGGATGCTTTTTAATGATTTCCTCACATACACTTGCTTCTTGAGCCATACAACCGCAAATACCAATAATTAAATCCTTTTTAGTTTCTTTTAAGTGTTTACATCTTCCTAAGAAACCAAACATCTTATCATGGGCATTTTCACGAATCGCACAAGTATTTAAAATAACTACATCACTATCTTCCATGTTATCCGTTTTAGTTAAACCAAGACGTTCTAAACGTCCCGCTATCTCTTCACTATCATGGACATTCATTTGGCAACCATAAGTTTTTAAAAAGTACTTCTTACCACTTAATACTTTTTCAACTTTTTTATTTTCATATATATAATCTACTTTATTATTAGTTCTTTTACGTGCTTCTTTTAAATCTGGTAATTGCATTTACCTCACCTCTTTATAAGTAATTTAATTCTTAAACCCAGTTTAAAGAATAAAACAATCATATCAAAGATTAACAAACTAAAACAACTAGCATTTAAATATTGTTTTAAATAATATCTTTGACTTTGTTTTAATAATTTATATTTGTTAATACGATTAACGCTCTTATCAATTGTTTTAGAATGATTATGTTTAACCACTACATCTTGACATACTGCAGATTTAGCACCATAATTTTTTAATTTAATTCCTAAAACATTTTCTTCATAATATAAAAACATATTACTATCAAAATAATCAATATTTTTAAGTACATCTAAGCGAATCATAAAGAAACATCCCATAATACAATCAACGTAATGATTATAACTTTCATAAAAACGATATTTTTTTAAATTCTTTTCATATACAAATGGTAATGACATTAAGATTTCTTCTTTAACCGTATTAATTTTAAAACCATAACGCATGGTACCTAATTCATCAATAATGGGAGCTACTACCGCAACACTGTGGTCATTAAACTCAGCCATCATTTTCATTAAATCTAGTTCACCTTTTATTTCAATATCCGTATTGCAAACCATTAATACACCATCAATACGATTATTAATTAAATAACGAGCAGCAATATTTATTCCTTCCCCATAACCACTATTAATGGGATTAGCAATAACATGAACTTTTTTATTATCCAACTTTTTTAAATGAATTAAGGAATCATCAGTTGATAAATTATCAACAATTATAATTTTATTAACTACATTATATGCAGCTATCGTATTAACAAAATTAATTGTATTTTGATAGTCATTATAATTAATTACAACGGCATTTAATTTCATAAGATAATTCCTCTCTAAATAAGATATTTTATATCAATAATTTACCATATTTTAAGTAATAATACAATTTTTATTTATCAATAATAAATGTTAAAAAGCACCGTAAAACCGGTGTATAATCATTGCTTTGCGAACATAGTTTTACTATTAATTTTATTAGGAACAATTAGTAGCTCTGTGCCTACCTCCTATCCTGAAATAACGAAAGGAGGTTTGATATAATGACCATAAAAACTTTTATTATAAGAGTTTTATATTTCATTACTATCATTTTATCCTTAACTATTGCTTTGATAATAGTTTTGAAATAAAAAAAGGCACTTAATTAATCTTTTGGTTAATTAAATGCCAAAAACCAAATAAACAGGTAGGCATTCAGCTTTAAACTAAATGTTCCTAAATTTATTTTATGAAGTTTCCTTCAATAAATACATTATATCATAAATATAAGAAAAACTCAAGATTACTCTTGAGTTTCTTCATTATCAGATTCTTCTTTGATTTCTTCTAAATCAGATTTTAAATCAGCGTCATCCATGAATTTTTCTTCTAAGAATTCAGAAGCATCATCGCCCATGAATTCTTTTTGTAACATCATTTCAATGTCATTATATTGTTTACAACCAGTACCAGCTGGAATTAATTTACCAATAATAACATTTTCTTTTAATCCTGATAACATATCAGCTTTTCCACGAATAGCAGCATCAGTTAATACACGAGTTGTTTCTTGGAATGATGCAGCTGATAAGAATGAATCAGTTTCAAGACTTGATTTAGTAATACCTAACATGATAGGAAGTGCTTTAGCAGGTACACCACCACGTAAGATTACTGGTTTATTACGTTGTGTAAATTCACTTAATGAAACACTTAAACCTTCTACGAAATCAGTATCTCCTGGATCAAGAATTTTAACTTTGTTAATCATACGTTTAACAATAACTTCAACGTGTTTATCTGAGATATCAACACCTTGAGATTTATATGCTAATTGAATTTCCTTAACAATATATTCTTGAGCAGTAATTGGGTCAGTAACAGCAAGTAATTCTTTTGGTGCAATAACACCTTCAGTTAATTTTTCACCAGCTACTACTTTATCACCAATGTTAACTCTAACTTTCATGTTGTAGTTAGTAATATGTTCGCGTGACTCAACATCATTAGTAACAGTAATTTTATGTTTACCATTAGCTTCTTCAATCTTCGTAACTTCACCAGCAATTTCAGCAATTGTAGCTTTCTTCTTAGGATTACGAGCTTCGAATAATTCTTCAACTCTTGGTAAACCTTGAGTAATATCTTCTCCACCAGCAATACCACCAGTATGGAATGTACGCATGGTTAATTGGGTACCAGGTTCACCAATTGATTGAGCAGCCATAATACCTACCGCTTCACCAGTTTCAACTAAGTTACCAGTTGCAAGGTTGCGGCCATAACATTTTTGACATACACCATTGATAGTCTTACAAGTTAAGATACTTCTAATTTCAACTTTCTTAATACCAGCTTTAACAATCTTGTTAGCGATATTTTCAGTAATCATTTCACCAGCTTCACATAAAACTGCTTTAGTTTCTGGATGAACAATCTTTTGAGCTGCGAAACGACCAACAATACGTTCATATAATGATTCGATTAATGTACCATCTTTATCATTAATGAAGTCAGAAACTTCAACACCAGAAATTGTACCACAATCATCTTCTTTAACAATGATATCTTGAACTACATCAACTAAACGACGAGTTAAGTAACCAGAGTCGGCAGTACGTAATGCGGTATCGGTATCACCTTTACGAGCACCATGAGTACTTAAGAAGAATTCGTTTACGGTTTCACCTTCCATGAAGTTAGAAGTGATTGGAACTTCTACCATGGTTCCATCTGGTTTACCCATTAATCCACGCATACCAGCTAATTGTTTAAATTGTTGGATAGATCCACGGGCACCAGAATTCATCATAATGAATACTGGATTCTTAGTATCAGTACTACTAATTTTTTCAAGTTCAGATGCAACTTCATTAGTAGCTTTATTCCAAATATCACAAACACTTACATA
The DNA here is from genome assembly GCA_017612805.1 of Bacilli bacterium. Taxonomy (GTDB): domain Bacteria; phylum Bacillota_I; class Bacilli_A; order RF39; family UBA660; genus RGIG8386. The sequence goes on along the minus strand of JAGAFD010000001.1, from coordinate 28,596 downwards.
ACGTTCTTCGTCAGTAATTAAACCTCTTTGGAATTGTTTATTAATCTTATCAACATTTTCTTGAGCTTTAGCAACAATTTCATCTTTTTTATCAGTACTAATTACGTCAGTCATTGAAATGGTAATACCAGCAATAGTTGAATATTTGAAACCTAAATCTTTTAATTTATCAAGCATTACTGAAGTTTCAGTAGTTTTATAACGTTTAAATACTTGAGCAATTAATTTCTTTAAGAATTTCTTATCGAATGGTTTAACAATAGGCATATTCTTAATGTATTCTGGAATATTTTCTCCCATTGGAATGAAGTATTGATCTGGAGTAACACCTTCAATATTGTCACTCGTTGGTTCACTTACATATGGGAATGAATATGGTAGAATTTCATTAAATTTAATTTTACCAACAGTTGTTACTAAGTATTTATCTTTTTGTTCATCAGTAAATAATTTATGTTTGAAACTACGAGCAGGAATAGCAATACGAGTATGTAGTGTAATTTCTTTACGATCATAAGCCATTAATGCTTCATTAGTATTCTTATAAACTTTACCTTCATGTTCTAAGCCAGCTTCTTCAATTGTTAAGTAATAGTTACCTAATACCATATCTTGTGATGGTGTAACAATTGGAGTACCATCTTTTGGATGTAAGATGTTATTAGCACCTAACATTAAGATACGAGCTTCAGCTTTAGCTTCTTCTGATAAAGGTACGTGAACAGCCATTTGGTCACCATCGAAGTCAGCGTTGAAGGCTGTACATACTAATGGATGTAATCTAATAGCTTTACCACCAACTAGTTTAGGTTCGAATGCTTGAATACCTAATCTATGTAATGTTGGAGCACGGTTTAACATTACTGGATGTTCAGTAATTACATCTTCTACAACATCCCAAATGCAATCGTCTTTATTATCAATTAATTTTTTAGCACCTTTAATATTATGCGCTAATTCTCTTTCTACTAGGCCATGAATTACGTGTGGTTTAAATAACTCTAAAGCCATATCTTTTGGAATACCACATTGATACATCTTTAAGTTAGGTCCAACAACGATAACTGAACGTCCTGAATAGTCAACACGTTTACCTAATAGGTTTTGACGGAAACGTCCTTGTTTACCTTTTAACATTGAAGATAAACTCTTTAATGGACGGTTACCAGCTGCAGTTACTGAACGACCTCTACGACCATTATCAAATAATGAGTCAACAGCTTCTTGTAACATACGTTTTTCATTTTGAACAATAATTGATGGAGCGTTAAGTTCAATTAACTTCTTTAAACGATTATTACGGTTAATAATTCTTCGATATAAATCATTTAAATCAGATGTTGCAAAACGACCACCATCTAATTGAATCATTGGTCTTAGATCTGGTGGAATAACAGGTAATACATTTAATACCATCCATTCAGGTCTATTGTTAGATTCATGGAATGCATTTAAGCAGTCTAGACGTTTAACTAGACGAATACGTTTTTGACCAGTAGCACCGTCTAATTCTTTTCTTAACTCATTAAGTTCTTTTTCAATATCAACTTCTTTTAATAATTCTTGGATAGCTTCAGCACCCATACCTACACGGAATGAATTACCATATTTTTCATAGTAAGCACGATATTCTTTATCACTTAATGTTTGTTTCTTTTCAAGAGGAGCTTTTCCTGGATCAATAACAACATAACTTACAAAGTATAATACTTCTTCTAGTTCTCTTGGGCTCATGTCTAATACTAGACCCATCTTAGATGGAACCCCTTTGAAGAACCAAATATGTGAACATGGTGAAGCAAGTTCAATATGTCCCATACGTTCACGACGAACTTTAGAACTTGTAACTTCAACACCACAACGATCACATACAACATTTTTATATCTTAATCTTTTATATTTTCCACAAGAACATTCATAGTCTTTTGATGGGCCAAAAATCTTTTCACAGAATAAACCGTCTCTTTCAGGTTTTAACGTACGATAATTAATTGTTTCTGGTTTTTTAACTTCACCAAAAGACCATTTTCTAATATCGTCTGGGGAAGCAATACCTATTTTGATACCTTTAAAATTATTTACATCGATCATTATAAGTCAACCTCCTCATCAATATCATCTATATCTCCTGGAAATTCAAGGCTTTCTAAATCATCATCAAATTCAGAATCATCATCCATGATTTCAACATCATCTGGAACTGGAGCAGGTTCATTACCTTCTAAATTGATTTCGTCAATTGATAAAGCATCACCACTATCTTCATCGTCCACTTCCATATCTTTAAGATCTACTACTTCATCATTATTATTAATAATTTGAACATTTAATCCTAAAGCTTGGAATTCTTTAATTAATACACGGAATGATTCAGGAATACCAGCTTGATTAATAGTTTTACCTTTAACTAATGCTTCATATACTTTTACACGACCTACTACATCGTCTGACTTGATAGTCATAATTTCTTGTAATACGTGAGATGCACCATATGCATATAAAGCCCAAACTTCCATTTCACCGAAACGTTGTCCACCAAATTGTGCTTTACCACCTAATGGTTGTTGAGTAACTAATGAATATGGTCCAGTTGCACGAGCATGTAACTTATCATCAACCATGTGGTCAAGTTTGATCATATACATTACACCAACAGATACACGATTTTCGAATGGTTCACCAGTACGTCCATCATATAAAACAGTTTTACCATCTGGTTCAATACCAGCTTCTTTCATTTCTGCTTTAATATCATCTACTGAAGCACCATCGAATACTGGAGTAGCATAATGAACGCCTAATTTTTTACCAGCATATCCTAAATGTAATTCAAGGATTTGTCCGATATTCATACGAGATGGAACACCTTGTGGGTTTAATACGATATCTACTGGAGTACCATCTGGTAAGTATGGCATGTCTTCTTCAGGTAAGATAAGTGAGATAACACCTTTGTTACCATGACGACCAGACATTTTATCACCGATTTGGATTTTACGTTTTTGAATAATATATACACGAATTAGTTTTGAAACACCAGCAGGTAATTCATCACTATTTTCTTTAGTATAAATCTTAACATCATGAACAATACCATCAGCACCATGTTCAACACGAAGTGATGTATCTCTAACTTCACGAGTTTTTTCACCAAAGATAGCATGTAATAATTTTTCTTCTGAAGTTAATTCTTGAACTCCTTTTGGTGTAACTTTACCAACAAGAATATCGCCTTCTTTAACTTCAGTACCGATACGAATAATACCATTAGCGTCTAAGTTTTTACGAGCTTCATCACCAACATTTGGAATATCTCTTGTAAATTCTTCTGGACCTAATTTAGTATCACGACATTCAATATCATAATGTTCAATATGAAGTGATGTATAAACATCATCTTTAATTAATCTTTCGTTTAATACAACGGCATCTTCATAGTTATATCCATCAAAAGTCATGAAGGCAACCGTTAAGTTTTTACCTAAAGCTAACTCACCTTTTTCACAACTTGGTCCATCAGCAATAACTTCACCAACATGAACACTATCACCCTTTTTAACAATTGGATGATGATTAATACAACTTGATGCATTTGAACGTTCAAAGTTTGCTAAATAATAAGTATCTTTTCCTTTAGCAGTTTTAACGTCAATACGCAATCCATCAGCATATTCAACTACACCGTCAGCTTTACAAACAATTGTAGAACCTGAATCACGAGCAGCAATGTATTCAACACCAGTACCAACAATTGGAGCTTCTGGTTTTAATACCGGAACTGCTTGACGTTGCATGTTCGCACCCATTAACGCACGGTGAGCATCATCATGGTCAAGGAATGGAATACAACTTGTAGTAATAGCTACTACTTGACTTGGACTTACGTCGACATAATTAACTTTTTCTTTTGGAACGATAACCGTATCATCGTTTAAACGAACAATACATTTATCATCTAAAATATTGCCTTTTGCATCAATATTGATAGATGCTTGAGAAATATAGAAATCTTTTTCTTCATCAGCAGTTAAATAAACGATTTCATCAGATACAACACCATTAGCTGCTTTACGATATGGAGTCATTAAGAAACCATATTCATTAACTTTAGCATAACTAGCAAGTGATGTAATTAAACCGATATTTTGACCTTCTGGTGATTCAATTGGACAAATACGGCCATAGTGACTTGGGTTAACGTCACGTACTTCCATACCAGCACGTTCTCTTGATAATCCGCCTGGACCTAGAGAAGATAAACGACGTTTATTAGTTAACTCAGCAATTGGGTTAATTTGATCCATGAATTGTGATAATTGAGATGAACCAAAGAATTCTTTTAATGCAGCAGTAACTGGACGAATGTTAATTAAAGATTTAGGTGTAACAGCATCAATTTCTTGAGTTGTCATACGTTCTCTAATAACTCTTTCCATACGAGCAATACCAGTTCTAAATTGATTAGAAATTAATTCTCCGGCTTGACGAATACGTCTATTTCCTAAATTATCGATTTCATCAAATGATCCAATACCATCAAGTAAGTTTAAGTAATAAGATATTGATGCATATACATCAGAAATAGTTAAACGTTTAACAGTAATTGATTGATCATTACCAATAATCTTAACTATTTTGCTATCATCTTTCTTATCATATACTAAAACTTCTTGAATTTTATTATATTCATCTAATTCTTCATTAATAATAGTTTCTTTAACACCATAACCTTTTTCAAATAATGGTCTTAATTCTTCTAATATTTCTTTAGTTACTAAAGTACCTTTTTTAGCAACAATCTTTTTACCGTCTTTAATATCTTCAGCTAATGTACAGTCTACTAAACGATCTAATACATTTAATTTCTTATTAAATTTATAACGACCTACTTTAGCTAAATCATAACGGAATGAATCAAAGAATCTAACTACTAATTGGTTCTTTGCAGAATCTAGTGTAGCTGGTTCTCCTGGTCTTAATTTTTCATAAATTTCAATTAAAGCTTCATCAGTATTTTTAGTACTATCTTTTTCAATAGTATTTAAAATATATTGGTTCTCACCAAAAACACTAATAATGTCTTCATCATTAGATAAACCTAAAGCTCTTAAGAAAGTTGTAATTGTAACTTTTCTAGTACGATCAATACGTACATATAAAACATCACGAGCGTCTGTTTCATATTCTAACCAAGTACCTTTATTAGGGATAACTTCAGAACTAATAATATGACGGCCATTCTTATCTATTTCTTGTTTATAGTAGATAGATGGACTTCTTACTAATTGTGATACGATAACACGTTCTGCGCCATTAATAATAAATGTTCCAGCATCAGTCATTAAAGGCATGTCACCTAAGAAGATTTCTTGTTCTTTAACTTCTCCGGTTTCATGAATAAATACACGAGCTTGAACTTTTAAAGGAGCAGCATAGTTTACCATACGTTCTTTTGCTTCCTTAATCGTATAGCGTGGTTCATCAAAATAATAATCACCAAACTCTAGTGAAATATTACCAGTGAAACTTTCTATTGGAAATATTTCGTCAAATATTTCCTTAATTCCATTTTCTAAGAAATCGTGATATGACTTCTTTTGAATCTCCAATAAGTTGTTTAATTCTAAGGTGTTTTTAATTTTTGAGAAACTTCTTCTTTCTCGATGGTCACCAAATTTTTTTACTTTGTATGCCAATTCGTTTCACCCCTATGCATAAGATTTTTTTGAGCCTATATTGTACAAGAAAAAACAATACGTCACCAATTTATAATTTTATCAGTTATATTATTCCTTGTCAACGGCTTTTTGCACAAATTATTAAAAATCCTTTGGCTTTATCAACCACAGTGCAATCATATAAATCACTAATATCTTTGATTGCTGATAAAGCTCCTTGATTCTTTCTTATAACAAACCATAATTCACCATTTGGTTTCATATGATTTAGTGCCTCTTTTAAAATACCATAAACCACCTTTTTGCCTGCCCTAATTGGCGGGTTTGTTATAATAACATCATATTTATTAGAAACGTTTTCATAAATATTACTATAAAAACAATTAGCATCAACTTTTAATGATTTAATATTCATTTCACATAAGTGAAGTGCTCGTTTATTAATATCAATTAAATCTACATGTGAATTGGTTAATTTAGCTATTACTAAACCCATAAAACCATAGCCACAACCAACATCTAAAATATCAAGATTATTTCTAGCATTTTTTAAATATGCTTTTACTAATAAATCACTACCAAAATCAATACGATCTTTACAAAATACCCCATTATCACTAGTAAAGTTAAAAGTATAATCATTATAGTGATACACAATATTTTTTAATTCACTTTTTAAATCCGAATTATCAGTAAAATAATGATTCATAAACCACCATATCCCAAAATGCGTTTAATACTAAAATTATACTATAAAGTCAAGTGGGTTTCAATCATTTTTTAGCATAAAAAAATAACTCTTTTATAAGTTATTTTAATAATTATCCGCACCAATTGTTATCTAATCCTGCGGTGCACTCCTCGTATTCAATCTTATCCCAGCAATTAACTATGCCATCGTTTTGAATAAAACACCCTGCTTCATTATTATCGCAAACTAAGATGCCGTATTCATAATGACATTCGCTACTAGGAAATATACTTTGAAGATGCTTTGATTCGGCAATCCATTCGATACTTCTAAAGCAATGTTGCTCATTATCCTTAAAAATACATACGCCAATGTTTCCATCAGGATAATATGCTAAATATACTCTTTTACCTTCTGGTGGAAATAATGGTGATGTTGCATCTGGAGCATGATCATCAAATAAATAATTAGTTGGTGCACTCATATTGTTAACATCAAACCACGAAGACGTTTTTCCATATAATTCATCTATTTTTGCTTGAACCGTTGTAGTGGTACCGGAAGTTGTATAAGTTACTCCGCTAGCGTTTCCAGAAGATGCCGCTGTAAAAGTAACACCACCGAAAAGAATTCCGCCTAAAATAAAGCCAATTACTATTTTTATGTTATTTTTAATAAATTTAGTAAACTTTTGCATATTCTTTTTCCTCTCTACTTTTATTTATTACCAACAGCGATCTTCATTTTCATAATCGGTATATAAATAACAACTTCCGCCAAATATATCATCATGACAAGAAACACTGCCATTATAATAAACTCGACACGAAACATAAATCGAATCAACTTCTGAGCCTTCACAATATTCATTGTTACATTCAAAAGCAGGAAACACTTGTCTTAAGTGAGCTGTCTCCAACAGAATGCTGTTAGGCCTAAAGCAATGCATCCTAGGATTTGCTAATTCAAATAGGTCATCATGCATTACTATACAAACTCCATATTGAGCTTCATTACTACCATAAATAACATCTTCATAATAGCCTAAATAAACGCGTGAATATTCATTCGTAGTAGTTGGTGAAGTTTCATCTGGCATATTAGTGCCATCATGTAAAAAGTGTGTAGGCATTGGCATATTATTTAGATTAATTCTTTGCTCCGTAATATTATATAAATCATCCAAGGCATTAGCTACAGTATTAGCTGATACTCCTTGTGGTGGTGTATAAGTTATATTATTAGAAGAAATAGCAAAAATAACTACAATGCTACTAGAAATAAGGCCACCTAAAATAAAAGCAAATATTAATTTAATATGGTTTTTAAAAAATGATTTCATATTTATTCATCCTTTTTTATTACTTTCCTACTTTAAGTATAACAAAAAGTTATATAAAAAGCCATAAAAAAAATAACCCTTTATAAAGGGTTATTTAATTTGCTTATCTTAGTTTAAAGCGTCTTTTAATTTAGAACCAGCTTTGAATGATGCAACAGTTTTAGCAGCAATCTTAATTGGTTGTTTTGTTAATGGGTTAATACCTTCTCTAGCAGGACGTTTTTTAGCAGCAAATGTACCAAAACCAACTAAAGCAACCTTTCCTTCTTTTTTAAGACCAGCAGTAATACCTTCTACTGCAGCATCTAAAGCACGAGCAGCATCTGCTTTTGTTAATCCAGCTTTAGAAGCGATGAATTCTACTAATTCAGTTTTTGACATAATAATTTTACCTCCTAAAATAAAATCTATTATATGTACGGGCATTATGTTACCCTTACAATCTAAAAGTACCAAAAATGCCGTATTTATGCAAGAAAAATCGCTATTTTAGCATAAAAAAACCAAATATTTGCCACAAAATTGGCATTTATTTGATTATTTATTTACATATTATTTATTGGTTTAATATGACCAACCATACGACGTTGATTTACTAAACGACGATCTTTACGAGATTTAAAATCTCTACCATTAAGATCATTCATTAATTTAATTCTTAATTCAGCACAAGAAGCTCTCATTTCTTCATCTAAATGTTTAGGCAAACTACCTAATAATTCAAGTAAAAATTGTTCGTCAGTAAAACCACGTTCTTCATAACTTTTGCGATATGATTGTTTTAATTTAGCAATTATTCTTAAACGACATTCTAAATAACATTCATTAGCTTCAGTTTGTTTTCTTTCAACCCATAAAGCCGCAAAATTTTTAATAAATATTTTATATTGATTGTATTCTTCTAAATAAGTTTTAGCCAAATCAATATTTTGTACTAAATAATTCATTGTTTTTGGAAAATCAGCAATTGCACGATTATCACAAACGCCAATAAGATTTTTATTTACTTTGTTAAAAGTTTTCTTATCCATTTCTTTTAAAGTAATAAATAATGGATCTAATTTACTATAACAATATGTATCATATGCATAAGCAATTTTATTTTTTAATTCTTTTTTAAAATGGTCTAAACCTGCTTGATATAATATAATATTTTTTGCGTTTAATTCACTCACCATTTTCACCCCACGGTTTGAAATAATAACATATTATTATTTATTTGTCAAACCTAGAAAACTAAAGCAATTAAATTATTCGATCCTTTATTAACTATTTTAGTTACCGTACTTTGTAATTTATAACGAGTTTGGTCTGGCATCATTGCTAATTTAGCTTGAATACCTTCTTTAACAATTTCATCTAAACTACGACCAAAGATTTCACTTTTCCAAATACTTGATGGATCGGATTCATAATCTTTCATAATATGATCAATTAATTCTTTAGATTGTAGTTCAGAACCGATAATTGGTTCAAATACACTTTCGACATCCACTTTCATCATATGAATCGACTGGGCAATAGCTTTTAATTTAACACCGTACTTACCACCCTGTTTAATAATCTCTGGTGTTTCTAAGCGCATATCTTTTAATTCCGGATAGACAATACCATAACCACCATTTTTAACCATTTTTAATGCTTGCTTAATGGTGTTTTGTTCTTTTTCTAATTCATCATAGTTAGCAAAAATACGCAATGTTTCAGCTTTAGAATTTTTCTTACCATTCATATATTCACTTAATACTTCATCATATAATGCATCATCACTTTCAAGAGTTAATTCCACAATACCGGTTTTAGAATCAATTTTACTAATAAAAGCTTTATTTATAAAAGGACTATCTTCATAAGCACTAATAATTCCATCAACATCTCTTACTTTTCTAACAGTCTTAACACTTTCTTTAATACAAGTTAAATAATGCTCTTTTAAATAATGGCTACTTGGTAATACTGATATCCATTCTGGAATTTTGATTTCAATATTATCTACCGGATATTCATATAAAGTTTCTCTTAAAATATTATTAATATCATTATCGTTCATCATGTCAATATTAACTGGTAGAATAGGAACTTCATATTTATTTTTAAGTTCATTTACTACTTCCATACAACTATTACTATTAATATCATTGGTATTAACAATAATTACAAATGGTTTTCCAATACTGACTAATTCATTAATCACTTTTTCTTCAGGTTCAATGTAATCAGCTCTAGAAAGTTCAGAAAATGATCCATCACAAGTAACTACTATACCAATGGTGGCATGATCTTTAATAACTTTTTGCGTTCCAATTTCAGCAGCTTCAATAAACGGAATCTCTTCACTATACCAAGGAGTTTTTACCATACGAGGATTCCCATCATTATCTAAATAACCTATCGCGTTTGGCGTTACAAAACCAACACAATCAACTAACTTAATATTAGTTTTTAAACCATCAAGTTCAATTAATGCCCCATTAGATGGAACAAACTTTGGTTCAATCGTCATAATATTTTTTCCGCCACTGGTTTGAGGGATTTCATCCAAACATTGTTTTTTAATAAATTCATCATCAATATTTGGTACAATCATTTTTTCAATTAGTTTTTTAATAAAGGTTGATTTACCAGTTCGTACACTACCTACAACTCCTAAATAAATTTCACCATTACCACGATTTTTTAAATTTTCAATAATTTCTTTTCTTTCCATATATACCTCACTTTATAGTAATACTTATGTAAAGCAAGAATTCTTAGAACCAAATTAAAAGAATTTATCAATATTATTTGGAATCTTATTATTCATAATCGCGTTGATTATTTTATCTTCCCTCTCCTTTGAGACATCTTTATTAGTTATTTTAGATAAAGTTTTAATAACATCCCTTAATACTGATTCATCCGTTAAATTAGAGTCTTCAATTTTTTTAGCTAATAAAGTTAAAGTATCTTTCGATACATTGGTCTTTGCTTCTACTTTATCTAATAATTCATTATTCATATAATCACCTATTTATTTATATGAAAAAAGTGATAAGTTGTTACTTATCACTACGATTTTTAAATTGAATTATAATTGGTGTTCCGGTTAAATCAAAAGACTCACGAATCTTATTTTCTAAATATCTTTGATAACTAAAATGAACTAAATTTTTCGAATTAACACTAAAAGTAAATTTGGGTGGATTAGAGCTAGTTTGATTAACAAATAATATTTTTAATCTTCTTCCTTTATATGAAGGTGGTTCATGTAAACTTACGGCATCAACAATACAGTCATTTAATAAACTAGTTTTAATAACTTTATTATTATTTTCGTAAGCTGTTAATACTTCTGGCATTAACGTGTGAACACGTTTTTTAGTTTTAGCTGATAAAAATACTACTTTAACATAAGGAATGAATTGAAATTCATGCTTTAATAATAATTTCCATTCTTTGATCTTTTCATCACTATTTTCAATTAAATCCCATTTATTAACGCATAATACTAAACCTTTACCAGCATCAATCGCATATGACGCAATATGTTTATCATGTTCAATAATACCTTCAGAAGCATCAATAACTAAAACACATACATCACTATTTTCAATTGCTTTTAAACTGCGAATTAAACTATATTTTTCAACATTTTCATAAATCTTACCTTTTTTTCGCATTCCGGCAGTATCTACTAAAGTATAGGTATTACCTTCATAACGGAAATTAGTATCAATACTATCTCTTGTAGTACCAGCAACATCAGATACAATACTTCTTTCTTCGTTTAACATAGCATTGACTAAAGATGATTTACCAACGTTTGGCCTTCCAATTAAGCTAATTCTTGGATAAGATGATTTAACTTCTTCTACTTCACTAAAATCGGCGGTTACTTCATCTAATAATTCTTTAATTCCTAGATTGTGGGCGGCTGAAATAGCAAAAACATTAGCAAATCCCAATTCATAAAAATTATATACTTCATTGGCTAGATTATCATTATCTAATTTATTTACGGCAACTACCACTTTTTTATTAAAACGCATTAATAAATTCCTAATTTCAATATCATCACTAGTAATTGGTGTTCTACCATCAACTAAATAGATAATAACATCCGATTCATTAATTGCTAATTCCGCTTGCAATTTAATATCTTCATTAAAATTACCTTCTTCAAAAGTAATTCCACCAGTATCAATTAGTAAGAAAGCTTTATTATTATAAAAAACATTACCATATAAACGATCACGAGTTATACCAGGTTCATCCATGATAATAGCTTTCTTTTCTTTGATAAGACGATTAAAAAGCGTTGATTTACCAACGTTAGGTCGACCAATTAAACAAACTGTCTTTTTCATTTAAATCACCCACATTTCTGGTTTTTAATAATAACATAGAATTAATGATGTTGCAAACTATTCTGGACATAAATTAGTACAATCAGATTCAATACAAGTTGCTGTAACACGGTTCTTAGTATTAACATTGTCTACTTTTAAACGAATACGATAATTATCTAAACTACCACTCGTTTTAGGATTAACAATCGCCCCTTTACCAACTTCAAGATCTTTATTATCTTTCTTTAAATATCCATTAATAACTAAATCAGATACTTTGATCGTTAATCCAGTAGTACCTTTACTATATACTAAATCATAGTTATCTTGGCCATATAAAACAGCACTTTTTTCTAGCATCGTAATCTTTTTACAATACATATTGGTTTTAATACGATTTCCAATTGCAATACTTGCTGGTACCGTTAGTCCAATTAAGATTCCTAATATAGCAACAGTTGCTAATACTTCTACTAATGTAAAACCTTTATTATTCATACTTATCACCTACTTTAATTATAGAATAATTAAATATTTTAAAACAAGTAAAAATTCGTCTGTTTGACGAATTAGTTTAATTCTTTACTGATTAAATCAAATACTTCTTCACGGCCTTTTTTAGTAACTGATGAAAAAGTAATAAATGAATCATTTTCATTTAAGTTTAATGTTTCTTTTAATAGTTTTTCTAATCTTATTCTTTGATTAGTATTAACTTTATCATATTTAGTAGCAATAATAGTTACTGGCATATCATAATATCTTAAGAAGTTTAGCATTAAAATATCATCTTCACTTGGTTTATGACGGAAATCTACTAACATAAATACTCTTTTTAAATTTTCTCTAGTTTTAATATATTCTTCAATCATTAAACCAAATTTCTTTTGCTTTTGTTTATCAACGGCTGCATATCCATAACCAGGAACATCCACTAAAAAGAAAGCATTATTACATAAATAAAAATTAAGTGTTTGAGTTTTACCAGGAGTAGCCGATGTTCTAGCAAAATTTTTACGAGCTAATAAAGTGTTAATAAAAGAACTTTTACCAACATTACTTCTACCACATAATAAAAATTCTGGTAAATTATCTTCTGGATATTGACTTACTCTAACAGCCATTGTGTTTAATTCTACTGTATCGATTTTCATAAAATCACCACTTCATAAAGTATTATAACGTATTTTTATTGATTATGCAAAATTAAAACACCTAATGCTTTAGGTGTTTATTGTTCTTTATTATCGAGTTTTACTAAAACTTCTCTTGGTTTAGAACCATTTTGTGGTCCAATAATACCGCGTTCTTCTAATAGATCAACTAATCTTGCGGCACGATTATAACCAAGACGGAATCTTCGTTGAATTAATGATGCTGAGATCTTTCCGGTTGAAACCGCAAATTCAACAATTTCATCATATAATGGATCATCGGCGCCATCAGCCATTCCCCCACCACCAGATTGTGGTGTTGATGACGATACATTAGCAAACTCTTCATTATATTGTGCTTTTTGTTCGTTACATACGTATTTAATAAGACGTTCAATTTCGCTATCAGAAATATAACATCCTTGAATACGAATTGGAACATTCTCACCCATTGGTAAATATAACATATCACCACGGCCAAGTAACTTTTCGGCTCCAGCCATATCTAAAATAGTTCTTGAATCAATTTGACTTGATACAGCAAATGATATACGTGATGGAATATTAGCTTTAACAACACCAGTGATTACATCAGTTGAAGGTCTTTGTGTTGCTACAATTAAATGAATACCAGCGGCACGAGCCATTTGGGTAATACGCATAATTGAGTCTTCAACTTCTTTAGAGGCAACTAGCATTAAATCAGCTAACTCATCAATAATTACAACGATATATGGCATTTTCTTAAGTGGCATATCATGAGGTTTTTTATTTTCTTTTTCAACATATTCATTATAACCACTAATATTTTTTACGTTGTTATCAGAGAAAATATCATAACGTTTATCCATTTCTGCAACAATCTTTTGTAATGTAGCGTTGGCTTTTTTAGGATCATTTACAACAGGACATAGTAAATGTGGAACGCCATTATAATTGGATAATTCTACTTTTTTAGGATCTACTAAAACTAGTTTTACTTCATCAGGGCGATAACGCATTAAGATAGATGCAATAATACTATTAATACATACCGATTTACCACTACCAGTAGAACCTGCTACTAATAAATGTGGCATTTTAGAAATATCAGCAGTTTTAACACGACCCATAATATCTTTACCTAAAGATACTAACAATTTTGAATCCATATCTTTAGATGGAATATTACCTAAAATTTCTTTAATCTTAACTGGTGAAACATTCTTATTAGGAAGTTCAACACCAATGGTTGATTTACCAGGAATTGGCGCTTGAATACGGACATCTGTTGCCGCAAGTGCAAGAGCTATTTCTTTATTAATTGAAACAATACGACTTACTTTAGTACCGGCAGGAATAGACACTTCATATTGTGTTACTGAAGGTCCAACATGAATTTCCACAACCGTTCCTTTAATTTGGAAATCACCTAATACTTTTTCTAAGGCTTCACGATTACGATGAATTTCTTCTTCCGTTGCCGTTTTACGATTCTTAACTGGATCATCTAATAAATCCATTGAAGGAAGACGATAATTACTATTTTGCATTACTTCAATAGCTTCCGTTTTTTCAGAAACCGGTTTTCCTTCTTTGATATCATCCATACTTGTAATTACAATTTTATGATCTTCTGGTTCATCACTATTAGTAATAATTACTTCTTTATCACGTTTAGAACGACTTAATGAAGCTTTATCATCATCTTCGTCAGATTCGCCATCTTTGTTAAAGAAGAAGTTTTTAATTTTTTCAAAGATATCAGCAATGGTAATATCAAATAATAATATAATACCAAAAATACCCAATACTACTAGAGTAATAATGGTACCTACTTTACCAAGTAATTGAGCCATTAAACCAGCAAGTAAAGCACCAATCATACCACCACCAATAATAATGTTGGTACTACCGGTGTCAAATACGCCACCCATACTATTTACCGTATGAATACGAGCAACATATTCATGCCATGTTAATTTGATAATTTCTTTAAATCTTAAACTAGTATTAATAAATTCAAAATGACTAGCAACTAAAATAACCATCACAATAATATAAATACCGATTAAACGTGGTTTATAGTATTTAGGAAATTTTCTTTTAATAACCATATAAACCCCAAAATATAATAAACCAAATAGTACTATGAAATACCATTCACCGGTTAAGAACATACAGAACTTCTTTAAGAATGTTCCTACTGGGCCAAAACCAAAGCCAATAATACCTAATAAAATTAGGATTAAACCAGTAAGTTCTGCACTATGGCCGAAAGATTTAGTTGTACTACTTCTTTTTTGTTTACGCTTAGCCATCTACTATCACCATTCTAATTATAACAAAAAAAACTAACTATTTAAATAGTTAGTTATAAATATTTCTTTAATTCCTCTAAATTGTATTCTTCACTTCGTAATAGTTTTTTGGCTAAAAGAATTAATTCATGATTATCACCATGATAATTATTCATCTTTTCGGTAATTTCAATGATTCCTTTATTACTACCTTCAATCATCATTTTGGCAACCGTGTTAGTATTATTATCTTTCAATAAATTAAACTTAGCCGAAATATAACTACCAATAATTGCCATAGTAGAAATATCTTTTTCTTCTTTATGATATCTTTTAAATAAAGCTTTAGCTTCATCAACAATATCTTGATAATCTTGTTTTTGTTTTAAAATAAGATGCTTTAAATCATCATTCAATATATTGTTTTCAATATGTTCAATTCCTATAACACCCATTTTAGCATTTTGATAAATATAATTTAAAAATTCAATGTTATCCAATTTTATCACCATTACTATGATAACCAGATAACCATATTTTATACTTCTACTTCTTGAATAACTGCAATAATCATAGGCTTACATTCAGTTTCTTGATATAAATATCTTCCTAAATCTTCTCTAATTTCATTTTTAATATTATTAAAATCAACATAGTTAGAGGTAATATTTCTTTCAATAACTTCTAAACTAATATTTTGGATTTCTTTAATCATTTCCGCTGAATCTTTTACATAAATAAATCCTCTAGTAGTGATTTTTGGTTCTACCAATATTTTTTTATTATTCTTATCAATAGTTGCACTAATTAATACAATACCATTTTCACTTAACATTTGACGATCTTTAATAACCAAATCGCCGACATCATCAGATGAGTTACCATCAATTAAAATATCATTTACTTTAATATGTTCATAAGTATCTAATAAATTACCATCTTCAATTTCAATAACGTCACCATTTTGTTTTAAGATAATGTTTTCAGCAGAAAATCCAATACTATTAACTAAGTTAGCATTATTAACCATGTAACGGTATTCACCGCGAACCGGAATGTAGTATTTAGGATTCAATAATTTTAGCATTAATAATAAGTCTTCAGAAGAAGCATGGTATAAAAGGGTTTTATCTTTTGGAATATTAATAATATTACAGCCAGCTTCTGCTAAGTCATTTTGAACTTTTACTAATACTTTTTCCGTACTATCATATTTTGGTTCTGCAAAAACAATCGTATCAGTATTTTTTAATTTAATAAATTTATCATATCCATTTAAGATTTTAGAAATTGATCCGTATTGGTTATCTCTTTCATCACTAACAATAATAATTGAATCAGCATCATTAACATTTGATAAATCGCCAATAATATTGTCATCATAAGTTAAATAACCTTCTTCTTTACCCATCTTTAATACATATTGTAATTTTTTACCCATCAACAATACTTTACGATGGGTATTTACTACGCCATCTAAAATTTCTTGTAAAGCATAAATATTTGATGGTAATACTAAAAAAATGATTCTTTCTTTATTACGATTAATCGTATCTTTAAAGAATTCTTTTAAACGATGGTTTGGTGATGTGAAACCATTTTTTTCACTGAATGGTGATTCACTTAAAAGGGCTAATACCCCTTGTTTACCAACATATGCGATACGGCCTAAATCCATATCAAAGTTACCACTCATTGCCGGATCAATTAAGAAATCCCCCGTATAACAAATAGCACCATCTGGAGTATTAATTACAAACATAACTGCATCTGGGCAACTATGATTTACATTAATAGGAAAAATCGAAATATCACCAAACACTAATTTTTTATGCGGTATAATTTCATAAATATTATCTTCGTTTACTCCATCAAATATTAAAATCTTTTTAGTATATTTAGTAGCAAAGATACGAATGTTTTTAATGGTATTAACTAAGTCCTTTACTGCACCCATATTTTCGTAATGGCCATGGGTAATAAACACCCCTTTAATACGTTTTTTATTCTTTTCTAAATAAGAAAAATCAGCAGTTATATAATCGATACCATAAAGATTTTCATTGGCATATTTTAAGCCACAATCAAAAATAAAGATATTGTTATTAATATCAATACAATACGTATTTTTGCCGTCTTCATCTAACCCACCTAGGGCGAATATTTTAATTTTACTCATTAAAATCATCTTCTTTTCTATATATAAATTTTAAAATAAAGTTAAACGCTAGATAAATTATAGCAAAGATTAGTTTAATTGTAAATCATCTAATTTAATTATTTTAAAACCCTTTTGATACCAATAATTAGTTAAATAAATTACTTCGCTAAACGTTAAATCATCTTCTAAATAAATGAAGTTACCATAATTTATTTCGTCTTTTAAAGAATGATAATTATACTTATTAATAAAGATCATATTTAATTGATACGGATAGCTTTCAAAAGTGGTAACGCTAGTAAAAAAAGGTACTTCATAATTAGATATAACGACAATTGATTTTAATAAGGGATTAAATTTAAGAATAATATATTTTTTATTAAGATATGGTTTTTGATAATCATAACTATAAAAGTTAGCATGATAAAAACCAAGTTTTTTCATTTGGTAATAACTTTTATTAACATTTACTTTTTTACCAATGCTTCCTACTATTAAATATTTATTATCAATAATAGTCGATTCAATAAATGGCGTCTCATAATTACTTTTATATTTAATAATATCTTGATAAATTGTACTTCTTTTAATAATTTGATTATTTAGGATAGTAGTTAGATATAAACAAATAATAAAGATTATAATCATAAGTAGATTTTTAATTAATTTAAACAAAAAAATCACCTAATTAAAATTATGTGATTTTTTTAAATTTAACCTATTTTCTTATTAATAAGAGTTACTCCTCTTAAAGGATCTTCTAATAAGATGTCATAAACTAATTTATTCTTTTTTAATTCTTCAATAAATTTTATTTCCTCTTTTGTCATTATCGTAGTAGCAACTTCAGCATTTTTATATTCTTTAATTATTGAATCAGCACCTAATAAATAATCACTAGATACATTGAAGATCATCATGAATTCAATAATAGAACTTATTTTAGGAGATCTTTTGTTATTCTCTATCATACTTATGTCAGCTTTAGTAACATTTATCAAGTCTCCAAGTTCTTGTTGAGTTAAGCCTTTTTCGATACGGAGTTTTCTAAGCCTTTCACCATTAAACATAATATCACCTAAAAATAATTATAGGTAATGAAAATAACGAATAGTTTATAGTTAACTTATTGTTAATTATAAGCTATAATAAAAGTATGAAAAAGTTAAAAGATTTAAGAATTAAAAAGAATATTAAAGTTAAAGAGATGGCAACCCTATTAAAAATTAGTGAACCATTTTATTCCCAAATTGAAAATAATCAAAGAACATTAACTTATAAAATGGCTAAGAAAATAGCTAGTTTGTTGGGAGTTAAACCGGATGATTTATTTTATGATGAATTTTAATCATCAGTAGATACCGTTTTAATATCGGCATTCTTTTTGTTAGATAAGAATGTTACTTTTTCCGCAATGATTTCTACGGAATATTTAGTTTCACCATCTTTTTCATAAGAAGAAGTTTGTAAGCGACCTTTAACACCAACAATATCTCCTTTGTGACAATAAGTAGCTGTCGTTTCTGCTATACCATTCCAAAAAACGCAACGAATAAAATCAGTTTCATAAATACCATCAACATTTTTATAACCACGGTTAACCGCAACATTAGCCGATGTTCTTTTTACACCGTTTTCTGATTCTTCAACCGTTAAGTCTTGCGTTAATCGGCCAACAATAACTACTTGATTCATAAAATACCTCCTTTCTGGCCATATAAATAGCACTTCTAATTTACTTGGTCAAAAGTGGATTTTTAAATTATCGATGATTATTAATAAACTAATAATCATTTTTTTGTTATTAAAAATTATTAATTATGATTCTTTTTAATAACCAAAATATAAATTTAATGATTATTGAAAATTTTTAATAATTTTGATATTATTACCATAGGTGAATGATATGGATAATCAACAATATATTGAATATTTCTATCAGCATGGTATTGACGATATCACTTATGATAACGATATCATTTCTAATGGGATGGATAGCGTTAATATCACTAAATTTGATTTAAAATCTTTAGCAGATTCACCTAAATTTGTTAATGATCTAGAATTAAACAGAATCGATAGTACTTTGTTAATAAATATTATTAAAGCTAGAATCTTAGCGTCAGAAGAATATGAAAGAAGTATTTTAGCATATATGTCAATGCAAAAGCCAAATCTTATTCCGCCAACAGATTTTTTACAAAGATTAGCGCAAACCCATTTTCATTTAGTACAAGCATATAGTTATTTAACACCCGAAATTCAACAAACCGTTGATAATTTATCCATTATTATCGATAAACCGCAAACGATGAATGATCAAAGTTTACAAGATGCTTATTATAGTATTTTACAAACTTATGAAAATCAAAATCAATCGCGTGGTAAAACTCATATTTTAAAAAATGGTAATGTTAATTATTATGATGACGATGAAAAAGAAGTTAATGAGTTTGGCTTTGTATCAATTGCTGCTATTGCCTTAATCATTATTAATTTAGGTGTAATCATAGCAACATTTATTATTAATCATTAAAAAACAGCTATTTAGCTTCAATAATTAAGCGAATAGCTGTTTTTTCTTCCCCATTTATTAATACATCACTGAAGGCAGGGATTACGACTAAGTTATCTCCGGATGTGGCAATAAATCCTCGCGCTATAGCAATTGCTTTAATTGCCTGATTTAATGAACCAGCTCCCACAGTTTGTATTTCTACTATTTTTTCTTCCCTATAAATATTGGCAATCGCTCCAGCAACTTTACTAGGGTTAGACTTTGAAGATACTTTTAATATTTCCAAAAAAAATCATCCTTTCATTTAAATATATGAAAAGATGATTTTTATATACTATAATTTAGTCCATCTGGCATAAATACCGCAAGGTAATATAAGATTACTATCCTTCATTTTAATTCCTAGCTCGTCGCTTTCAATGGTACCAGGAATTTTTTTATTAACCGTTAAATTTAATAAATCTTCAATTACGGTTTTTGATAAACCCGTAGTATATGAATTAACTAAAACCATTTTAACATTATCACTTAGTAACTCACATAAATCATTTAATAAGGGATATAAATCCTTATTAATATCCCAAACTTCACCATTAGATCCCCTACCAAATGATGGTGGGTCTAAAATAATGACATCGTATTTATTACCACGTCTAATTTCTCTTTTAACAAATTTAATACAATCATCAACTAAGAATCTAATTGGTTTATCTTCTAAACCAGATGCTTTAACATTTTCTTTAGCCCAGTCAATCATTCCTTTAGATGAATCAACGTGAACAACACTAGCACCTAAAGATAGTGCTTTAACTGAGGCAGCACCAGTATAAGCAAACAAGTTTAATACTTTATCACCTGGTTTAATAACATTATCTAAATAATTCCAATTATAAGCTTGTTCTGGAAATAAACCAGTATGTTTAAAACCCATTAATTTCAAATTAAAAGTTAAATCTTTATAATTAATGGTCCAACTATCTAATTTTTTATTATATACTTCCCAGGTTCCTCCACCCTTATTACTACGGTAATAATGAGCATCAACATTATCCCATAACTCAGGATGCGTTTTAACTGGCCAAATGATTTCAGGATCCGGTCTTACTAAAGTAACGTTACCCCAACGTTCTAACTTTTCACCATTAGCCATATCAAGTATTTCATAATCTAAAAAATCATTAACTAATTTCATTATTAACCTCTAATCATTTCAAAAACATCATGCATTAATTCTACTATAAAGTTAATTAAAAAGAAATAGCCAATTACAATAATAGATACGGTGTTACCACTATTAAAATTAATTGATGAAATAAAACCAGTAATTAAGAATAATACTAGATTCATCATCTTACTCATCCATAATGGATTTTTTAAATCATGATAATAATCACATTTAATTAATTTAATAATTGCTAATACAAAAGACCAGATAAGAATAAATAAAGCTAAACTTTTATTAGTATTAAGATTAGTAAAGAATAATATTGCACTAAAAGATAAAGCCGCCATCGAAGTATATAGTGATTCAAAATCACGGTAATTTCTTCTTAGTAAAAATTTAAATGAACTAATGTAACCATATAGCAAGAACATTGAAAGTAATATATAATTAATCTCGGTTATTTTTAATAATGGGCATAAAATAATTAATAAACTTCCAATTAATAAAACAAAATCTAAAACAATAATATTCTTGGCTCTATCCATATTATTCACATCCTACTTTAATTTTACCATAATAAAAAAAGAATAGTCAATTAATTGCCTATTCCTAGTAAACTAAGTAAACTATTCTTTTTGTTTTCGATAATTAGCGTTGTATTAATACGTTCTTCTTTATTTAACTTGTTTTTTAATTTCATTACTAAAATAACACTGATAATAGTATCAACAATATAAATAATTATTAAAATAATTGTCATAGTATTTAAGATCTTCATATTCATTAATGAATATAAATAATCATAAAAAGGGTTTATTAAAAATACCCCAATAATACTAAATAGACCAAAAATAATCATATACTTAGGACAAGTATAACCATTTATATTCAAAAATTGGTTTTGATAATTCCACCAACGCATGTGGAAAAAATAATCTAGTAAGAATCCCGCAATACCTTCTAAAATACCACATAGTATTGCTGATAATAAAAAGATTACTATTATATTTAATCGCGGATTTATTAAAGCCATTAATATACCAGCACAACCATAAATTGAACAATATGGCCCATATAAAAACCCACGATTAATAAGTTTATGATCTTTACATAATGCAAAAATAACTTCCATGATATAACCAAGAATGGCAAAAAACATAAATTTTAAAAACCAAAAACTAATTATATTCATATAAACTCCTTTAACAACTATATTATTTTATTAATTAAAGAATGGACACTTTTAGTCTTTTTAATTTGATTATTTTTTAACACTTTAGAAGAAAGTGGTGTTCGATAACCATTATATTTTTTTAATAAACATAAATCATTATAAGAATTACCAACACTATAAACCATATATTCTTCTCTGTCTTGTTCTGCTAAATGATCTATTACATTACTAGCACCATATGCTTTATTAACATATGCTCTTTTAATATTATAAATATTACCACAATAATGATCACATTTATAACCAGGAATATTTCTAAATTCGTTACTTAAATCATAAAAAGGATTACAGATAACTTGAATAGAAGTAATACTATCTAAATGATAATTAGGAATATTATTTGAATAACGATTCCCGTGATAATCAATAAATGTAATATTTAAGCAATTCTTATTGTTTTTTAAACAATCATTAAAAAATTCTAATTCTCTTTTATTAAATGCATTAAGTTTAATTACTCTATTATTGGCATCAAAAGATACTGCACCATTATCACAAGTTAAATATTGATAATCAATTTTTAAACAATTAGTTACTGTTTTAATATCACGATATGTTCTAGCCGTTGATATATTTAAAACATGCCCTTTTTGAACAAATTCACGAATAGCACCTAGATTTGCTCTAATACATAAATCACCAATTGTTCCATCATAATCACTAATTAATAATACTTTCATGTTATCCCTCCAAGGATATCTTATAATGTTTTAATTAAATAAAATAGCCGATTTAGTCGATTAGTGATAACTCAACTTTTTTACTAATTTTATCAATTTTTAAAACCGTGCACTCTATTATATCACCAACATTTACAATATCAAGAGGATCTTTAACAAAATTCTTGCTTAATTTGGAAATATGAATTAAACCATCGTCATGAAGACCAATATCAACAAATGCCCCAAAAGAAGCAACATTACGAACTGTTCCTTGTAATTTCATACCACAAGTTAAATCATCAATCGTTAAAACATTACTTTTAAGAAGTGGTTGTTCTAAATTATCACGAGGATCTAATCCTGGATTTAATAGTTCTTTTTTAATATCTTCTAATGTATAAATATCAGTATTTAATGAATTAACATATTTATTAACATCAATATTTTTTAAAGATTCTTTAAACTCTTTGGTATTAATATCTTTAATATTTAAATTAATTTGTTTTAAAAATTCATTAGTAATACCATAACTTTCCGGATGGATACCGGTTTTATCTAAGGGATTATTTCCATCATTAATTCTTAAAAAGCCAATGGCTTGTTCATAGATTTTAGGGGTAATCCCTTTAATTTTTTTGATTTCATCACGATTATCAATATGTTTAGTTTCTTTATATGTATATAATGCATCGATTGCTTTAGCAGTTAAACCAGATATATATTTTAAAATAGATTTTGAAGCTGTATTAATGTTTACCCCTACTTCATTAACAATTTTTGATGTGGTAAAATCTAGAGCCTCACTTAAGTTTTTTTGATTAACATCATATTGATATTCACCAACGCCAATTGATTTAGGATCAATTTTTACTAATTCAGATAATGGGTCTTGAATTCTTCTACCAATTGATACGGCACTTCTTTTTTCAACTTCTAAATTAGGAAATTCTTCGATAGCTAATTTGGATGCCGAATAAACTGATGCTCCCGCTTCAGATGTAATAACATATTTACAATCTAAATTAAATTCTTTAATCATTTCACTTACTAATTTTTCAGATTCGCGAGAAGCTGTACCATTACCAATAGAAATAATATTAACATGATATTTATTAACTAAATTAGCAACAATTTTTTTAGAATCGGCAATATTTTTTTCTTGATTAGAATTTAAGAATGGTTTTACTACTACTGAATCTAAATATTTACCAGATTCATCAACAACAGCAATCTTACAACCATTAACATAACCAGGATCAAATCCTAAAACAATTTGACCTTTAATTGGTCTTGTTAATAATAAGTGTTCTAAGTTTTTACTAAAAGTATCAATTGCTTTTACTTCGGAATTTTCGGTTAATTCACTACGTAGTTCTCTTTCAATTGATGGCATGATTAATCTTTTTAATGAATCCTTAATACTTTCTTTAACTAAAGGAGTTACAAAAGAGGCACTATTTTTTATAATTTTAGATTCTAAGTAATTAATGATTTCATCTAAATCATATTCAATATTTACTGTTAAAACTTTTTTATCTTCACCACGATTAATGGCTAAGACACGATAATGTTTAATTGATTTAATAGCTTCTTTAAAATCATAATATCTTTCAAATGTTTTAGCCTCATCAGTTACCCCTTTTTTAATTTTTGAAGTTATAAAACCTGTATGATAAACATTATTTCTAATCCATTTACGATAATAAGAGTTATCAGAAATCCATTCCGCAATAATATATGAAGCTCCTTCTAAAGCTTCTTTAGAACTTTTAACTTTATCGTTGATAAAGTTAGTAGTTAAACTATCTAAATCACCTTTAGTTGGAAAAGCCATAATCATTTTAGCCAAAGGTTCTAACCCATTATTAATTGCTTCCGTTGCTTTCGTTTTTTTCTTTTCTTTAAATGGACGATAAATATCTTCAACTTCAGCTAATTTTTCACAAGCTAAAATACTATTTTTTAACTCATCCGTTAATAAATCCTTTTCTTCAATTAATCTAATAACATCTAATTTACGTTCATATAAATTAACTTGATATTTATATGCTTGTTCAATAGTTCTTATTTGATCTTCATCTAATCCACCCGTTTTTTCTTTACGATAACGAGCAATAAAAGGAATGGTTGCACCTTCACTAAGCATACCTAATACATTTTTAATTTGCTCTTTTGTGATTTTTAATTCACGTTCTAAACTTTCAATTACGATATCATTCATTCTAGTCACCGGTTTTATTATAACAAAAAAAACTACTAAATAGTAGTTTAATTATGATAAAAATATAGTGGTATTAAAATACGGACTACTAAAATAACCATTGTGTATAAAATACTTACTATTAAATAGAAATTAAATGTTGATAAGAATAATAAGGCAATATTACAAAGTAGTGACAACACTATAAAAGCAGCCATTAAAACGGTATTGATAAAATATAATAATCTACCATTAGGAATACTATTAATAATATAAATCATGATTGATAACATAATCATTAAATTAGCAATCATTAACAAAACATTAATAATACCTATCATAAATAGATAACTTGTACCAAATAGATTAATTAACGTAACAATATCCGAAACAAAAAGATATATTAGGAATCCACCCATTAGTAAAAATATAATAATTCTAATAGCCATCATCGCTTTTTCGTTTTTAATTAACATATTTAAAATAATATAGATAATTAATAAAAAGTAAATACCATTATTTAAAATAAAATTAAATATGAAATATAAAATACTCACTAACCTACTAAAAATAACGATATTTAAGCCACTTAAGACAACAATGTTATTGCCGATAAATTGATAACGTAATAATGTTAATAAAAAACTTATTAGCAAAAAGATTATTAACGCTATTCCGGTAATACTAAATTTATTTTTTTTCATTGTTAATACTTCCTAAAACATCGCGAATGATATCCATACGGCCACGACGATCAGCAACTTGAACAACATCAAAGCCAGGTCTTCGATTACCTTCAATAATAACAGGTCCTGTTGGGGTTACTGCAACATCCCAACCAACTACCAATATCTTATCGGATTCTAAACTAGCTTTTAAAACTAATTCTTTTACTTCTTTAAAATATGGGACTTTAAAACCTACAATTTTAGTATTAGTTTTAGGATGATATTCATATTCATTTAAATCTTTATCTACCGCTTTATTTATTAAAGTTCCTTTTTCTAAATCAATTGGCGATGCCATGCCACCAGCATGGAAATTATCAACACTATTAACCCCATTACCAATACGAAGACCAGCCCATAAAATTCTTGGCTTTCCATGATCATTAAAAGTCATAATACGAATCGTATTTACTGAAGTTGCACATAATTTATTTAAATCTTCATGTTGAATTACTAAATCTTCTAAGAATAAATGGTTATCACATATATATTTGTAATATTCATTTAAATTCTTAATTTCTTTAACATTAACTTTTGAAACATCAGCCCCACCTAAACCATCATATGGTTTAGACATGAAATAATCTTTACCCTTAATATATTTCATAAACTCATCTTTATTATTTCCATCAGGAACTAAAAAAGCTCTTTTAGTATAAGTACTAAATTCTTTTAAGAAACTTGGTTTAATTGTATAACGTTCTTTATAAGCACTTGGCGATACCGTTTCATAGAAAGTATTTTGAATTTTAATTCCGGCATACTCCTTACGTTCTGCTTTACTTTTTAAATAGAATTGATAGTTTAAATAATCCGTTAATCCAATACCATATTTTTTAACTGAATATACAGTGTCAAACATCATACCAATATAACTCTTATGATATTTTTTACTAACCATTTTTAAATTTTTGCTAAATCTCTTATAATTTGCCGTAAATATATAACTATAAAAAGCCATTATCATCACCACTTTTATTATATAACAAAAAAACTAACTAATAAATAGTTAGTTAATAACAAAAAAACATAATAAGATTAATTCACCATCGTTTTAATTGTTTCTCTTACAACATTTTTACACAATTCATAATCAATATAAGGCTTTATATAACGATGAATATAGTGATATGAATTGGCATGCTTCAACCAGCCATTATAACTTAATATAGCACTAGCGTCATGAAAATTAAGTTTAGTTTTTTTATAGACTTTTTTTACTCTTCTTTTAATTCTCAAAAAATTACCTCTTCTTAAAGTTGTATAGCCACGATAAAAACGATAACCTAAAAAATCTAAAGGGCGAGAATCAACTTTAAATAATTGCCAGTTATCTTTTAGTTTTAAGTAGTCATGAGCTATAAAGTCACTTATTTGTTTTTTTGCAAGATGTAATCTCTTTTTATTATTACTAAACAAAACCATATCATCCATATATCGAATATAATACTTAATTTTCAAATCTTCCTTAATATAATGGTCTAAATCTTGCAAATAGAAATTGGCAAACCATTGACTAGTATAATTTCCAATAGGTACTCCCGAATCAACGCTATCAATTATTTCATTAATTAACCATAAAGTATCGCAGTCTTTTATAAGATTAGCAAACTTATTCTTAAGGCATTCTTTGTTTATGCTAGGATAAAACTTCCTAATATCTAATTTTAAACAATATTTAGTATTTTTACGATCTTCAACCAATATTTTCTTAATTTTTTTCATGCCATAATGTAATCCGCGATGTTTAATAGAGGCACAACACCAATCATACATTCCACGTCTTAAAATAGGCTCAATTTGTTGCATTAAAGCCCAATGAACTACTTGGTCTGGATAAAAGGCTGGTTTATAAACAATTCTCTCTTTTTTGTGATTTCCATCATGAATAATCATTTCAACATATGGACTCGGATTATATGCTTTGTTAAGTAAAAGATTCTGTATTTCTTTAGCATAATAAGATGGACTATCTAATATTTTATCAACACTTCTTCGCCTTGATTTCCCTGCTGAAGCATGATAAATTGCTAACTCAATATTATTTATATCAACTATTTTATCAAATATATATCCTATTCTTTTCATATCTGGTCCTTTTTTAATTCTTATATTTGTCTATCGGACTTTCAATTTTTTACTAATCCAACCCAGAACGACTAATTTTTACCAAGGGGTAAGGAAAATGGTATGTAATGAAAAAACATATATAAGTGGTCGAGACCCGATGTTATAGTTCGTATTACTAGATCCATTGTTCAAATTCCAATACCATATACCAGCATTAGTTCCATTGTTCATATTACCACCAACAAGGGGAATCAAAAGAAGCTAAAACACCTAGGCCACATACCAAATCCCTATTAAAAAATATCATCCATCTTTTTCTTTATTATGGAGGTTGGCCACCTCCAAACCTCCGCTTTACCTAGTATCTAAGAAGTCGAGACCCGATG